>DATNFC010000144.1:0-3589 GCA_035606545.1 Candidatus Methylomirabilota bacterium
TGGCGGCCAGCACGGGCACCATCCACACCGCGTACGCCTTCGGATCGCGGATGTTCGCGATCATGCGCTCGAAGTAACCCTCGGCGCGCTCGAGCGGCCAGCCCATCGCCTCGGCGCTCACACCCACGTAGCCGTCGCGCCACGCCCCGATGATGCGCGCGAACACGTCGCGCGGGCAGCGCAGCGTGTCGACGATGACGTAGTCGAGCGTGATGTCCTCGAGCCCCAGCTTCTCGAACGCGGTGAATGCGTGGCGACCAATGAACAGGTCGGTGCCCGTCTGCCGGCCGAAGGCGTCCGGGACCGCGTTCCAGAACTCGCGCGGGTCGGGCGCCGCGCGCTGGAAGTGGAGCATGTCGTAGTCCTCGGGGATCAGGTGCAGCCGGCCGCCGCGCTTCGTCACGCGCGCCAGCTCGGCGATCACCTGGTCGGCGTGCGGGATCGAGTGGAGCACGTGCCGGCAGGTGACGAGGTCGTACGAGCGCTCGGAAAGTCCCAGCTCGTAGATGCTCCGGTTCTCGAACGTGAGCCGCGAACCCACGGCCGACCCACGCGTGCGCGCGAGCGCCAGGTGCTGGTCCAGAATATCCACGCCGAGCACACGCGCGCGCGGATAGAGCGCCGCGAGCCGCACCGAGGCCTCGCCGGTGCCGCAGCCGGCATCGAGGATCGCGATGTCGTCGGCGAGCCCGTAGCGGCGATAGAGCGGCAGCTCCTGGGGCCAGATGGCCTCGATCTGCGCGGTCAGGTTGCGGACCATGGATTCGTCCGCCATCTGGTTCACGTGGGGGTTGAGATCCGTCATTCGGCAGGCTCCACCGGCCTCAGGGAGGAAAAGCACGTGCGGGGTCAGGAAAGCGTAGCACGGCGGCTCACTTGCCGCGTTCGCGCGCGCCGGCCGACGCCGCGCACGCACTCCGCTATCCTCCCGGCTCCGCCCTGACCCTCGACCCCTTCCCGGAGGTCACCGTGAACCCGTCCACGAATCCCGCCCCGCCGACGCTCGCCGGCCGCAAGCTCGTCCAGGTGGCGCTGACCACGCGCGATCCCGAGCGCTCGAAGCGTTTCTATCGCGACGTGCTCGGGTTGCCTCTGCTGTTCGAGGTGAGCAACATGACGTTCTACCAGATGGGCGAGCTGCGGCTCATGGTCGGCGTCGAGCCGTCGATGATGCCGGGCGGCTCGGTGCTCTACATCGACGCGCCCGACATCGACACGCTGAGCGGCGAGCTGGAGCAGCGCGGCGTGCACTTCGGCGGCGCCGCCAGCGTGGTGCAGCGCACCGAGGCGGGGGAGCTCAAGCTCCGCGAGTTCAAGGATCCCGACGGTAACTCGCTGGCATTGATGGGGTTCGTTCCCAAGTGAAGATCCGTCCCCGGCCGTGTCGATTCCGGGCCGCATCGTTCGTCGTGAAGACAGAGAGGGGCGAGGGCCCCGGCCGGAGCGGCCGGGAACGCCGGCCCCGAAGACCCACAGAGCAAAGGAGCAGGCGATGCGAGTCATGGTGATCGTGAAGGCGAACAAGGACACCGAGGCCGGGATCATGCCGAGCGAACAGATGCTCACCGAGATGACGAACTACAACGAGCAGCTGGTGAAGGCGGGCATCATGCTCGCGGGCGACGGGCTCAAGCCGAGCTCGAACGGTGCGCGCATCGAGTTCTCGGGCAAGAAGCGCACGGTCGTCGACGGTCCGTTCGCCGAGACCAAGGAGCTGATCGCCGGTTTCTGGATCTGGCAGGTGAAGAACTTCCAGGAAGCGGTCGAGTGGGCGAAGCGCTGCCCGAACCCGACCGGCGAGGACAGCGTGCTGGAGCTGCGCCCGTTCTTCGAGGCCTCGGACTTCGGTGACGAGCTCACGCCCGAGCTGCGTGAAAAGGAACAGCGGCTCGCGAAGCAGATGAAGGAGCAGGCGGCGGCCAAGCGCTGACCGTGAGCGCCTCGATCGAAACGAGCGGCCCCGGGCGTCGTCGGAAATCATGACGGCGCCCGACCGCTCGCGCTCGATCGAGGCCATCTGGCGCATCGAGTTTCCCCGGCTGGTCGCCGGGCTGACGCGGTTCACACGCGACCTGAGCGCAGCAGAGGACCTGGCGCAGGACGCGCTCGTCGCGGCGCTCGAGCACTGGCCGCGAACCGGTGTTCCGGAGCGACCGGGCGCCTGGCTCATGACCACCGCCAAGCGCCGGGCGCTCGATCAGCTGCGACGAGTCAAGATGCTGGACCGCAAGCACGAACAACTGGGCCGCGAGCTGGACGAGCGGCCGGACACGCGCGCCGACGAGCTGGACACCTCGCTCGACGACGAGTACGGCGACGACATGCTGCGGCTGATCTTCGTCACCTGCCATCCCGTGCTCTCGAGCGACGCGCGCGTGACGCTGACACTGCGGCTCCTGGGCGGGCTCACGGCCGAGGAGATCGCGCGCGCGTTCCTCGCGCCCGTGACCACGATCGAGCAGCGCATCGTGCGCGCGAAGCGCACGCTCGCCGAGGCGCGCGTGCCGTTCGAGACGCCGCGCGGGCCCGAGCGCGACGAGCGGCTGGCCTCGGTCCTGAACGTGATCTACCTCGTCTTCAACGAGGGCTATGCGGCGACGCGCGGCGACGACTGGCTGCGTCCGGCGCTGTGCGAGGACGCGCTGCGGCTGGGTCGCGTGCTCGCGGAGCTGGCGCCCGCGGAGCCGGAGGTGCACGGCCTGGTGGCGCTGATGGAGCTGACGTCGTCGCGCGCGCGGGCGCGCGTCGGGCCCGCCGGCGAGCCGGTGCTGCTGCTGGACCAGGACCGCGGCCGCTGGGACCAGCTGCTGATCGGGCGCGGGCTCGCAGCACTCGCGCGCGCCGAGGCCCTGGGCGGCGCGCGCGGCGTGTACGCGCTCCAGGCGGCGATCGCGGCGTGTCATGCGCGGGCGCGCGTCGCCGCCGCGACCGAGTGGACGCGGATCGTGGCGCTCTACGACGCACTCGCGGCACTCGTGCCGTCACCCGTCGTGGAGCTGAACCGCGCCGTTGCGGTGTCGATGGCGTTCGGCCCCGCGGCCGGGCTCGAACTGGTGGACGCGCTCGCCGCGGAAGCGTCGCTCGCGGGCTATCACCTGTTGCCGGCGGCGCGCGGCGACCTCCTGGACAGGCTGGGCCGGTTTGACGAAGCGCGCGCCGAGTTCGCGCGCGCGGCCTCGCTCACGCGCAACGCGCGCGAGCAGAAGGTGCTGCTGGACCGCGCCGCCGCGTGCGGAACGAAGCGGTGAGCGACTCAGTCGACCCGCGGCGCGCGCAGCCCCCGGCGCTTCGCCAGCCACTCGTCCACGCTCAGCGGGCCGGCGCCGGCCGCGGAGAGGAACAGGAAGATGAAGCAGAGCAGCGCGGCGGGCTGGCCGTTGTTCTGGACCGGCCAGAAGCCGCGCGGGAAATGGCTGTGGAAGTACGCCACGGCCATCTCGCCCGAGCACAGGAACGCCACCGGCCGCGTGAACAGCCCGAGCATGAGCAGCGGACCGCCGATGACCTCCATCCAGCCCGCCGTGCGCAGCAGCGGCGTCAACTCGAACCCCGCGGGCATGCCGCCGAACCAGCCGAAGATCTTGAGCGC
>DATNFC010000145.1:0-13007 GCA_035606545.1 Candidatus Methylomirabilota bacterium
GGCAGGGCGCTCAGCTCGAGGTCGCCGAGCGCGCGTACCGGGCGGCGCTCGTCGCCTGGCCCGAGCATCCGGCCGTGCTCACGGACCTCGGCAACGTGCTCGCCATGCGCGGGCACGCGGACGAGGCGCTCGTGCTCTACCGGCGCGCGGCCCAGCGCGACGCCGCGAACGCCGCGGCTCACTTCAACGCCTCGCAGCTGCTGACGCGGCGCTTCGACTACTCCCGCGCGAGCGACGAGCTGCGGCAGGCCTCGGCGATCGATTTCGACCTCGTCCGACAGTACCAGTCGCGCGCGGGCACGAGCGGCATGCTGCCGCTCGTGGACGTGTGGCCGTCGCCGGGGACATTCTGGGGGGCGCTGTCGCGCGCCCCCTCGCCGCGCGGGCCGCAGCCCATGCCGCTGCTCCTGCGCGGGCACATCGAGGCCGCCGGTTGGCCGTTCAGCATCGCGGCGCTCGTGTTCATGGCCATCGGCTGGTTCGGCGGCCGCTGGGAGCACCGGCGGCTGCCGCTGCGCACCTGCAGCAACTGCGGCGTGGTCGTGTGCCGGCGCTGCGCGCGCCGTCGGCGCGAGGCCGCGCTGTGCCCGGAGTGCGACCGCGTCAGCGGCGGAACCGAGACGCAGGAGTTCTCGCGCGTGCTGCTGCTCCAGCATCGCGCGAAGCGGCGCGACAGCGAGCGCTACGTCCTCACCGGGCTCGCCGCCACCGTGCCGGGATTCGGGCTGCTCGCACACCACCGCGTGGCCGGCCCGGTCGCGATGCTGTCGACCACGTGGCTCCTGGCCCGGCTCGCGTTCAACTCCGTGCTGCCGTTCGCGGTGACGCCCCGGCTGACGATCCCCGGCTCCGAGCTGCCGCATGTCTTCCTGCTGCTCGCGCTCGCCGCGGTCTATGCATGGTCGCTGGCCGCCTACGCCCTGGTCATGACGCTCGAGCGCCACCGCGAGTCGCAGCTCGAGGCCGCCACCCACGGCCGGCTGGCGCAGGCCTCGCGCCGCCAGTCCTCGCTCGCCGCATAGGAGATCGCATGGCGCTCCAGGGGAACCTGAACGACTTCTCGGCGATGGAGATCCTCCAGCTCCTCGGCTCGCAGAAGAAGTCCGGCTGCCTCGTGCTCGAGTGGAACACCGAGCGGGCGCTGGTGTGGGTCACCGATGGCCGGATCGTCTCCACCCGCGCGCACGGCATGAGCAAGGACGATCCGCTCGCGGCGTTCCTGATCCAGACGAACCGGCTCTCCGACGAACAGTTCCGCGGCCTGCTCACGATCCAGCGCGAATCCGGCCGCGACCTCGAGGACCTGCTGACGAACGGCCGCTACGTCGAGGCCGGCGAGCTGGCGCCGCTGGTCGAGCGCCAGATCCTCAACGATCTCACCCGGCTCGTGCGCTGGGAGAACGGCACCTACCGCTTCGACCCGAACGTGCGCTGGCCCGGCGCGGCGCTCGTCACGCTGAGCATGGAAGGCGCGATGATGGAGGCCGCGCGTCGCGTCGACGAGCAGAAGCACTTCGTCGGCGTGTTCCGCGACCCGCACCAGCTGCTGGGTGTCCACGACCTGCCGGACCCGAACGAGCCGCTCTCCGACGAGGAGCGCGAGATCTTCGGCATCATCGACGGCCAACACACGGTCGCCGAGGTGGTGCAGGCGGCGCCGCTGTGCGAGTACGAGGCGTACGAGTCGCTGAACCGCATGCTGCAGGCGCACTGGATCGAGTTCGTCGGGCGACGCGACCCCGGGGTGACCCGGGTCACGCCGACCGCGCCGGCGCCGCGCCCGGACCGTCACACGCCGCCGCGCTGGGTGAACGAGCTGATCGTCGCCGCGGTGATGCTGGTCTCGATCCTGTGCGTGCGCTTCGTCGCCTCGCGCGTGCGCGTCGTGCACACGTTCGACCCGGTCACCGACGTCTACGCGGCCAGTGACGCGCGCGACCTGCGCTTCGCGGTCGAGCTCTACGCGCGCGAGCGCGGCGAGCTGCCGCGGCGGCTCGAAGACCTGGTCGAGGACCGCTGGCTTTCCGAGGCACAGCTCCGCGTGCGCGGCTACGTCGTCCAGTACCGGCTGGTGAACGGCGGCCAGGACTTCGAGCTGGAGCTCTCCCCCGACCGCTGACGCCGGCGGCGGCTCAGCCGGCGCGCTCGAGGAACCAGCGCACGGCCGCCCCGAGGTCGTCGACGACCGCGGTCGCGGGCGGCCCCTCGCGGCCGTTCGCCGCCTCCGCCGCGCCGTAGCCGGTGCGCACCAGCACGCCGGCGGCGCCCACGCCCAGGCCGGCGTCCACGTCGAGCCAGCGATCGCCGACCATCGCCGAGTCCCGGAGCGAGAGCCGCAGGTCGTCGGCGGCCTCGCGCAGCAGCCGGCCGCCCGGCTTGCGGCAATCGCAGCCCGCATCGGGCGCGTGCGGGCAGAAGCGGATCGCGTCCAGCTCCACCCCCGCCGTGCGCAGCAGCGCGCGCATGCGGGCCATCACGTCGTGGACGCGCGCCTCGTCGAAGTAGCCCCGGCCCACGCCGGCCTGGTTCGAGATCACGACGACCGGGTGGCCGGCGTTTCGCACCTGGCGAAGTGCCGTCGCCACTCCGGGAAGCAACTCGACGTCGTCCGGTTGGGAGATGTATTCACGCTCCAGGATCAGCGTGCCGTCGCGGTCCACGAACAGCGCCGCCCGCCACGGGCCGGCGCTGCGGCGCGCGAGCGCCCGCTCGCACGCCCGCTCGAGCACGCCGGTGGCGGCCAGCGTGCTCGGTGCCACGTCCGCGGCCGCATCGCCGCCGGCCGGCCACAACACGAGGCGCTCCTGCTCCGCCTCGGTCGTCCTGGCCATGAACTCTCCCGCGGCGTCCTCGTCGATCAGACCGTGGCCGGCCATGAGCGACCACGCCCAGCGGTCGAGCGCGCCCCAGCGCGCATGCGCCCCGGGCTCGAGCGCGAGCACGAGCGCCTGCGCGCGGAGCCGCGCGGCCCACCACGTCGCGGCGAGCGCGCGGCTGCCGCCGAGCAGCACGTCCACCTCCTCGCCGACCGCTGCGGGCGCGAAGCCCGCGAGTGCCGAGCGCCCCGGGAGCGGGCCGGCACGGACCACGACGTGCCCGCGCCCGGCCAGTCCCAGCACCGCACGCTCCATGCGGCTCCCGGGCGCGATCCCGTGCGCGTGGACGCCGAGCCTCACCCCACCTCCGCCATGAGCGCGTCCGCATGCCGCATCACCCACGGCACGCGCACGGCGTCCAGGCAGCGCGTGCCGATGACACAGCGCCGCCGCCAGCACGGCGAGCACACGGGCGCGCGGTGGAGCACGCGCACGTGCGGGCCTCTCGCAGCCGTCCAACCGCTGGCGGCGGAGCCGTAGATCTGGATCGTGGGTGCCCCCGTGGCGGCGGCGACGTGCGCGAGCCCCGAGTCGTTGCAGAGCGCGAGGCGCGCGCGCGCCGCGATGCCGACGAGCGCCGGCAGCGTGGTCTCGCCCGCGATCGAGGCGGCGGCCGTGCCGACGCCCTGCGCCACCTCGGCACAGGACCCGCGCTCGGCCGCGGTCCCGCACACCAGCACGCGGAGCCCGCGCGCCACGAGCTCGCGCCCGGCGGCGATGAAGCGTTCGGCGAACCACTCACGCGCCGGGCCGAACGCCGAGCGCGGACCCAGGAGCGCGAAACGCTCGTCCGCTGCCAACCCGGCGCGAGCGAGCAGGCGCGCGGCCGCTTCCGCGCCCGCGGCGCTCGGCACGAGCGGCGGCACCGCCACCTCGCGCAGCCCCCGGCGCGCGCCGAGGTCCAGGAACTCGTCCGCGAGGTGGCGCTCGCCGCGTGGCGCGCGCACGAGCGCTTCCGTGAGCAGGAACTCCCGCCATTCGCCGCGATAGCCGACGCGATCCCGTGCGCCCGAGCCCCATGCGAGCCACGCGCTCGAGAACGAACCCGGGAGCACGAGCGCCAGCTCGGGCCGCCACGCGCGAGCGCGCGCGTGCGTTTGCGCGCGCACGGATGACTCGCGCGGCCAGGGCATGAACTCCTCGAGCAGCCCCTCGTCCACGAGCGGCGCGCACGGCCCCTCGGGGCCCACGCCCAGCAGCCTCGCGTCGGGCCAGCCGGCGCGGATCGCATGCAGCAGCGGCCGCGCCATGATGCAATCGCCCAGCCAGTTCGGCAGCCGCACCAGCACGCGCGCCGGCGCCAATTCCGCCCTGGTCAGTACGAGCGCGCGAACAGCGCGACGCGGTGGCCGGGCCGCTCGAGCGCCGCGAACCTCGACAGGTCGAACGGCACGCAGCGCAGCGTGGCGCCGGTCTTCTCCTTGACCTCGGCCTCGTACGCGGCGGAGCCGTCCCACGGGGCGGCGACGAAGCCGCGACGGTCGGCCTCGAAGTGCGCGATGACTTCAGCCTTTGAACCGGCGAGTGTGGTGTTCTGGGAGCGGAACTCCTCCGCCTGCTTGTATAGCGATGCTTGGATGTCGGCGAGCAACGCCGGCAGGCGCATGGCGAGCGCGGCCAACGGCACGCTTTCCTTGGCGCGCGAGTCGCGGCGCACGGTCATCACCGCCTGGTTCGCCACGTCCTTGGGCCCCACCTCGAGCCGCACCGGGACGCCGCGCATCTCGTACTCGTTGTACTTCCAGCCCGGCGAGTACTGGTCGCGATCGTCGATCTTCAGCCGCACGCGATCGCCGACCGCCTCGCGCACCTTGTCCACGAACGCGCGCACCGTGGCCCGGTCCTCATCCTTGCGCCAGATCGGCACGATCACGGCCTGCACCGGCGCCACGTTCGGCGGCAGGCGCAGTCCCTGATCGTCGCCATGCACCATGACGATGGCGCCGATCAACCGCGTGGTCGCGCCCCACGACGTCTGCCACACGTACTGCCGCTTGCCCGCCTCGTCCTGGTACGTGATGTCGAAGACCTTCGCAAAGTGCTGGCCGAGGTGGTGCGACGTCCCCGCCTGGAGCGCCTTGCCGTCGCGCATCAGCGCCTCGACGGTGTACGTCTCATCGGCGCCGGCGAAGCGCTCGGCGTCGCTCTTCTTGCCGGCGTAGATCGGGATCGCGAGCTCGGTCTCGATGAACTCGCGGTAGACTTCGAGCATGCGCAGCACTTCCTCGCGCGCCTCGGGCTCGGTGGCGTGGGCGGTGTGACCCTCCTGCCACAGGAACTCGGACGTGCGCAGGAACGGCCGCGTCACCTTCTCCCAGCGCATGACGTTGCACCACTGGTTCAGGAGCACCGGCAGGTCGCGGTAGCTCTCGATCCAACGCGAGTAGAGATGGCCGATGATGGCCTCGCTCGTGGGCCGGATGGCGAAGCGCTCCTCGAGCTTCTCCTTGCCGCCCTCGGTGACCCACGCGCACTCGGGCGCGAAGCCTTCGACGTGGTCGGCCTCGAGCTGGAGCAGTGACTCGGGGATGAGCAGCGGGAAGTAGGCGTTCTCGTGGCCGGTGGCCTTGATGCGGCGGTCGAGCAGCCGCTGGATGTGCTCCCAGAGGCCGTAGCCGTAGGGCCGAATGACCATGGACCCGCGCACGGGCGTGTAGTCGGCGAGCTGCGCCTTGCGCACGACCTCGAGGTACCACCTCGAGAAGTCGTCGGACTGATCGGTCAGGTCCTCGACGAACTGCTTCTTCGCCTGCGTCTCGCTCAACGTCTCGCTCCTGGCTCGGGACCCTGCGCTGCTGCACGAGTGGCGGGGCAGTCTAGCCACGTCTTGCTGGTGCCTCAAGCGAGGCTCGAAGAGTGAGTCTGCCGGTTGGTGCTGCAGCGGGACTCATGAGGTGCGCCAGCGGCTTCGAGTCTCCGGACCCGTCAGCGCGTGGGCGGGGCGCAGGGGTCTTCGCCGAAGGCGAAGATACCTGCCCCTGCGCCCCGCGTGAGTCGCAGGTGACCGCAGCAGGGACAGACTGCAGACCGCCTGCGGCACCAAGTGACAACTCGCTGCGTCAAGCCGAGAAAGTCAGCGCAGGACGATGAAGCGGAGCTTCGCACCGTGGCCGGACGAAGTGGTGGCGCGCAGGAAGTAGACGCCTGGCTCGAGGACCTGCGTGTCCCAGCGGACGATGCGCTCGCCGCGCGGTTCCTGCTCGTCGACCAGGACCAGGCGCTCGCGGCCGCGGATGTCGAAGACCTTCAGGCGCACGTTCGCCGCGTCCCTCAGCTCGATGTGGACCTCGGCGCGGCGCTCCGCATCCATGAACTGCGTCAACAGCACCGGAGACGTGGAGGACTTCGGCGGATGGTCCGTGAAAACCTCCACTTCGCGCTCGGCTTCCGCCGTCCGGCCCGCGTGGTCGGTGAGCACCGCTCTGAGCCGGAACGACATCGGGGCCGCGAACGTCACGCTCGTCAGCTGTCCCAGGATCTCCTCCTGGTATCCCGGTGGGAGCCATTTCCGGTACATGAACACCCGGAACGGCGCCGCCCCGGTCGGCCGGACTTTCCACGTCCCGAAGGCGTTCTTCGCCACGTTCGACGGGCCCTCGAACTCCAGCGTCGGCGCGAGCACGCTCACATACGCGTGCGTGGTGTCGGGGTCGCCGAATGGTGACAGCACGCTCAGCTCGATCTCACTGTCGTCGGTGAACGCCGTGGTGAGGCGGTCGCCGTCGGCGACGTCCCGCCACGACTCGCACGGCATGCCGCGGCACCAGCCGCGAACGCGCCAATGATAGGCGCCCGGTGTCCCGCCGCAGCACGGCAGCGCGCGGAACTCGCCCGTCTCGCCGGGGCTGAGGCGCGAAGGACCCGAGATCGAGGCCGAGACCGCGCCGCGGATGCCGCGGCGGCGGAGCACCTCGCCGATGACGGGCCAGAAGCGGCCGCCGTGATGGTCGCGGTCGGCGAGGTACATCGCGTTCGCGAACTGCGCCCATGTCGGCCATGTCGGCAGGTAGACGAGCGATTCCAGCACGAGCGAGTCGCTGGACGCGCCGATGCGCAGGCGCAGGTCCCAGAGTGCCGAGCCCAGGATCATGCCGTTCGCCCACGGGCTCGAGGGCCCGCCGCCGCCGAACGCCACCTGGTCGTAGTGCGCCTTGTCCCACGGCGGACAGGGCCGGTCCAAGCGCGTGACGCCGTTCGGGAACGTGATGTAGGCCCACTCGCCGATCGCGGGATCGCCGGTGATCGCGGCGGCGAAGTAGTCGGCGATCCCCTCGTGGAGCGCGTTCCCCTCGCGGTTGTCACCGCCGGGCTGGACGCCGAAGCCGTAGATCACGGTGTGGCCGAGTTCGTGGTAGATGACGTCGTGCGACCACGACGGCTCGCGGCAGAACCCGCGGATCGGGATCCCGAGGAGCACGATCGAGCCATTCGTGCGTGCCACATCGGGATCGGCCAGGAAGTGCACGCGCACGACCACCGAGTCGGGCGAGCCTCCATACCCCAGCGCACCCATGAAGTCGTGCAGGTAGTGATCCACGTGCCAGTAGACATTCACCTGGTCGAACGCCGGATCCCCCACGGCGAAGCGGAAGTCGCCAGGAGCCGCGGCGATGGCGAGCGGGTAGCTCGCGTCGTCGATCCGGAAGTCGCGCCCGCGCAGCGGCGTGACCGCGAGCAGGCCGGGCAACTCGCGCTCCTCGGCCGGCTGCCGGGGGTCCGTGGGGTAGACCCGACCCACGGCGTGCGCGCCGGCGTCCTCATCGAGCGTCTCGCCGGTCACGGCATCGACCCGCGTGCGGACACGCTCGCCCCCCTCGAGCTGCTGGACCACGTCCCACACCAGATGATCCCCGCTCGCGCGCCGGACGATGGCGAGCGTCGTCGCCTCGAACGCGGGGCTCCGGAGGCCGGCCGCGAGCGATCGTGCGCGCTCGGGCGCGATCTGCGGCGCGAGCGGCGCCGCGAGGTTGGGCTTGAATCCGGAGAGCAGCGAGCGCAGTTGTCCGTCGGCGCCGACGATGGCACGCGCGTCGGCGCCCACCACCGGAAGGCCGTGCCAGAGTTGCTGAATCAGGACGCGAGCGCCGCCACCCGGAAGCGCTTCCTCGCGCTCGACGCGGAGCGAGTCGGTTCCGGACTCGAGACCGAACGCCGACAGCCGGTCGCACATCCAGCGGCACACGGCGTCACCACTTCGCTCGCCACCAGGGACGGGGAGGAACCTTCCCGGCCAGTGCCCGGGCGAGGGCTGCGCCAACGCCAGGGGCGCGAGGAGCGCGGTCACGCAGGCGGCGAAGACGACGGGACGAGGGCGGATCATGCGGCATCCCCTACCCGGTCGGGGTGGAGCCATTCTGGCGCGTGCCGCAGCCCGCTGTCCATAGCCTAGACACCCGACGGGAGGCGTTCCTGCACGCGCTCCCAGACCTCGCCCGGCTCGATCGTGGTCATGCAGCGGAAGTGGCCCTTGGGACAGGCCTCGCGGCCATGGACCGTGCAGGGCTGGCACGGCAACTCCCGGCAGATCACGGCGTGACCGTCGCCCACCGGCGCGAAACCGAGCACCGGAGACGTGCTGCCGAACAGCGCCACCACCCGGGTCCCCCGCGCCGCGGCCAGGTGCATGAGGCCCGAGTCGTGCGTCACCGCCACCGCAGCGCGCCCGAGCAACGCCGCCACCCGCTCCAGCGGCTCCGTGAACCAGCGCGCGCGTGCGTCGGCCGCGATGCGCGCTGCGAGCCTGGGGAAGGCGCGCTGCTCGGCGGCGGTGCTGAGGACGGCGCGCGCCAACCCCGCCTCGGCGAGCCGCTCGTCGAGCGCGCACCAGCGCTCTTCCGGCCAGCGCTTGGTGGAGTGTCGTGCGCCCGGACACAGCGCGATCACTGAACCGCTCGCGGCCAGGGCCGCGACTGCGCCGGCCGACCACGGCTCCGCCTCCGCTGTGACACTGACTCGCGGCGGGCCATCCGGCACCACGCCCAGCGGCGCCACGGTCGCGGCGTAGCGCACGGTCGCGTGCGGCAGCGGTCGCGGCCCGGTCCACCGCGCGCGCACCCAGCGCTCGCGCTCGATCCGCCGGTTGCGCACGCGCAGCACCGGCGCGCGCTGGCGGAACGTGAGCACGCGCGTGCGCACGCTCGCGTGCAGGTCCACGATCAGGTCGCAGTCCTCGAGCTCGGCGCTCATCGACACCAGGTCCTCGAGCTTCCGCGCGTCGCGCTCCAGCGCGCGCACGTGCGCGATCGCGGGTTCGGCGCGGAGCAGCCCCGCGTACTCCTCCTTCACCCAGTAGTGGAGCCGGGCCGCCGGAAACGTGCGCGCGAGTGCGTGCACCACGGGCAGCGTGAGCACCACGTCGCCGAGCGAGCTCAGCCGCAGCACGGCGATGTTGCGGAAGCCGCCATCCGGAACCGGGACGGGTCTCATGCGTCGCGGAACTGGAGCTCGTGGAGGCGGCGGTAGGGCCCGGCCCCGGCCAGCAGCTCCGCGTGCCGGCCCTGCTGCACGATGCGGCCCGACTCGAACACCAGGATGCGATCGGCGTGCTGCACGGTGGAGAGCCGGTGCGCGATCACGAGCACGGTGCGGTCGCGCATCAGGCGTTCGAGCGCGTCCTGCACCAGGCGCTCGCTCTCGGTGTCGAGCGCCGAGGTGGCTTCGTCGAGCAGCAGGATGGGCGGGTTCCGCAGCAGCGCGCGCGCGATCGCGAGCCGCTGGCGCTCGCCGCCCGAGAGCAGCACGCCGCGGTCGCCGATCAAGGTTTCGTAGCCCTGTGGCATGCGCGAGACGAAGTCGTGGGCGTGCGCGGCCCGGGCTGCGTCCTCGACGCGGCCTTGCGGCACGCCATCCATGCCGTAGGCGATGTTCGCACGCACGCTGTCGTGGAACAGGATCGTCTCCTGCGACACCACGCCCAACTGGCCGCGCACCGAGGCCAGCGTCGCGTCGCGCAGGTCGATGCCGTCGATCGTGACCCGGCCCGAGGACGGGTCGTGGAAGCGCGCGAGCAGGTCGAGCGTCGTGCTCTTGCCGCCGCCGCTCGCGCCCACGAGCGCCACCACCTCGCCGCGACGCACCTCGAAATCGATGTCGTGCAGCACCGGCCGTCCGGGCCGGTAGCAGAACGTGACCCGCTCGTAGCGGATGCGGTCGTGGAACGCCGGCAGCGCGCGCGCGCCCGGCGCGTCCGCGATCGCGGGCGGCGTGTCGAGCAGGCTCCACACCCGGTCGGCGGCGCCCAACCCGGCGGCGATCGTGCCACCCATCTCCGACAGGCTCCGCACCGGGCCGAGCATCGCCAGCAGCGCGGCCACGAACGTGAACAGGCGCTCGGGCGCCAGCGTGCCGAGCAGGAACACCTCGCGCGCACCCATCCAGCCGATCGCCACGGCGACCACGACGATGGCGTATTCGGAGAGCGGTTTCGCCGCCGCGCTCACCCGGCGCAGCCGCGTGAAAGCCCGGAAGTAGCCGGTGTTCGCGTGCTCGAAGCGGGCGGCTTCGAAACCCTCGGCGCCGAACGCGCGGACGATCCGGCCGCCGGCGATGTTCTCTTGCAGGATCCCGGTGAGCCCCGCCATCCGCTCCTGCGCCTGGCCCGAGCGCTTGCGCATCTTGCGGCCGATCGTGACCAGCACCCAGGCCGCCGGCGGCACGACCACGAACGCGAACAGCGCCAGCCGCCACGACGCCGCGAACACCCACACCAGGCAGCCGAGCAGCGTGAGCCCGTCCTTCAACAGGTTGCTGATGCCGGCCGCGAGCGATCCGCGCAGGGCTTCCACGTCGTTCGTGAGCCGGGACATGATCTCGCCGGAGCGGCGCTCGTGCAGGAACGCGAGCGGCAGGCTCTGCAGGTGGCCGAACAGCGCGCGGCGCAGGTCGCGCATCGCGGCCTGCTCCACGGACACGCTCAGGTAGGACGCGGCGTAGTCGGCGAGGTTCCGCACCAGGAACAGGACGAGGATGAGCGCGCACAACCGCTCGAACGCCGCGAACGGCGGCATGTCCGCGAGCGCTCCTGCGAGCAGTCGCTGCACGCCCGCGAGCCAGGCGCCGCCGGCCGGCGCCGCGGCCGTGGCCGTCGGCGCCGCCGAACCGGGCGAGCCGCGGAACAGCACGCTCATGAACGGCTGGATGAGCGCGATCCACAGCGTGGAGGTGAGCGAATACACCACCATGCACGCGATCGCGCACGTGAGTCGGAGCCGATAGGGACGAAGAAGCCCGAACAACCGGGCGAGGGCGCTCACGCCGTCAGTTGTGTCCGGTCGGGGCGGCGAGCGCGGCTGGCAGATCGATGCCGGACGCGAAGTCCTCGGGTCGGTCCTCGGGCCGGGCGCTCAGCTGCCCGGCGTCCACCAGCTCGAACACGATCGCGCCGATGTCCTCGGTGCGGTTCACGCCCCACTCGTGGAACACGGTCGGCGCGAGGCTCCCGAACTCCTCGCGGGCGATGCGGATCATGCCCGCGGTGAGCTCCTGGCCGGTGAGGTGGCGCCGATGGGGATCCGCGAGGCGCTCGGCAGGCAGCAGGCGCACGGTCTCACCCAGCGCTGCGACCACGAAGACATAGGCCTCGCGCGCGTAGCGGCTGCCCCGCGAGCGCAGCTCGTCCACCGCGTCGCGGAACAGCGTCTCCTGGTTCATGCCGGCCTCCCCGGCCCGGAAAAGGGGCCGACAGGGACTATAGGTGGCCGCCGGAACCGAATACAAGGGCCCCGGCGCGCGCGCGCCCGCGTCGCATGGCCACCGTGCGCCGCCCCCACGCCGTCACCGGACGCGGGTGGTCGAGGTTGAAGTGCAGCCCGCGGCTCTCGCGGCGGCGCATGGCGCACGCCACGATCAGGCTGCCGACCAACGCGATGTTGCGCAGCTCCACCAGGTCGGGTGACAGCCGCAGCCGCTCGTAGTCGCGCTCGATCTCCTCGGCGAGCAGCCGCAGGCGCCGCGCCGCGAACGCCAGGCGCTCGTCGCTGCGCACGATGCCGACCAGGTCCCACATCACGCGGCGCACGGCGTCCCAGTTGTGGTCGCTCACCACCGCCTCGCGCGGCGGCCGCGTGCCGACCGCACGCCACGCCTCGGCTCCCGGCGCGCGCGGCACGACCGCGAGCCGCGCGCGCACCTCGTCCGCGGCGCGGTGGGCACCGACCAGCGCCTCGAGCAGCGAGTTGCTGGCAAGGCGGTTCGCGCCGTGGAGGCCGGTGCACGCCACCTCGCCGATCGCGAACAGTCCCGCGAGCGATGTGCGGCCGCCGAGCGTGGCGCGGACGCCGCCGCACATGTAGTGCGCCGCCGGCACGACCGGGATCGGGTCCTTCGTCATGTCGATGCCCAGCTCCAGCAGGCGCGCGGCGATGTTGGGGAAGCGCTTGCGCACCCGGGCGGCGGGCACGTGGGAAAGGTCCAGCCACACGTGCGGGTCGCCGTGTCGCTTCATCTCGCGGTCGATCGCGCGCGCCACGATGTCGCGCGGGGCCAACTCGGCGAGCGGGTGGACGCCCGGCATGAAGCGCTCGCCGCCGAGCGTGCGCAGCACCGCACCCTCGCCGCGCACCGCCTCGCTGATCAGGAACGTGCGCGCCGAGGCGTGATACAGGCACGTGGGATGAAACTGCACGAACTCGAGGCTCTCCACCGCCGCCCCGGCGCGGTACGCCATCGCCAGCCCGTCGCCGGTCGCGACGTCCGGGTTCGTCGTGTACAGGTAGACCTTGCCGCAGCCGCCGGTGGCGAGCACGGTGGCGCGCGCGGTGACGGGCCGGATGCGATGGCTCTCGCGGTCCATGACGTAGGCGCCCCAGCACGCGTCGCGCCCGTTCCCGGCACTCCCACGCGCGGGCCGCCGGCGCGCCGGCAGGCGCGAGTCGAGGATCAGGTCGACGGCGAGCTGGTTCTCCTCGAGCGCGATGTTCGGGTGGGCGCGCACGCGCTCGAGCAGCGTGGTCTCGATCGCGCGCCCGGTGCGGTCGCGCCCGGGCACGCGCCGCCGGCGGATCGCGGCAGGGCGGTAACGACGCGTGCTGGGGCGCCTACGTCATGGATCGCGCCACGCATCGCATCCGCCCCGTGACCGCGCGCGCGACCGTGCTCGCCACTGGCGGCTGCGGCAAGGTCTACCTCTACACC
>DATNFC010000146.1:0-9717 GCA_035606545.1 Candidatus Methylomirabilota bacterium
GCCACGTCCTTGATGTTCGCCATGGGTCTTAGCGCTGCCCCGCGGGCCCGAGCTCGACGTCGATCCGGTGCGTGCCCTGCGCGTCACGCGGCAGCGGCACGCGCACGCTGCCGTCGCGCACGCTCAGCCCCGCGCCGTCGAGCGTGGCGCTCACCACGGCGGCGCTGCAGGCGTGGGGATTGCGGACCACGATCTCCACGAGCATGTCCTCCCGGTCCGGCGGCCGCCACGTGAGCGAGTAGCCGGGCCACTCGTCCGGGATGCAGGGCCGGACGACCAGCACCCGGCCGCGCTCGAGCGTCACCCCGAGCACGGACTCCAGCGCGACACGGTACATCCAACCCGACGAGCCCGTGTACCACGTCCAGCCGCCGCGCCCGACGTGCGGCGCCACGCCGTACACGTCCGCAGCCACGACGTACGGTTCGGTCTTGTAACGACTCGCATGCTCGGTGTCCCTGGCGTGACTCACCGGGCTCAACATGGTCAGGAGCCTCGCGGCAAGGTCCCGGCGCCCCAACTCGGCGAATGCGCGCACCACCCACAGTGCGGCGTGCGTGTACTGCCCGCCGTTCTCGCGCACGCCGGCCACGTAGCCCTTGATGTAGCCAGGATCGTGGGGCGTGTCCTTGAACGGCGGCGCGAGCAGCCGGATCAGCCGCTCGGGCTCGGAGACGAGGTGTTTCTCGAGCGAGCCCATGGCCTGCTCGGCGCGCGCGCGCGGCGCGAGTCCGGAGATCACGGACCACGCCTGCGCCAGCGCATCGATCCGGCATTCGTCGCTCGCGCGCGAGCCCAGCGGCGCGCCATCGTCGTACCAGCCGCGCCGATACCACTCACCGTCCCACGCCTCGCGCTCGAGCGCTGCGGCGAGCGCCCCGCGATGCGCGCGCCAGCGGGCGGCCCGGTCGCGCTCGCCGCGCGCCTCGGCGAACGCCGCCCAGTCCGCGAGCAGGCAGCCGACGAACCAGCCCATCCACACGCTCTCGCCGCGGCCCTCCCGGCCGACGCGGTTCATGCCGTCGTTCCAGTCGCCACAGCCGAACAGCGGCAGCCCGTGCGCGCCGACGCGCAGCGAGCGCTCGATCGCGCGCGCTGAGTGCTCGTAGATGCTGGCCGATGTCGCGGTGCGCTCGGGAGCCAGGTAGGCCTCGTCCTCGCCCGGAGCGAGAGCGCGTGCGATGACGAAGCCCTCCATCGCGTCGAGCACGTCCTCGTCGCCGGTCGCGTGCACGTACGTGGCGGTGAGATACGGCAGCCACAGCAGGTCGTCGGCGAACCGCGTGCGCATGCCGCGGGCGATGCCGGGTCCGGAAGCGTCGGGCGCCGGGTGCCACCAGTGGAGCACGTCGCCTTCCACGAACTGGTGCCGGGCGTTGAGCAGGATCTGCTCGCGCGCCAGCTCGGGCTCGAGCATGAGCAACCCGAGCGCGTCCTGGAGCTGATCGCGGAAACCGAACGCACCGCCCGACTGGTAGAACGCCGAGCGTCCCCAAAGCCGGCAGCTGAGCGTCTGGTACGGGAGCCAGCCGTTCACCATCAGGTCCAGCTCGGGTGCGGGCGTCTCGATCCTGAGGCGCGAGACCCGCTCGTCCCAGCGCTCGCACGCGACCCGCGCCGACGCCTCGACCGCGTGCGGCGTCGCGAAGCGCTCGATCAGCTCGCGGGCCTCGACGCCGTCGGCACCCTCGCCCATGACGAATGCCAGCTCTCGCGTCTCGCCCGGCGCGAGCACGAACGAGACGCGCCACGCGAAGCAGGCGTCGTGCATCGCGCCCGTGGCGCCATCGAACACGCCCGGAGCGCCGAGCGCGCGCGGGCGCGCCAGCTCGCCGCCGGCGCCGACGAACGCGCGCCGATCGGTGGTCCACGTCACCGTGGCGCCCGGCGCCGTGACCACGCGTGCGAACGCCACCGCGTCGCGCCAGTCGCCCGCGGCGGGATTGCGCGCCAGCAGCGCGCCCGAGCGCG
Organism: Candidatus Methylomirabilota bacterium; assembly: GCA_035606545.1. GTDB lineage: Bacteria > Eisenbacteria > RBG-16-71-46 > RBG-16-71-46 > RBG-16-71-46 > JAIOPA01. Next base: position 1,972 of record DATNFC010000146.1, read on the forward strand.
CTTCGTGCTCGGTCACCACGCGGTGGCCGGCGCTCGCGGTCGCGCCCATCACCAGCGCAGCGAACGCCACCAGCGACAGCTCGCGTTGCACCGCGTCCCGGTTCGTGATCCGCACGCGCACGTGCTTGACCGGCGCCTCGGCGTCGACCGCGACCCGCGTCTCGTGCTCGAGCGATTCCGCCTCGAGGTGGAACGTCGAAGCCCCAAGGCCGTGGCGGACCTCGTATGCCGCGGGGTGCGGCAGCGGACCGGGCGTGGGTGACCACGCCGCGCCGCTCGCGAGGTCCTCGACGAACAGCGCCTCTCCATGCGGATCGAGCAGCGGATCGTTGCTCCACGGCGTCAGGCGGTGCTCGCGGCTGTTCCCGCTCCAGGTGAAGCCGGCGCCGGTCTCGCTCACGAGCGTGCCGAAGCGCGGGTTGGCGATGACGTTCACCCACGGCAGCGGCGGCAGCCGATGCCCGGAGCCGGGCCCGTTGCCATGGCTGCCGCGCCGGAGCGGGTCCACGTGCACCACGTACTCGCGTCCGCCGGGAGCGAAGCCGCCATAGCCGTTGGCGAACGCGAGTGCGGCGCGGTCGCGCCTGGGTCCGCGGCGCCGGAGCGGGCGCGTCGCGGGCCGCGCGCCCGCCTCCGGACCCGCAACGACTGCGCCGTCAGGTTCCGGATCGGCCGGCGCCGGCGAGCGCAGTGGCGCGTGCGTCACGTCGCGGGCGACGATCGCCGCGCCGGCCTCGAGCGCGCGGCGCGCCGCCCTGTCGAGCGCGCCGGCCATGACCACGCCGGTCTCGGGCTCGAGCCGCTCCGGACCTCCGCCCGTGGCCGCGAGCGCGACGTCGATGCCGTGGTGGCGCCAGTGGCCGAGCGCGCGGCGGAGCCGTTCCCAGGTCTCGGCCGCGCCGGGCTCGTCGAAACGCACCACGATGACGTTCGTCCCGCGGCCGATCCCGAGCGCCGCGCGCACGGCGGCATCATCGTCCGCCGCGCGCAGCACGTCCTCCGGCGCGCGCAGCGCCGGGTTGCCATAGAGCAGCGCGCCGGCCAGCTCATCCGCGACGAGGGCGTCCTCGGCCGTGAGCCCCGCGCGCTCGAGCCGCTGGCGGGCGGCGAGCCCCGCTTCCCCGCGCGCGGCGTCGATCGCCTCCGTGCTCGCGAGCGCGTCGAGCGTCGAGAGCACCGCCGCGGGCGTCTCGCCGGCGGCGAGAAGGAACGTCCAGCGACAGGTCGCGCCGGGGCCGAGCGTCAGGCCGCGGCGCAGCGCGAACACCGGATCGAGCACGTTGCCGACGGTCCCCGTGAGCGGCCGGCGCGTGGCGAGCGCCGCCGGGCGCGAGGCGCTGCGGCCGCGGCCGAGGAACTGCGCGCGGTCCGTCTCCCATTCGAGCGCGCCCTCGCCCACCAGCGCGTGCGCCACCACCGCGTGACGCTCCTCGGGCGAGCGCGGGCGCCTCGATCCCGTGAGCGCGCCGCGCGCCGCGTCCCACGCGGTCTGCACGAACAGCTTGGAGAACGCCGGATGCGAGGCGTCCGCGGCCGGGTCGTGGAGCACGAGCTCCACGCAGCCGGTGACGTCCAGCCGGCGCGCCCGGTCGGTGTGGTTGCGCACCGTGATCGTGCGCAGCTCGGCGTCGCAGTCGGCGGCCACGCAGACTTCGAGTTGTGCCTCGATGCCGTGATCGCGTCGCGTCCACGCCAGCAGGCCCGGCTCGGAGCTGAACGCGCCGCGGGCCGGCGCCCGCGTCGGCGTCACCGGCCAGGTGCGGCCCAGGTCGAGGTCGCGCAGCCAGAATCGCCAGCCGTCCGCGTCCTCGACGCGGTCGCCGGCCCAGCGCGTGAGCGCTTCACGCCCCCAGCTCGAGCGCCCCATCCCGGCCTCGGTGAGCCACACCGAGTAGCGGCCGTTCCCGAGCAGGTGCGTCGCCGGGCACGCGCCGCGAAGCCGGGGTGCTGCCGGCCCCCGACGTCCCGAGGCGGGATGCCCCGGCCGGTCGGTGACGAGGCTCATGCGCGCCCGCTCACGGCAGCACCGCGAAGCGCGTGTAGCGCACCTCGCCCCCGCTGCGCAGCTGCAGCCAGTAGATGCCCGCGGCGAGGCCACCGCTCACGACGTCGAACGGGTGCGCGCCGGCTGCGTACGTTCCCGAGGCGATCTGGCGAACGGCGCGTCCCTGCAGATCGAGCAGGTTGATGTCCACGTGGGCGCTGCGCGCGAGCGTGAAGCCCCCGCGCGAGCGGCCGCGCACCGGATCGGGGCTGACGGGGCCCAAGGCCAGCGCCGGCGTCGTGGGTGGATCCACGCCCAGAACGAACGGCTTGAAGTCGGCGCGCGTGAGGCCGGTCTGGATCGGCGCGAACGACATGAACCGCTGCCACGGCCTGCCGTTCAGGTGGTTTTCGATCATGAGCAGGATCGGGCCCTGATCGATGCCGATGACGTCGGTCGCGATCCAATTGAAACTCGGGTTGAACCCGTCCTTCCACCCGTACGGGCCCCACACCGTGGGCCGGTAGGTGTTCCACATGTTCTGGATGAACGCGATCGACTCGTCGGGCGTGAACACGATCGAGCTGATCGCGGCCGTGGGCGTGATCGTGCCGTCGTCGTTCTGCGTCGGCGGCGCGCCGCGCGCCTCGTAGCCGGACGGGCCGTCGCCGGCGGTGAGGCCCCAGAGGTTCGCCGAGTACCCGGTCGCGCCGAACGGGTTCGCGATGCAGTAATTGCGCTGCGCCAGCGTCGCCCGGCGCGAGTTCTCGAAGTAGTCATACCCCTTCGTGCGCATGTACGCGTCGGCGATGTTGCGGAAATCGATCCAGCAGTGCGAGTACTGGTGCGTGAACAACGGCGGGCAGGTGACGAAGCTGTAGCCGTAGAGCGTGTCGTAGTGGTAGCCACTGGTCCACGCCGACCATGCCGTCGTGGGCACCGCGTACGACGGCGTGCCCAGCGCCAGGATGTAGAGGATCATCGCCTCGTTGTAGCCGATCCACTGGCCGTAGCCGAAGAAGCCGAAGCTCGGCTTCCAGCCCATCATGATCCCGGTATTGAAGTTGCGCATGAAGTTGAAATCGCAGCGCTGGTAGATCGAATCGGCCATGGCACGGATCGCGATCTCGGTGGTGTCCGAGACGCTGTCGAAGTACTGGCGCGCGTCGAGCATGCCGGCGAACAGCAGCGCGGTGTCGATCGAGGACAGCTCCACGTCGGTACCGAAGCGTGTCGCCGTGTTCATGTTGAGGAAGTGGTAGAAGAAGCCCTTGTAGCCGATCGTTCCCAGCGCGGCGGTGCCCTGCGGGCCGTTGTAGAACGTGCGCAGCGTGGTGCTGACGCGGCTCCGGCCCTGCGCCCGGGTGATCCAACCATGGTCGATGCCGATCGGGATCGCAGACAGCCCGAAGCCCACCGACGCGATGCTGGAGAACGTGGATCCCGGCTGGTTGCGGTCGCGGATCAGGCCGTTCGCCGGGTTGACCTCGGTCCAGAAGAAGTTGAACGCGGAGTGCTGGAGCGTGTCGAGCAGCGCGGCCGTGGACTGGGCGCGCGCGGGGTTCGCGAGGCCGATGGCGAGGAGCAGAGCGAGAAGGATCCGGCGCATGGAGACTCCTAGAACGTGATGCCGAATGAGAAGCGTTGCGTGCTGTCCAGGCGGCCCTGGTCGGCCCAGGCGTAGTCGACGTGGTAGTGAACGGTGTCCAGCGTGCCGCGGAACCCGGCGCCGGCGGTGAGCCCGACCTCGGAGTCCTCGAGGAACAGCCCCTGCCAGCCCGCGCGCAGCGACAGCGCGTCGAGGAGCGTGGCCTCCGCCCCCAATCCGACACTCTCCGAGTTGTCCGACGGGTGCACGGCATCGGCCGCGAACAGGAACTTGATGCCGTTGCCCAGCACCAGCGGCTGCGCGAGCCCGACGCGGAACGCCACCGGCACGGCAAACGAGTCGGTGCTGCGCTCGCCGGGCAGCGCGCCGTTGTCGCCGTTCTGGTTCGGGATGTTGTCGTACGTGATGGCGAGGTTGTCGCCGGAGTAGGCCGCGGAGGTGCCGAAGTTCGACAGGCTGGCGCCGATGCGGAGGCCGTTCGCGCTCGTCCGGTACAGCGTCCCGGCCGTAAACGTGAGCGTACCCGCCGAAGAGTGGAAGATCGTCTCCTGGAGGTAGTTCATCTGCACGGCCGCGGCGAAGCGGAGCGAGAACTTGTGCGCCACGCCCAGCCCGAGCGCCATGTCGGAAACCGAGAACAGCTCGCCGGTGCCCTGCGGTTGGTTCACCGTGCGCACCGCGATGTCGCCGGAGTTGAGCGAGGTGAACGTGGCGTAGAGGTTGCCGAAGCCGAACGGGTGCGAGTAGGCGATCCAGTCGTAGCGGATGCCCGCGAACCAGTCCGCGTGAACGAACTCCAACGCGTGCTTGTCCGCAAGCGCCACCGAGCCGGGGTTGTAGAACGCGCCGGTGAGCCCCTCTGCGCCCGCGGTGCCCGCCATGCCCAGCGCGGCGAAGCGGGCGTCCGGCTCGATCAACGTGAACGCGCCGAACGTGGTGCCGACCTTGGATTGGGCGCGGGCTGACGTCGTCGCGAGCAACAGGGCCGCGACGGCCATCAGCATGCGCGGGAACAGCGCCACCCAATTCATTTCACCACCGCGAACTTGCCCGTGAATCCGGGCTGCCCCGGCGCCTCCACGCGGTACACGTAGAGCCCCGGCGCCACGTCGAGGTTGTCCTTCGTGCGCAGGTTCCAGGGCACGAAGCCGTCGAGCGAGCCGTCCTGGCGCAGCGTCTGCACGAGATCGCCGTGCACGTTGTAGATGCGCACCACCGCGCCCTGGGCGACGCCGCGGAATTCGATGCGGCGCTCGCCGCGACCCTTGATGTTGAACGGTGCCGGCTCGAAGCTGGCGGCGCCCAGGTACGGGTTCGGCACCACGTAGGGCTCGCTCTTCGCGGCTGCGGGCGACGAGGTCTCGGCGGTCGTGGTGAACGAGAACGCATCGCCCGGTTCGAACGGGATCTTGAGCTTCAGGCGCCAGACATCGCCGGCCGCGGGCGGCTGCAGCGCGCCCCCGGTCGTGGTCGGGTTGTCGAGCGCGATACGCCACGTGAAGTCGAACGCACTCTGGAATTCGCCTGCCGGCCGGGTGAGTACCGAGATGTAGTCACCGTTCTGTCCGGGCGGTCCAGGCGATCCGTATTGGGACAGGGTGCCGTCGTTGTCGATGTCGCGGAAGAAGAACTGCATGCGCGTCTCACCCGAGTCGGTATCGGCAAAGATCTGGAACTTCGCGGGCTTGGCGGGCCGGCCCGCCCCGATCAGTACGCCGGTGTCCACGAACGTCGACGCGAACCGGATGACAAGGTTCTCCGGGAACCCCGGGCGCTTGAGCGCGTTCGGGCGGCCGCCGACCTCGTAGAATCCGATGAGCCGGGCGTTTGTCGGCGAGCCCGGATCGAACTTCGAGGCCGCGGTATCCACCTTCGTCGCGCCGTCCGAGGACACGATCGGCAGGATGCCCGCTCCCACCGGTCCGCGGCCGCTGCCGATGAAGTCGTTCCCGGTCGTATACAGCACCTCGCCCGTGGTGCTGTCGACGAGCGCGTAGCGGCTTGCGCGCACCGAGTCGGCATCGTCGTTCGCGAACTCGATCCGGAACCGATGGCCGTTCGGCACCTGCGTCGAGTTCGCCACCTCGACCTGCACGTCACCGGTCCCGCGACCGGCCACGTGCCGCGGTCCCCCGAGCGTGGCGCGCGCGTACCCCGTCACGCGCGGGTTCGGCCGCACCTGGACGACGTTCGTGGGATAGAGCACGCCGCCGCGGATCGTGCGCGAGATCGAGTACGAGTTCTCGGACGGGTAGAACAGCGGCTGCTCCGAGCCGTGGTCGTAGGCGCAGACGGCGTAGTAATAGGTCTGCCCGTTCGTGACCGTGGGGTCCTCGAACGTGTGCCGGACGCCGCTGTCCGTACCGAGGAAGTACGAGGGCAGGTTCTCGATGACCTGCGGGTAGTACCCGGTGATGCCGTTCGCCATGTCGAACTGCGCGATCGGCTGGCCATTGCCGGTGGGCTGCCCGCTGGCGTCGGTGACGACGCGCGCGTCCAGGAAGTCGGGGTCGGTGGAGCGGTAGATGCGGTAGCCCTCGAAATCGAACTGGTTCGTGACCGGATCGACGCTGCGCTCGGCAGCATCGTCCCAGGTCAGCTTCACGCTGTGGTCGCCGGCCTCGGCGTGCACGATCGGGCGCGTCGGCGCCACGGCGAACTGGTAGTTGCCGTTGTAGATCTGCTGCACGGTCTTGACCGTGCGCCGCAGGCCGGGCAGGTCCTGGCCGAACGCCAGCGCCAGGGAGAAGCGCTCGGTCTGGCCCACCTTCAGCCGGAACGGACCCGAGGCGAACAGGAACCCGATGTTGTAGTTCGCGGCGAGCGGGGGGTCGTAACGGGCCGCCGAGTCGGGGTTCGAGAACTTCTCGTAGAGCCGCTGCGGCCAGGCCTGCGTGTCGGTGTAGAACACGATGCCGTCGACCTCGTTGCTGGGGTTGCCCTGCCCCGCCTTGATGCGGTTCTGCTTGAAGCCGGTGAGCCCGATCTGGTCGGACTCGTTCAGGTCGGTGCGGTCGAAGTTCGGCTCGCCCTCGGTCGGGATGCCGTCGCCCTCCCCCGCATCGTGCGTGTCCCGCACGCCGTCCGCGCCCACGTCGTTGAACTCGGCGAGCCAGTCCATGTCCTCGTCGCCCGTCCACCACGAGCCGGCACGGTACGCGGGCTGCTCCGCGATGGGACCGTACGTGGCGACGAACTTCGCGGTGTCGTAGTGCGCCACCAGGTAGGCGAGGATCGCGGGTTGCCCGACGAGGTGCGTGCCCGGGCCGCCGTCGCGGCGCTCGTCGGTGATGCCGTCGTTGTCGTTGTCCGCGCCGTCGAACGGGTTGCCGGGCGTCTCCAGGTAGGCGTAGCCCAGGTAGCCGGTCGGGCTGCAGTTGCTGCGCAGGTCTCGGCCATGCCCGGTGCGGTCCCAGGTGTAGACCAGGTTCAGGCCGCTCGACTTGTCGAAGAACGCGTTGTCGTCGTCGGACTCGTAGATGCCGTCGCACGAGAACAGCGGCCCGCCCACGCCCGTGTCCATGTACAGGCCGAAGATGATGTTGTCGTTGTAGTCGGTGGTGCCCTCGTTCGTGATGTCGTAATGCCAGAAGATGACGTTGTCGGCCTGCGGATTCGCCCACTGGAAGCCGCGCACGCCGACCTTGAGCCCCAGGCCGCCGCGAGTCGTGTCGCGCGAGTCCGGGTACCAGTAGGGCTTGAGCGCGTCATAGAAGTCGTCGTCCATGACCGTGTAGCTCTCCTGGTCGGCGGACGCGCGCTTGCCGAAGTAGCCGTTCCACGAGCCGCCCCAGCCCGGATCGTCGGGGTCGTTGCGCTTGTCGGGCCACGCGGAGGGCCAGGTCCGGGGATCGCTGCTGATCCCGACCGAGCGGCCGGGGTTCTTCCCCGGGTCGGGCTCGAAGTACCCGGGCCGCGGCTCGAACCGCATAATGCGCTCGCTGTACGGGCTCTCGGCCTGCCGCTCGCGGAAGCCGGTCTCCATCAAGTAGTAGGTGTCGCCGTTCGTGAGCGGGATCTTCGCCAGCACGAACGGCGTGATGCCGTCGCTGTAGTTCATGCCGGTGCCCTTCGGCACCTCGACCGAGTGGAACACGGAGAGGTCCACTCCCTGCGGGTCGCGCGGGAAGTCGCCGACCATGCCGAAGTTGTA
>DATNFC010000147.1:0-37282 GCA_035606545.1 Candidatus Methylomirabilota bacterium
TTCGGGCCCTTGAGCCCGAACGTGATCGACACCTGTCCGGCTGCCATGTCCGAGATCATCATCGGGATGAAGAACGGGCTCACGCGGCGATGGCCCTTCTCGAGCAGGATCTTGTGCTGCTCCTCGAAGGTTTCCATGCCGCCGATCCCGCTGCCCACGAGCACACCGAAGCGCTCGGGGTCCTGTACCGGCAACGCGAGTCCCGCGGACTTGAGCGCTTCGTGCGCGGCCGCGACCGCGAACTGGACGAAGCGATCCATCCGCTTCGCATCCTTGCGTTCGATCACGCCCTCCGGCGTGAAGTCCTTCACCTCGCAGGCGAAACGCGTCTCGAACGCGGATGCGTCGAAGCGTGTGATGGGTGCGGCTCCCGACTTCCCGTCGACGAGATTCCGCCACGTCGTCTCGAGATCGTTCCCGAGCGGCGAGACCACGCCTGCACCCGTCACGAACACTCGCGGATCGTTGCCTTTCATGCGTTGCTGCTCTCCTTGGGGATCCGGGATCGCGATCCACCCCGCACACCCCGGGCCCGCCGGCGGCGGGTACCCCGGTGGTGCCCGGCGGGCGGTCCATCCGCCGCCCGGACCGGTGCTGCTGGTCCGGGGTTACCCGCCTGGGCGCCCGCTCGAGGCGGGCGTGGGTCGGGTGACGGCGCGGGATCCGCGACCATCCGGTGCGGCCTGGGGGCGCTACTTGCCCGCGTGCTGCTGCAGGTAATTCATCGCGTCGCCGACGGTCTTGAGCTTATCGGCGTCCTCGTCCGGGATGTCGAGCCCGAACTCCTCTTCGAGCGCCATCACCAGCTCCACGATGTCGAGGGAATCAGCGCCCAAGTCCTCGATGAACTTCGCTTCGGGGGTGAGCTGCTTCACGTCGACTTCCAGCTCCTTGGCGATGATCTCCTTGACCTTGCTCTCGTCGAACGATGCCATGTTGGATTCACCTCCTGTGGGTCGGGATTCCGCTGTCCAACGCAACTGCTTTCATTCCATGACCATGCCGCCGTCCACCGTCCACGTCTGCCCGGTGACGTACCCGGCGCGAGGCGAGGCGAGGAACGCGATCACCTCGGCGACGTCCTCGGGCGTGCCGAGCCGGCCGAGCGGGATGCGGGCTTTGAGCTCGGCCTGCGCCGCCTCGGGCAGCTTCTCCGTCATCTCGGTGGTGATGTAGCCGGGACAGACGGCGTTCACGGTGATCGAGCGGCTGGCCAGCTCGCGCGCGAGCGCCTTGGTGAGGCCGAGGAGCCCCGCCTTGCTCGCGGCGTAGTTCGCCTGGCCGGCATTGCCGATCAGGCCCACCACGCTCGAGACGTTGATGATGCGGCCGTAGCGCGCCTTCATCATCGTCCGCGCCACCGCACGCGCGCAGCGGAACGCGCCGGCGAGGTTCGTCTCCAGCACCTCGGTCCACTGCTCGTCGCTCATGCGCACGAACAGCCCGTCGCGCGTGAGGCCGGCATTGTTGACGAGGATGTCGACGCGTCCGAGCTGCTTCACCGCCTCGTCGAACGCGCCATCCACGGATGCGGCCTTCGCGACGTCGGCGGTGTAGGCCTTCGCCTGCCCGCCGGACTTGCGAATGGCCTCGGCTGCCGCCTCGGCCCTCGAAACGTTGCGGGCGAAGATGGCGACCGTCGCACCCCGCGCCGCGAGCGCGCGCGAGACCGCGAGCCCGATCCCGGTGGCGCCGCCGGTCACGAACGCGACCTGCTGCTCGAGATCGCGCGCCACGGTTCCCGCCGGCTGCACGTTCGTCTCGGTCATACGCTTCTCCCCGCCCCCGCCAGCGCCGAGCGCGTGGCCTGGAGGCTCTCCGGGTCCTCGACGTTCCAGCTCGCGGCCTTCCCGTCCAGCGTGCGCAGCAGCCCGCGCAGCACCTTGCCCGTCCCCAGCTCGACGAAGCCCTCGACCCCGGACGCGAGCAGGAAGCGCATCGAGTCCTCCCAGCGCACACTGGAGAGCAACTGTTCCTCGAGCGCCTTCCGGATCTCGGCGGCCTTCTGCACCGGCTTCGCCCACGCGTTCGAGATCACCGGACAACGGGCGTCGCGGATCGTGACCTTGGCCAGCGCCTCCGCGAGGCCTTTCGCCGCCGGCTCCATGAGCGGTGAATGGAACGCGCCGCTCACCTCGAGCTTGATCGCGCGTTTGGCGCCGCGCGCCTTCGCGCGCTCGCACGCCGCGTCCACGGCGGCGGGCTCGCCCGAGATCACCACCTGGCCGGGAGCGTTCAGGTTCGCCGCGCGCACCACGCCGGCCGAAGCGGCCTCGGCGCACGCCGCCTCGACGTCCGCGGCCGCGAGCCCGAGGATCGCGGCCATGGCGCCGGGGCGCGCGAGGCCCGCCTCGTACATGAGCCGGCCGCGCGTGCGCGTGAGCAGCAGCGCGTCCTCGAACGACATCGCGCCGGCCGCCACGCACGCCGAGTACTCGCCCAGGCTGTGGCCGGCCACGAACGCCGGCGACAGGCCACTCGCCTCGACCAACCGGAGTGCCGCGACGCTGTGCGTGAGCAGCGCGGGCTGCGTGTTGACGCTCTTCTTCAGCTCCTCGGCGGGGCCGTTCCAGCACACGCCCGTGAGCGCGAAGCCCAGCACGTGGTCGGCGGTCGTGAACGCGTCGCGCGCCTCGGGGAAGCCGTCCGCGAGTGCCTTGCCCATGCCCACGGCCTGCGCTCCCTGTCCCGGGAACAGGAACGCGAGCTTCACGACACCGCCTCGCGCACTTTCGCGTGCCGCGCGCCGGTCGCCGCGGGGCGCACGGTCGGCATCGTCCACGTCATGGTCGTGGCGCCCCATGTGGCGCCGCCGCCGAACGCCGCCAGCGCGAGCTTGTCGCCCTGCTTGAGACGACCGCTGCGCACGCACTCGTCGAGCGCGATAGGGATGCTCGCCGAGGACGTGTTCCCGTAGCGGTCGATGTTCACGTACGCCTTCTCCTCCGCGAGCCCCAGCCGCTCGCGCACGCCCTCGATGATGCGGAGGTTGGCCTGATGCGGGATGAACAGGTCGATCTGGTCCGGCGACCAGCCCGCGGCCTCGGCACAGCGGCGCGTGGAGTCCTCCATCGAGCGCACGGCGAACGGGAACAGCTTCTTCCCCTGCATGCGGATGTAGTGCTCGTGCGCGGCCACGGTGCGGTCGCTCGCGGGATTGGCCGAGATGCCGGCCGGCACCTCGAGCACCTCGCCCAGCTCGCCATCCGAGTGCATGTCGACCGCGTGCAGGCCGACTCCGGCTTCGCAGGATTGCAGGACTGCGGCGCCGGCGCCGTCGCCGAACAGCACGCAGGTGTTGCGGTCGGTGTAGTCGACGATGCGCGACAGCGTCTCGACGCCGACCACGAGTACGGTGTCCGCGAGCCTGGAACCGACGAGGCCGCGCGCGAGGCCGAGGCCGAAAACGAACCCGGTGCACGCGGCGAACATGTCGTACGCCGCTGCCTTCGAGGCGCCCAGCTTCTGCTGCAGCGTGCACGCGCACGACGGCAGGATGCGGTCCGGCGTCGTGGTGGCGAGCACGATGTGGTCCACGTCCTTCGCCTCGACGTTCGCCAGCTCCAGCGCCCGCTGGCACGCGATCAGCGCCAGATCGCTCGAGGCCTGCTCGGGCGAAGCGATGCGGCGCTCACGGATGCCGGTGCGCTCGACGATCCACTCGTCGGACGTCTCGACGAGCTTCTCCAGGTCGTGGTTCGTCAGCACCCGCTCGGGCACGTACATGCCCGTGCCCGTGATGGTCGTGCCGCGGATGCCGTCAGGCCGCCGTGTCATGGTCTGCCTGGATCTCCTCGCGGATGTGCTCGTTGACGCGCTGCTCGACGAACGTGGTGATGGTGTTGATGGCGCTGCGGAACGCGCGCGGGCCGCTCGAGCCGTGGCCGATGAAGCAGACGCCGTTGACGCCGAGCAGCGGCGCGGCGCCGTATTCCTGCCAGTCGATGCGCGAGCGCAGCCGGGTCAGCGCGCCCTTCAAGAACAGCGCGCCGAACATGGCGAGCGCGTCCTTCTTCACCTCGTCGCGCACCGAGCGCCCGAGGAAGCTCGCCGCGCTCTCCGCGGTCTTCAACAGGACGTTGCCGGTGAAGCCGTCGGTCACCATGACGTCGCACGTGCCCTTGAACAGGTCGCGGCCCTCAACGGGGCCGATGAAGTTCAGATGCCGGGCGGCCTTGATGAGCGGCAGGGATTCCTGCACGAGCTGGTTGCCTTTGCTCTCCTCTTCGCCGATCGACAGCAGGCCCACGCGCGGGTTCTCGTGCCCGAGCAGGTAGCGGGCGAAGCACGAGCCCATGTGCGCGAACTGAACCAGCCACGCCGGCTTCACCTCGGCGTTCGCACCGACGTCGAGCACCACGGTCCCGTGACCGTGGTTCGGGAAGAACGCGGCGAGCGCCGGTCGCGACACGCCCTCGAGCCGGCCCAGGCCCAGCAGCGCGCTCGCCACCACCGCGCCGGTGTTGCCGGCGCTGAAGATGCCGTCCAGCTGGCCGTCCTTGTGGAGCTGCGTGAGCACCCCCAGCGACGTGCCCGAGCGGCGCGCCGCAGCCGCGGCCTTCGCCGCCATATCCACCTTCTCGGCGGCGTGCACGACGGTGATGTCGGAGCCGCCGAGGTGGGCGTGGCGGAGCGCGGCGCGGATCTCGGCCTCGTCGCCCACGAGCGTGAGGCGGCAACGGCCGGGCCACTCGCGCAATGCGAGCGCGGCGCCTTCGGCCACGGGCCTCGGGCCGAAGTCACCTCCCATCGCATCAATCCCGATGCGCGGGACGGAGGTCATGAGGAGGTCGCCGCCTACGCTTCGCGCGGCGCGACGATTTCTTCGCCCTTGTAGTAGCCGCAGCTCGCGCAGATGCGGTGCGGGATGCGCGGGGCGCCGCAGTGAGCGCAGTTCGTGAGGCTCGGCTTGCCGAGCTTCCAGTGCGTGCGCCGCTTCTTGCCGCGCGTGTGCGAGTGACGTCGCTTCGGAACCGCCATGTCGCCTGGTCCTCCTGAAAGACGGGCCGGAGCCCCGAGCGTGGTCTCAGCTCCCTGCGGGGCACTCGTGGGGCCCCAGGGACAGCTCCGCACCACACTTCGGGCACAGGCCCGGACAATCCTCCCGGCAATGGGGAGTGATCGGCACTTCCAGCAGCAATGCTTCGCGAACCCGTTCGCGCAGGTCCAGCCGCCGGCCATCATGGAACAGCATGTGGTCGTCGCGCTCGAGCGCCTCCTGCTCGTGTCGCGACGCCGTTCCGGTCCGTTCCGCGTACACCACGAGCGGCACTTCCAGCGGCAGGTCGAACTCCCGCAGGCAGCGCGCGCACTCGAGGTGGGCCCGCGACTGAACGGTGCCCCGCACCGACACCCGCTCGCCCGATTTCTCAACCAGGAAGGCGCCGCGAACCGCTTCGCGCCATTCAGGTTGGGAGAGTCCGACGTCGGCTGCCGTGCCCTCGGCCTCCACCCGGTCGACGGCCGGGCGCAGGGTGGCGAGATCGAGGACGAAACCGGTCATACGCATACGGGACGGCCCCAAGCCGCCCCCGTGAAACGGGCGCAAGTTAGCACAGGCACTTTGGAACCGTCCAACCGGGACCTCTTGGGACCTCCGGTACGACCTGCGGTCCGCTCCGGGGTGGGCACGGTGCCGGGAGGCCGCCGGGTCGGGCCGGCGTCGGTCAGTGGGCGAGCGCCGTGGCGCCGAAGAACAGCCTGACCTCGCGCTGGGCGGAGGCGACGCTGTCCGAGGCGTGGACCGAGTTCCGGCCCTTGGACTCCGCGTAGAGCTTGCGGATCGTGCCCTCGGCCGCCTGGGCCGGGTCGGTGGCGCCGATCACCTCGCGCAGGGTCGCGACCGCGTTCTCGCGCTCGAGGCAGCAGAGCAGCACCGGGCCCGAGGTCATGAACTGCGCCAGCTCGGGGAAGAACGGCTTGCCGACGTGCTCGGCGTAGAACTCCTGGCACTGGTCGGCGGTGAGCCGCGTGTAACGCGCCTCGACGAGCTTGAAGCCCTTGCCTTCGACGTGCGCGAGGATCTTGCCGACGATGTGCTTCGCGGTGGCGTCCGGCTTGACGATGAACAGCGTGCGTTCCACGGCCACGGTGAACCTCCATGAGCGCGGGCGAATCGTGGCCCGCGGCGTTGTCGTAGGGATCAGCGCTTCTTCTTGCCGCTCGACGTGCGCCCGCCCGCCTTGCGCGCGGCGACGGCCACCGGCGCCTTCTTCTTCGGCTTCGCCACCGCGCCACGACCGTTCGCGAGCGCGCGCGAGGACTTCACCACGCGCGCCGCCTTGCCGTTCGTGCGCCCGGCGGATTCGGCCGCCTTCTTCGCCGCGCCGTTCTTCTGTCGCGTGCGCCGGCGCTGGAGCAGTTCGGAGATGAGGCCCGGGATCTCGCTCGGGATGCGGGCCACCGGCACGCCCGCCGCTTCGAACGCCGCCATCTTCTCGACCGCCGTGCCCGTGCCCCCCGAGATGATCGCACCCGCATGACCCATGCGCTTGCCCGGCGGCGCGGTCTGGCCGGCCACGAACGCCACCACGGGCTTCGTGACGTGGCGCCTGATGAACTGCGCCGCCTGCTCCTCGGCGTTGCCGCCGATCTCGCCCATCAGCACGATCGCCTCGGTCTTGCCGTCGGCCTCGAACATCGTCAGCGCGTCGATGAAGTCGGTGCCGATGATCGGGTCGCCGCCGATCCCGAGGCACGTCGTCTGCCCCAGGCCCTGGTCGGTGAGCTGCTTCACCACCTCGTACGTGAGCGTGCCGCTCTTGCTCACCACACCGACCGGCCCCGGCACGCAGATGTGGCCGGGAAGAATGCCGACCTTGGACTGGCCCGGCGTGATCAGGCCAGGGCAGTTCGGTCCCACGAGCCGCGGGCGCCCGAGCGGGTTGTTGGCGCCGCGGGCGCTCAGCACCTTGTGGAACGCCCCGAGCGTGTCGCGGACAGGGAGTCCCTCGGTGATGCAGACGATCAGCGCGATGCCGGCGTCGGCGGCCTCGTGGATGGCATCCGCCGCGAACGGCGCCGGAACGTAGATGACGCTCGCGTTCGCCTTCGTCGCCGCGACCGCCTCGGCCACCGAGTCGTAGACCGGCACGCCGTGCTGCTCGGTGCCGCCCTTCCCCGGCGTCACGCCGCCCACGACCTTGGTGCCGTACGCCAGCATCTGCTGCGTGTGGAACGCACCGTCGCGCCCGGTGATGCCCTGCACGATCAGGCGCGTGTTCTTGTCGATCAGGATGCTCACGCCGGCACCTCCTGCGCCTTCTCGATCACCATGCGCACGGCCTCGTCCATGCTCGTGGTCGCGCCGAGGCCAAAGTCCTTGAGGATCTGCCGCGCCTTGTCCTCGTTCGTGCCGGTCAGGCGGATCACGAGCGGCACCGCGAGCGGCGACGTCTTGAGCGAGGTCACGATGCCGTTCGCGACGTCGTCACAGCGCGTGATGCCGCCGAAGATGTTGAACAGGATCGCGCGGACGTGGCCCTCGCCGGTGATGATCTGCAGCGCCGCGGTGACCTTCTCGGGGTTGGACGAACCGCCGATGTCGAGGAAGTTCGCGGGCTCGCCGCCGTAGTGCTTGACCAGGTCCATCGTCGCCATGGCCAGGCCGGCGCCGTTCACGACGCAGCCGATGTCGCCGTCCAGCTTCACGTACGACAGCCCCTTCTCGCGTGCGAGCCGCGCCGCCGGCGTCTCTTCGGCCGGGTCGCGCCAGTCGTTCCACTCGCGGTGGCGGAATTCGGCGTTGTCGTCGAGCACGACTTTCGCATCGAGGGCAAGGACCTTGCCCTCGGGCGTGACGGCCAGGGGGTTGATCTCGGCCAGCGAGCAGTCGCCGTCCATGAACGCCCGGTAGAGCTTCAACAGGATCTCCGCCCCCTGGGCGGCCTGCTTGAAATCGGGGAACACCGGCCGCATGAGGTCGCGCGCCACGTACGGACGCAGGCCCTCGAGCGGGATGTGGAACTTGACGATCTTCTCCGGCGCGGTGCGCGCCACCTCCTCGATGTCGATGCCGCCCTCGGCCGAGATCATCACCAGCGGCGCCTTCTTCTCGCGGTCCATGACGATCGCGCAGTAGTACTCCTTCGCGATGTCCGCGGCCTGCGCCACGAGCACCTTTCTCACGGGCAGCCCCTTGATCGTCAGCGCCAGGATGTCGCGGGCGCGCTCGAACGCCTCGCTCGGCGAGTGCGCGAGCTTGACGCCGCCCGCCTTGCCGCGGCCGCCGGCCTGCACCTGCGCCTTGATGACGACGGTGCCGCCGATCGAGGCCGCGACGTCACGCGCTTCCTCCGGCGTCGCCGCCACCTGCCCGGGCAGCACGGGGATCCCGTAGCGCGCGAACAGTTCCTTGCCCTGGTATTCGTGGAGATTCATTCCGCCCTCATCAATTGTTGTCGATCTGCGCGCGTTGCACCTTGCCGCTGAAATCCACGTAGACGCTCTTCCACTCGGTGAACGCGTCGAGCATCGTGTGGCCGGCCTCGCGGTGGCCGTTCCCGGTGCCGCGCGTGCCGCCGAACGGCAGGTGCGTCTCGGCGCCGGTGGTGCCGTGGTTCACGTAGACGATGCCGGTCGTGAGGTCGCGCATCGCGGCGAACGCGGCGTTGACGTTCGAGGTGAAGATGGACGACGACAGCCCGAACGGCGTCGCGTTGTTGACAGCGATCGCCTCCTCGAGCGAGCGCACCTTCACGAAGCTCACGACCGGGCCGAAGATCTCCTCCTGCGCCACGCGCATGTCGGGCTTGACCCCGGTGAACACGGTGGGCTGGAAGAAGAAGCCCTTCTCGAGCGCGGCCCCGGTGGCGCGTTGACCGCCGGTCGCGACGCTCGCGCCCTCGTCGGCCCCCACCTTCATGTAGCCGCTGACGCGCTCGAGCTGCCGCGCGTTCACGAGCGGGCCCATCTCCACGCCGTCCTCGAGTCCGTCGCCGAGCTTCAATGCCTGGGCGCGCTGGACCACGAGCTTCACCAGCTCGTCGTGGATGCGCTCGTGCACGATGACGCGGCTCGTGGCCGTGCAGCGCTGTCCCGTGGTGCCGAACGCGCCCCAGGCCACGGCGTTCGCCGCCAGCGACACGTCGGCGTCGTCCAGGACGATGACGCCGTTCTTGCCGCCCATCTCGAGCGACACGCGCTTGCCCAACCGCGCGCCCTCGACGGCGATCTTCGTGCCGACGCCATTGGAGCCCGTGAACGACACCACGTCGATCCCCGCATGCTGCACGATCGGCCAGCCCACGTTCTGCCCGGTGCCGTGGACGACGTTGAACACGCCGGCGGGGAACCCGGCCTCTTCGAGCAGCTTGCCCAGGTGCCAGCCCATCTCGGGCGTCTCCTCGCTGGGCTTGAACACCACCGTGTTCCCCGCGAGCAGCGCGGGGAAGATCTTCCACGTCGGCACCGCGAACGGGAAGTTCCACGCCGTGATCACGCCGACGACGCCGATCGGCACCCGCACGCTCATCGCCCACTTGTTCGGCATCTCGCTGGGCGTGGTCACACCGTAGAGCCTGCGGCCTTCGCCGGCGGCCAGGTAGGCCATGTCCACGCCCTCCTGCACGTCGCCCCGCGTCTCGATGAGGATCTTGCCCATCTCGCTCGTCGCGGCGCGGGCCAGTTCCTCTTTCCGCTGGGCGATGACGCTGCCCAGCTTGTAGAGCATCTCGCCGCGCTTCGGCGCGGGAGTGAGCTGCCAGGCGCGCATCGCGCCGCGTGCCGCCTGGACCGCCGCGTCCACGTCGTCGGGCCCCGAGTCCGGGAACTCGCCCAGGGGCGCGCCGGTGGCGGGGTTCAGGTTCATGAACGTGCGGCCGGACTTGGCGGGGATCCACCGCCCGCCGATCAAATTGTGGAACGTCGTCGCCATGGCCGCTCCAGGCTCCAGGTGGGGCCCCGCCGGCGCGATCGCCGCGCGCGGAAAACGAGGAGGAGCCCGCACACCCGGGAGGGAAAAGGACATGGCAGCCTAGTCGTCGGCGGTGGGCCGACGCAAGCGCGCGAGGTAGTCTGAACGGGTGGCGAGGGGACCGCAGCCATGTTGATCTCAGCGCGCGCGCTCGGGACACGGAGCGCGTGGCTCGCCTGCGTGCTCACGGCGGTCCTCGTTGCGGGCTGTGCCTCGGTCGGGCGTTGGGCCCAGGAGTCGTTCACCCAACCACCGGGCGCCCTCGATTCCGACCCCGCGACGAATGGGCTCGTGGTGCTCGACTTCTTCCTCCGCCAGGGCGACCACATCTACGAGGTCCAGGGCGCACGCATCCGCCAGACCGACGCGGGCTCGCCCGAGCGCTACGGTCCACGGTTCAGGGCGGGATTCGAGCCCATGGGCGTGCTGTTCGTCGGCGTGCCGCCGGGGCACTACCGCGTCTCGGAACTCCTGGCGTCCGAGCTTCGCTACAATTCAGGGACGAAGAAGCAGACGCCGACGACCCTCGGGTGGGCGGTCGCGGACACGAGCCTCGAATTCGACGTGCGGCCCGCGAGCCTCACTTACGTGGGGCGTTTCGATGCCAACGTGGGTCGGCGGAAGCGGATCAGGATCGAGTGGCTGGCCACGCCCATGCGCGAGCGGACGGTATGGCGCGCGATCCGGTCCAGATACTCCCCGTCGCGGTGGGACACGTTGCTCTCCGCGCGCATCGCGGACATTGAGGCCTCGATGAGCGCTTCACCGCAGGCGTCGGCGGCTGATCCGGGTTCAGGGAGGCAGTTTCTCGGCATCGTCATGAGCCACAAGCTCGGCCAGTTCTCCAGGCGCGCCGGCCCCGTTGGCTTCGGGGGCACGCTGGTCGTCCGACGGGACAGCCTGCTCTTTCACGACGGGGAGAAGAGGTTCGGGCTCGCGACCGGACAGGTGCTCGCCGTGCACCGATCCGGCTACTGGGTCCGCGTGGACCATGACTGGAACGGAGCGATCCGACAGGTCTGGTTCGGCTACGGGCTCGTCAACGACTCCGATATCACGGACGAGATCGAGTTCTCCATCGCCTCCGCGCTCAAGCGCTAGCTGGGGATTCACACCCCCTTCCCCTCCTTGATCCGCTTCACGAGCTCGCTCGTCGACAGGCCCTCGCGCAGCGGCACCGTGGTGACGCGGCCGCCGCGCGATTCCACGAACTCGCGCCCGACGATGTCGGCGGGCGCATAGTCCGCGCCCTTCACCAGCACGTCGGGCTTCACCGCCTCGATCAGCCGCTGCGGGGTGTCGTCGTCGAACAGCACGACGAGGTCCACGCACGCGAGCGCACGCACGAGTGCCGCGCGGTCCTGCTCGCCGACGATGGGCCGCGACGGACCCTTGAGCCGGCGCACGGACGCGTCGGTGTTGAGTCCGACCACGAGCCGGTCGCCGAGAGCGCGCGCGTCCTCGAGGTATTCCGCGTGCCCGCGGTGCAGCAGGTCGAATACGCCGTTCGTGAACACGACGCGCGCGTCCCCGGCGCGCCACAGTTCCAGCTTCGCGCGCGCCTCGGGCGGCAGCGCGAACGCTTCCGTCACGCCTGCGCGCCCGCGAGCGACGCCTGCAGGTCGTGCGGCGAGCAGGTGGCCGTGCCCACCTCGCGGATGACCACGCCGGCGGCGTGGTTCGCGAGGTAGCACGCCTCCGGGTAGTCGGCGCCCGCAGCCAGCGCCACGGCGACCACGCTCACGACCGTGTCGCCGGCGCCGGTGACGTCGTAGACCTCGCGCGCCACCGTGGGCAGGTGCGTGTAGCGTCCCGAGCGCTCGAACAGGCTCATGCCGTCCGGCCCGCGCGTGATCAGTGCGCAGTCGAGGTCGAGGCGCTTCTGCAGCCCCCAGCCCACGCTCAACAGGCTCGTCTCGTCGACGACGCGCTGGCCCATCACGTAGCCGGCCTCGTGCTGGTTCGGGGTGATGATGTTCACACCCTTGTAGGCGTCGATGTGGCTCTCCTTGGGATCCACGCACACGGGGATGTTCTTGGATCTCGCGACGCCGATCGCCTTCTCCAGCACCACGCGCGTGATCACGCCCTTGCCGTAGTCGCTCACGATCATCGCGTGGCACCGGGGTAGCTCGCGCTCGAGCGTCGCGAGCAGCGTCTTCAACGCCGTGCCTTCCACATCCGCCCGCGACTCCCAGTCGGCGCGCACCACCTGCTGCGAGTGGGCGATGATGCGTGTCTTCATCGTCGTCGGGCGCGAGGGGTCGCGGATGATCGCGCGCGTGTCCACGCCGCGGTCGGCGAACGCGTCGAACAGCTTGCTCGCGCGATCGTCCTCGCCCACGAGGCCCACGAGCACGGGCTCGGCGCCGAGTCCGGTGAGGTTCGCGGCCACGTTGCCGGCGCCGCCGAGCGAGCTCGTCTCCTTCTGCACCTCGACCACGGGCACCGGCGCCTCGGGCGAGATGCGCTCGCAGCGGCCCCACAGGTAGTGGTCGAGCATCAGGTCGCCGAGCACGAGCAGCCGGCGGCCCGCGAACTTGTCCACGAGCGCGTGCAGATGGTCGAGCGCGAAGGCCGTGGCTGCCATGCGGGGGAGGTTAGGGGCCGCTGGCAGACCGGTCAACGCCGCGTCCACGCCGTTGACCCGCGCCCGACGCGTCACTAGCGTGGCGCCCCCATGCCCACCACGGTCCGCGAATATCGCCCCGACGATCGCGCCGCGCTGCTCTCCGTGCTGCAGGCGCCCGGCGTCGCGGAGCAGTTCGACATGTACGCGGGCGACGACGGTGTCGAGCGGCTGCTCGGCGACCCGTACACGCCGGCGGAAGGCGTCCGCATGGCGTTCGTGGACGGCGAGCCCGCGGGGTTCGCCTGCGCCATCCTGCTCAAGGCAGCCGAGCCGTGGACGATGCTGCGCATCGGCGTGCTGCCACGGTTCCGCCGCGGCGGCATCGGGCGCGCGCTGCACGACGAGTTGAGCGTGTTCGTGCGCACGCAGACGCGCGTGCCGGACATGAAGTGGCAGCTGCTCGCGGCATGGGAACCGCTCGAACCCGCCACCGGCATGGCCGAGAAGCTCGGCTACGCCCACGACCGCTGGTTCTGGCTCATGGGCCGCCCGCGCGGTGGAGCGACGCCGGTGCCCGAGTGGCCGGCGGGCATCACCGTGCGCGCGCTCGATGGCAGCGACGCGATGCTCGCCGACTGGAACAAGGCCTACAACGAATCCTTCGCCGGGCACTACCGTTTCGTGCCGAGCCCGATGTCGAACGTGCGCGCTCTGGTCCAGAAGGCCGGCTTCCGCGCCGACGGGATCGTGATCGCCTACCGGGATGGCGAGGTGGCCGGCTTCTGCCGCAACGAGCTGTTCGCCGCGCGCGGCGAGATCGGCACGGTCGGGACGTTGCCCGCGGCGCGCGGCATCGGGCTCGGGCGCGCGTTGCTCCGCTGGGGGGTCGCCTGGCTCGAGCGCGAGACGCCGCATCCCATCACGCTGCTCGTGGACGGCGACAACGAGGGCGCGCTGGGGCTCTATCGCTCCGAAGGTTTCGAGATCACGCGGCGGCGCCACCTGTGGTCGCAGCCGGTCGTGCGCGCATGAGCGAGCCCTCGGCGCCGGTGACGGAGCCCGCGGCGCGGTCAGGTCACGGGGCACCGCCCGGTGCGGCGGTGCTGTCCGGTACCGCGGCGCCCTCCGCCACGCCGGTGCCGGCTCCGGCGCCTCCGGAGCCGGTTGAAAGCGACCGGTTCCGGGCGTTCCTCGTACTCTGGGGATCACAGACGCTGTCGCTGTTCGGCACGATGGTGAGCCAGTTCGCGGTCAATGTCTGGTTGGCGCGCGACCTCTTCCCGCTCGCGTCGCAGAAGCCGCAACTGGCGCTGGCGCTCACCGCCACCGGCTTCGCCGCCACCGGACCGCTCATCTTCGCCATGCCGATCGCGGGCGCGTTCGCCGACCGCCACGACCGGCGGCGCATCCTCGTCACCACGAACACCGTGCTGGCGCTGCTGTCGGTGGTGCTCGTGCTGCTCACGGCCAGCCACCGGCTCGTGCTGCCGCTCGCGGTCACGCTGCTGCTCGGCTACTCGCTCGCGAGCTCGTTCCACAGCGCGGCGTTCGACAGCTCGTACGGCCGGTTCGTGGCCGCGGCGAGCCTGCCGCGCGCGAGCGGCATGATGATGACGTCGTTCGGCCTCGCGCAGCTGCTCGCGCCCCCACTGGCCGCGGCGTTGATCGGACTGCCCGCGCTCATGGGCGACGCGAAGAACCTGCCCGCCTGGCTCGCGAACGGCATCCCGTTCGCGTTCGCGGCCGACGCGCTGTCGTTCGTGATCGCCGCGTGCACCGCGCTGGCGCTGCGCTTCCCGCCGGCGCCCGTGGCCCCGGGGCCGCGCGCGAGTCTGCTCGACGACGCGCGCGCCGGCCTGCGCTGGGTGCTCCGTCGCCGGCCGTTCGTGTGGCTCATCAGCTTCGGCTCGCTCGCGAACTTCACGTTCGCGCCGCTCATGGTGCTGCTGCCGCTGCTCGCGCGCGACCACGTCGCCGCCGACGCCGCGCGGGCGAAGCTGTCGTTCGAGTCCGTGCTCGCGCTGGCGAACACCGCGGGCGGCCTGGGCGGCGTGCTGGGCGGCATCGTGGTGAGCGTCGTCGGGCTCCGGCGCTGGCGGAAGACGCAGGTGATGCTCGTGTGCCTCGTGGTGCTGGGCGTGGGCGAGGTGATCGCCGGGCTCGCGCCCACGGTATGGGGCCTCGCGGCCGGCATGTTCGTGGGCGAGCTGCTCGTCGCCCCGCTCAACACCGCGAGCTTCACGCTGTGGCAGAGCCTGACGCCGCCGCACATGCTGGCGCGCGCGCTCGCGACCCGGCGCTTCATCGCGCAGAGCGCGTTCCCGATCGGCACGGTGATCGCGGGCTGGACGGCCGCGGTGTTCGAGCCCTGGCTCGTGGTGACGCTCTCGGGCGCGCTGCTCGCGCTGTGGACCGCCGCGCAGCTCGCGACCCCTGGCTTCCGCACGCTCGAGGACCGCATGCACGAGGCAGCCGCGCGACCGGATTGAGGTCAGCGGCGCGCGCCCTGCGCGGTCCTCATCGCCCGACGACTCGCTGGCGCCGCTTGCGGAAGCCCGTCGGCCGCAGCTGCTCGTTGCTCGCGGCCGGCGTTGGAACTTCCGTTCGGATTCCTTGGCGTGACGCAGTGCTCGGATCGCCGGTTCGTCGGGGATCCGCTGCGCGGCACGGGTCCCGTCGCAGCCGCCTTCGGCGGCTAGTCTCGCTCTCGCCCGTGCCGCGCGTCGGACCCCGACGACCGTCGACCTCGGGTTACAGCGCGCGCGAACGCACCGAGGCGCTGCCGAGAACCTGAGCCCGAGGTCGACGGCCCGAGCGGGGGGTCGCTGGCGGGGACGGGCGAGAGCGGGATCAGCCGCCGAAGGCGGCTGCGACGGGACCCGTCCCCGCCAGCGATCCCCCCCGGGGCCGGCGATCCGAGCTGATGCGTGACGCCAAGGAGCCAACGAGACCGTTCGAGCGCCGAGTTTCGACACCATTCGATTCCGGTCGACAGACTTCCGCAAGCGGCGTCAGCGAGTCGTCGAGCGACAGCGAGTTCGACCGCGCGTACAGGCCCCCAGCACGACCCCGATGCGGAGCGGGAATGTCAACGAACGATTCACGCTTGAACTCAAGATAGCGGTTGTGGCGCGCGGCGCGCGGGGCTAGCCTTCCCCCATGACCAGCCGCGACCGGGTGCTGGCCGCACTCGCGGGCGAGTCTCTCGATCGCCCTCCCGTCTCGTTCTGGGGCCACGTCTACCACCGCGAGTCCTCGGCCGCGGAGCTGGTGGCCCACACGCTCCAGCGCTGGGGCAGGCACCGCTGGGACTGGGTGAAGCTCAACCCGCGGAAGCACTATCACGTCGAGCCCTGGGGCGTGCGTTACCGCTACACGGGCGTGCCCGACGAGAAGCCGACGGTCGAGCGCTGGCCCGTGCACGAGCCCGCCGACTGGAACCGCATCGACGAGCAGCCGCACGATCAGGGCGCGCTCGGCGAGCAGCTGGAAGCGGTGCGATCGCTGCGCGAGAAGCTTCCCGCAGATGTACCGCTGCTGCAGACGGTGTTCACGCCGCTCGCGATCCTGGCCGAGCTCACCGAGCCACCGGAGCAACTGCGCGACCTGATCCCGCGCGAGCCGAAGCGCGTCGAGCGTGCGCTCGAAGCGGTCACGCGCACGTTCGAGCGCTACGTCACCGCGGTCATGCAGGCCGGCGCCGACGGGCTGTTCCTCGCCACCGTGGACTGGGGCTCGCGCGAGTTCGTGACGCCGGAGTCGCTGCGCCGCTGGTCGCGGCCGTACGACCTGCGCCTTCTCGCGGCGGCCGGTGCGTCGCGTTACCACACCATGCACGTGTGCAAGGGCGACGCGCTGCTCTACGAGTTCGCGGATTACCCCGTGGGCGCGTTCTCGTGGGACGCCACCGCGCCGGGCAATCCGGGTCTCGCCGAGGCTTTGACGCGGCTCAAGGGCGCCGTGATGGGCGGCATCGATCACGAGGGCGCACTCCAGCGCGGCTCCGAGGCGGCGATCGCCGCGTACCGGCGCGCGCTCGAGGCCACCGGCGGACGGCGGTTCCTGTTCGCGCCGGGCTGCTCGATCCCGCCGCAGACACCCGAGGCAACGCTGACGGCGCTGCGCGAAGAGGTCGAGCGCGCGCCCGCACGGCAAGGAGGTTCTTGACGCTCCCCTGAAGTGCGAGCAGGCGGATTCGAAGGAGGGTTCGACATGCACCGCGCATTCGTCTCCTCGATGTGGCTGGTCGCCGCGTGCCTGGCCGGCGCGGCGCTCGCGCAGACGGAGTTCAAGCCCGCTCCAAGCACCCCGCCCGCGCCGACCAACCGGACGCCGGGGGGCGCCTCGCAAGGGCCCGGCCGCGTCACGACCCGCGTGGCGGTGGGCGAGAAGGCGCCTGACTTCGAGCTCACGAAGATCGACGGCAAGCCGCTGCGGCTGTCGACGCTGCGCGGCCAGTGGGTGATGATCTGGTTCGTGGAGAGCCGCGACTCCCTGCTGGCCGTCCAGCCGCTGGCGGAGTCGCTCGAGAAGCTGCACGTGCGCACGCTCGCCGTGTGCTACGACAAGTCGCAGGCGCTGGCGCAGCGGGTGCGTGGTCACGAGGTCGCGTACATCCCGCTCGCGGATCCGACCGGCGACATCTGCTCGCTCTACGGGCTGCTCGACAGCAATGCCTCGCGCGAGTCGGTGCGGCCCGGCTTCGTGCTGGTCAATCCGATCGGCGACGTGCGCATGGCGCTGCTCGGCCACCAGCTGCCGTCGGCGGACGCTTCGCGCCTCGTGCAGCTCGCCGTCGTCGGCGAGTGAGCCGCGGCTCGCGCCGGCGAACGCGGCGGCCACCTCCCGATCGCTGAGGTGGCCGCCCGAAGCGCAAGATCGACCTTGACTGCCAGTCACTCCCGATCAGCGGTAGATGCCCTTCACCTTGCCCCACGTGGACCGGAGCGAGGCCGTCGGGCACTCGAGCGCTGCGCACGACGGCGTGACAACGCCACCGGGGATGGTGCGGCAGGTGCCCGTCGGCACGGTGAAGCAGCCGCCCAGGCCACCGCTCACGCAGCAGTGCTCGAAGCCGACCGGCGTCTCCAGGCAGTTCGTGACCACGGCCTGGATGGCCGCCGCCGTGCCACTGCCGTCCGGCGGCACGCTCGCGTACAGGCCGCTCGTGGTCAGCGCGTAGTCCTGCATGATCGCGGGGACGCCGGCCGCGGCGCCGACTTGAAGCGCCCCGATGTGGATGCCGAGCGTGTTCGCCGACACCGCCCGCAGATGCGCGTTGATGTCGTCCACGCCGCCGGTGAACGCGTCGTCGCAGCCGCCCGGGAGGGCGTCGGTGACGAGGATGACCACCTTGCAGCAGTTGCTCCGCCAGTCGCCGACGCTGAAGCGACCGGTGCGGGTGCACGTGGTGCCCGCGATCTCGACCGCCTCGCGCAGCGCCTCGTCCGAGGCCTCAGGCAGGTTCGTGCCGCCGGCCGCGACCAGGGCGTTGATCTGGCCCGAGACCAGCGCCACGTTGTTCGTGAGCGTCGAGTGCACGGTCACGTCGTCCTTGAACGTGATGAGACCGACGCGGAGGTCACCGCACGAGGCCGCGTTGGCCGTATTCAGGATGTCCACCAGGCCCAGCTTCACGTTGTTGATCGCGCCGCCCATGCTGCCCGTGTCGTCGATGATGAACACGAGGTCGATGCACGTGCACGGTGCCGCGGCCGTGGGATAGATCCTCGGCTGGTAGAAGAAATTGGTCTGCTTGCCGAACGGACCCGCCGGCTGCTGTTCCACCTGGGCTCGGGAGAGTCCCGGCAGGCAGAGGGCGCCGATGAGGAGGAGCGAGAAGAGTTCAAGCCGTCGCTTCATGGGAGGATCTCCGAGAGAGGTGAGCCCACGCAGGGCCCAGGACGGACGGATCTGCCCGGGGGATGGCAGGCGAGCGGCGGGTCGGCGAGCGACGCGGAGGTGGACGCGCGTGGCAACATCGGGTGGACTCGCGAGCATGCTTCAGCAGGGACGCGTTCTGCGCGCGCTCGAGGGCGCCACATGGCGAACGATGCGTGCGTTCGCCGCGGTGCAAGGCAAAGCTTGGCAACATGACCGCCTTGGTCGATAGGCGGCTCGCGGTCCAGGTTGGCTGCCGGCGCGCGGGTGCGAAGCATCCGGGGAGCGGGGGCCCGGGGGACGGTGCACCCTAGGTCCGCTACTGACCCGAAATCAACAGGATTTCGTCAACCGCCTGCGACCAAGCGAGTTCAGGCGGCTCGACGGTGTCCTTTCGGGTCGAAAAGCGCGGTCACCGTGCGCTCCACCTCGACGAATGAGAACGGCTTCGCGAGCACGCGGTCCACGCCGCGCGAGAGCGCGGCGTCCTCTTCGAGCTGGAAGCCCCAGCCCGAGACCAGCACCACGGCGCAATCCGGTCGTCGCGACTTCACGACGGCCGCGAGGTCCCAGCCGTTCACCTCGGGCATGCCGAGGTCGGTGAACACCACGTCGTACGTCTCGTGACGCAGCAGCTCGATCGCCGCGGGACCGCCGAGCGCGGGCGTGACCTGGTGGCCCATCCCGCGCAGCATCTCGGCGAGCACGGTGAGCACGGACTCCTCGTCGTCGGCCACGAGCGCGCGCAATGCCGTGGGCGGCGGGCCGTCGGCAGCGGGCCCGTGCGCCATCGGGATCGCGCCGGTCGGGAACGTGAGCGTGAACTCGGTCCCCGCCCCCGGGCTACTGTGCACGTCAATATGCCCGCGGTGGCGCTTGACGATGCCGTAGGCCACCGAGAGCCCCAGGCCGGTGCCCTTCACCTCCTTCGTGGTGAAGAACGGGTCGAACACGCGCGCGCGCGTGTCGTGGTCCATCCCGACGCCGGTGTCGCGCACCTGCACGCGCACGTCGCCGTCCGCGTCGGCGCTCGAGATCCACAGCTCGCCGCCGGCGGGCATGGCGTCCACGGCGTTCAGCACCATGTTCGTGAACACCTCGCGCAGCTCCGAGGCCGCGCCGACGATCGTCTGCGAGGCCTTGAGGTCGAGGTGCAGGTTCACGACCACGCCGCGGCGCTTCGCCCCCGCCTCCCACGCCGGCCGCGTCAGCTCGACGACACCGTAGAGGACGCGGTTCAGGTCCAGCGTCTCGAAGCGCTCGTCCTGGCGGACGCGCGTGAATTCCTGCACACGGCGGACCGTCTGTGCCCCGTCGAGGGCCGCCTGCTCGACCACGCCCAGCTGCCGGCGGATGCCGGGGTCATCGACGCTCTGCAGCAGCAGCTGCGTGCGCCCGAGGATCGCGGCGAGGATGTTGTTGAAGTCGTGCGCCACGCCGCCCGCCATCTCGCCGAGCGCGTTCAGCTTCGCCGACTGGACGAGCTGTGCCTGCGTGGACCGGAGTTCGTCGTAGGCCAACTTGATGCTCTCGTAGAGACGCGCGTTCGCGATCGCGGCGCTGCACTGGCCGGCGAACAGCGTCGCCAGCTCCAGGTCATCCTCGTGGAACCCGCGCGCGCCGATGCGCGACAGCGTGATCACGCCCAACACGCGCTCGCGCGAGATGAGCGGCACGCACAGCAGCGCCGACTGCTCGGGCGGCGTGCCCGGCACGGTGAGCGCGCGCGGATCGGCCTCGGCATCGTTCACGAATTCGCCTCGCCCCGAGAGCGCCACGCTGCCGGTGATGCCCTCGCCCGGCTTCAGGCGCACGGCAAGCATCTCCTCCACGTACGTGCGCGCGTCGCACACCGCGGGCACGAGCAGGTTCTCGCGGTCGTCGTACAGGAACACGGTGCATTCGTCGGTCTGGATCACCTGCCGGATCTGCTTGGCGATCGTGGTCAGGATGGTGTTCAGGTCGAGCGTGTTGACGACCGCGCGGCTCACGGTCAAGAGCGCGCTGAACTTCTCCCGCTGCGCCACTTCCCGCCGCAGCACGTCCTCGAGCGGCACGTCGGGCAGTAGCTCCGCCGGGTCGCGCAGCCACGGCCAGCGCGCGAGCGTCACCAGCGCTTCCTCGACCGCGGGCGCCGTCACGCCTGCGGCCTGCCAGGTCGCGATGCGGCTCGCGAGCACGGGCACGAACGCCGCGAGCCCGCCGTCGGCGAACGCGACCGCCATCTGGTCGGTGAGCCCCGCCGCCTCCACGCGCGCGCGCTCGAAACCGAGCCCGGACGAGAGCGCGCGCTGGAGCGCGCCCTCGGTGGTGGGCCGGTGTTCGTTCAGCAACCGCGCGATCGACGGGTACACGCCACTCTCCCGGAACGAGGACGACGAGTGATAAGGGGTTTTCGGTTACCTACCGGGGCCGGCTTGAGTCCGTTAAGTCGTGTAAAGGTTTACATGTGCACCGTGCATGGCGCGCCCACCCATTCTGAAGTGCGATGCGGCCGCGGACTTGGGTCAACAGGCCCGTTCGGAAACATTGAGCCGCGACGGGACCGGATCGCCTCGTCCGCCCGCCGGCAATCTGATAGCTCTTGCCCGCCCCAGACCCCACTCGAGGAGGCCACGTGCCGAGCCGCCGTCGACCACTACAGCTGTGCGCATTGTCGGTGGCGCTGTTGGCGGCCCCTCACGCCACGTCCGCAGCCGACGATCCCGCCGCGGCCATCGTGGCCGCCGAGCGCGCGTTCGCGGCGCAGGTGCGGGCGATGGGCGTACGCGAGGGCTTCCTCGCCTGGCTGGCGCCCACCGGCGTGGTGTTCCGGCCGGGGCCGGTGAGCGGCATCAAGACGTACGAGAAGCAGCCCGCCGGCTGGAACGGCCTGCTCGCGTGGGCGCCGATGCACGCGGCGATCAGCGCCGACGGCAAGCTGGGTTGGAGCACCGGGCCATGGGCGTGGAGTCGCGACTCGACGCAGAAGAAGCCCGACCGCCATGGCGAGTACATGAGCGTGTGGCGCCTGCAGTCGGATGGTGCGTGGAAGGCGGTGCTCGATTGCGGCGTGGGCCATCCCGCGCCCACGCGCGACACGCCCGCGGTGACGTACAGCGCGCCGGTGGCCGGTGCCAACCTCGGCTCCAGGCCGCTCGGCGCGCGGCAGTCGCTCTACCAGGCGGACGCGGCGTTCGCGAAGCTGGCGGGGACCGCGGGCGTCTCCGACGCCATCGCGCGCTACGCGACCGACGACGTCATCGTGTTGCGCGAGGGCGACCAGCGCGTCAGCGGGAAGGGCGCCGCGACCGACTCGATCTCGAGCCGCGAGGCCACGGCGCGCATGGTGTCGAACGCCCAGAGCGTCGCCGGCAGCGGCGACCTGGGCTACACGTACGGCACGTTCGTGACCGGCGGGCTCTCCGATCCCGACAGCTCCTGGTACGTGCACGTCTGGCACCGCGGGCCGGCGGCGGTATGGAAGCTCGCCTGCCAGGTGGTCATGCCGGTGCCCAAGCCCAAGTGAGGCGCTGACGCCCTCCCGCGTGGCCCTGATGACCCCCGCACGCCGGGGTGATGCCGCGCTCTCAGCTCGCCGATAACGCCGGGGACCCGTTTCCGTTCGTCCGGAGGTCTCCATGTCCCGTCGCGTCATGTTCGCGCTGCTGGCCGCGGCGCTCGTCGCCGGCTGCGCCGGTCCCACGAAACTCGCCGAGAAGAGCCAGCAGAAGCTCTCGAGCGGCGACATCTGGCGCGCCTGGCAGTTGGCCACGCGCGCGCTCGATCGCGAGCCCATGAACCCGAAGGCGAAGGAAGCCGCCGCCGCCGCCGGCCGTGTGATCGCCGATGACTGGCAGCGGCGGATCCACGCGCTCGCCCCGATCGACAGCGTGCAGGCCGCCGAGCAGGTGCTGGAGTTCACGCAGTTCCGCGTCAACGCGATCAACTACACCTCGATCGAGGTGTCGCCGGCGTGGGCCCAGGAGGAGCGCACGCTGCGCCTGGCCGCCGCGCGCGACCACTACCTGCAGGCCTCGCAGGCGAAGACGGCGCACCGACCGAAGGCCGCGTACGCCCACTTCAGCGAGATTGGGCGCTTCGTCGCGAACTACAAGGACGCCACGCAGCAGGCCGAGCGCGCCTACCAGCAGGCGCTCACGCAGGTGGCCGTGCTGCCGTTCACGAGCGGCCAGGACCCGAGCTTCGGCCGCGAGGTCTCGGACCGCTGGCGCGATGCGCTGGCGAAGGAGCTGGCGCCGCCGCAGACGCAGTTCACTCGCATCATGGGTGGCGACGCGATCAGCGGCCGCATGACCGTGGCGCAGCTGGGCCGGCTCACGCGCGACGACGCAGTGAAGCTCGGCCGCAAGTCGGGCGCCGAGCGCGTGGTCTGGGGCTCGTTGGGGAGCGTGCGCTCCGAGACCCAGCTCCAGTACTTCCGCGACGTCGTGGCGCGCAAGGTGGTGCAGAAGGACGAGACCGGCAAGGAGGTCGTGCGCTGGGTGGACGTGCCGATCGAGGTCGTGGCGCGCGTGCGCGACGTCAGCGTGGACGTGGACGTCGAGGTGATCGCCACCGTGGACGGCACGTCGCTCTCGCACGAGCATGCGCCGCGCTCGAGCCGCGCCCGCGTGGTGTGGACGTCGTTCGTGCCCGACGGCGACGTGGCCAACTACGCGCTCGTCTCCGACGTGACGCGTTCGACGTACCCGGATCGCGCAAAGGATGTCGAGACGCGGTGGAAGAATGTCTGCGGCGAGACCACCACTCTGCAGCAGGTGCTGAGCGCGCGGCGCGAGGCGCGCGGTGACCAGGGCTACGACCGCGGCACGCTCGGCCGGTTCGCGGCCGGGACCGCGTTCGTGTTCATGCAGGAGCTGCCGCCGGCGCAGGACCTGGCGCTCGCCGCAGTCTCCGGCGGCTGGCAGCCGCTGCGGAAGGAGCTGTCGCGCCTCGACGGCATGGACGACGTGGACCTCGGCGTGGCGCTGGGCGACGACAACTAGCGCGCTGTGAACGTTCGCGGGACCGACGCCGGCGTGGCGGCAGCGACCACGTCGGCGTCGAGCTCTTTCAGCCGCCCCCCGGCGTGATCGGGAGTTCCGCCGCGCACATCTCTTGCGAGGTCGTGAGGCACCCCGCCCCCGCGGAGCGAGCATGCTCGCGCGCGTGCGCACGGCGGCGCTGTGGGGACTGGACGCGTTCCCGGTCGACTGCGAGGTGGACGTGGGGCCGGGTCTGCCCGGGTTCGTCATGGTCGGGCTGCCCGACGCCACCGCGCGCGAGGCGCGCGAGCGCGTGTGGCCCGCACTCCGGAACGCCGGGCTCGCCCCGCCCGACCGCCGTGTCACCGTGAACCTGGCACCGGCCGACCGCCGCAAGGAGGGCGCGTCGGCCGATCTCGCGCTGGCGATGGGGCTGCTCGTGGCCACGGCGCAGGCGCCGATCACACGCCTCGCCGAGGCCGCCGCGATCGGCGAGCTGGCGTTGGACGGCGCGCTTCGCGGCACGCGCGGCACGCTGTCGCTGGCCGAGTGCCTGTGGCGCGCCGGCTGCACGAAGCTCGTGTGCGCCGCGGAGGCCGCACCGGAAGCGGCACTGGTGCAGGGGCTCGAGGTGCAATCGGCGCACAACCTGAACGAGGCCGTGGCCTGGCTGCGCGGCGATGAGCTGCCGCGCGCCTCGCCCGCCGGCCCCGACGCGCAGGCCGAGAAAGCGGAAGACCTCGCCGACGTGCGCGGCCAGGCGGTGGCGCGGCGCGCGCTCGAGATCGCGGCCGCGGGTGCCCACCACATGC
This sequence comes from Candidatus Methylomirabilota bacterium, assembly GCA_035606545.1. Taxonomy (GTDB): domain Bacteria; phylum Eisenbacteria; class RBG-16-71-46; order RBG-16-71-46; family RBG-16-71-46; genus JAIOPA01. The sequence continues at coordinate 24,145 of DATNFC010000147.1, forward strand.
TGCTCGTCGGTCCGCCCGGCTGCGGCAAGACCATGCTCGCGAAGCGGCTGCCGGGACTGCTGCCGCCGCTCGAGCCCAGCGAGGCGCTCGTGGTGACGCGGCTCCACTCCGCGAGCGGGCTGCGTGCACCCGGGCGCGGGCTCATGCGTGTGCGGCCGTTCCGCTCGCCGCATCACTCGGTCACGCTCGCCGGGCTCGTGGGCGGCAGCAATCCCCCGCGCCCGGGCGAGATCTCGCTCGCGCACCGCGGCGTGCTGTTCCTGGACGAGCTGTCCCAGTACCAGCGCAACCTGCTTGACGGCCTCCGCGATCCGCTCGAGAACGGCGAGGTGACGATCGTCCGCTCGGGCACGCACGCGCGCTTCCCCGCACGACCGCTCATCGTCGCGGCGATGAACCCGTGCGCGTGCGGCTGGCTCGGCCACCCGAAGCGCGGCTGCAAGTGCGGCCCCGCGGAACTGGTGCGCTATGCGGCGAAGATCTCCGGTCCGATCCTCGATCGGCTCGACCTGCAGATCGAGGTGTGCGCGCTCACGTCGGAGGAGCTCCTGGCCGCGTCATGCGGCGAGTCATCAGATGTCGTGCGCCGTCGCGTGCTCACCGCGCGGGAGGTGCAACGCAAGCGCGGCTGGCTGAACGCGCAGCTCCCCGCGCCCGCGCTGCGCGAGCATTGCCTGCTCGATGGCGCGGGCCGCCAGTTGGTGGCCGACGCGATCGACCGCGCCGGCATGAGCGCGCGCGCGGTGCACCGGGCGATGCGCGTGGCGCGGACGATCGCCGATCTCGCGGGCGAGCAGCGTGTGGGCGTGATGCGGCTCGCGGAGGCGTTGCAATATCGCACGTACGAAGCGCGGCGGCTCGCGCCGGGCTGAGCACGCCCGCCGCGGCGAACGTGTCTACGCGGATCGCGGCCCGTGCTCCGCGCCGGTGCGTCGCCCGACCGCTTCGCCGTCGACCGTGATCAGCAGTGCCTCGAGTGCCTGGATGTCGACCGGCTTGATCAGGTGGTAGTCGAACCCGGCGGCACGGGACAGATCGCGGTCGGCTTTCTGCCCCCAGCCCGAGAGCGCGATCAGCGTCACGCCGTTCGCTTCTGGCAGCCGGCGGATCTCGTGCGCCACCTCGTAGCCGTCCTTACCGGGCATGCCGATGTCGAGCAACACCACGGCGGGCCGATGGGTCGCGACGGCGCGGAGGCAGTCGTGACCGTTGTACGCGACGCGCACCTCGGCCCCGCGCAGTTCGAGAAGCGTGCCCAGGCTGTCGGCCGCGTCGTGATTGTCGTCGACGATCAGCACGCGACGCCGCGCCATCAGCGGCGCCGATCCGGCGTCGCGCCGGGGTTCGTCGGTTCCGCACCGGGCGTCGGCCGCCAGCGGCAGCCGAACCACGAACTCGCTGCCGCGCCCCGGGCCCTCGCTGTAAGCCATGACGCTGCCGCCGTGCATCTCGACGAGGCTCTTCACCAGCGTCAGGCCGATGCCGAGGCCGCCCTGCGAGCGGCCGGCGTGGTGATCGACCTGGGTGAACAGGTCGAACACGCGCGGCAGCATGTCCGGCGGAATGCCGGTTCCGGTGTCGCGCACCGAGATCGTCGCGGAGTCGCCGTCTTGCCGCACGGTCAGCCCGATCCCGCCGCCGGGATCGGTGTACTTGGCGGCGTTATTGAGCAGGTTGGCCACGACCTGCGTGAGCCGTACGGCATCGCCTTGCACGATCACCGGCTGCTGCGGAATCGTGAGCGTCAGCTGGTGACCGGCGGATTCGATCAGCGGCCGGCCGATCTCCACGGCGCTGCGCACGACGACAGCCAACTCCACAGGTTCGCGGCGCAGTTCGATCTTGCCGCGGGTGATGCGCGATACTTCCATCAGATCGTCGACCAGCCGGACCATGTGATTGACCTGCCGTTCCATCATCGCACCGACTCGCGCGGCGACGTCCTCGTGCCGGGTCAGCTGCAGGATGTGCAGCGCATTCCGGATCGGCGCGAGGGGGTTGCGCAGTTCGTGCGCGAGCACGGCGAGGAACTCGTCCTTGCGCCGATCGGAGTCGCGCAGGTCGCGCTCACTCAGCTCGATCCTGGCCAGGTGCGCGCGGCTCTCGTACTGGCGCTGGCGCGTGCGCAGCGACGTGCGCACGGCGCTGACCAGGGCCGCCACCCGGATCGGGCGCTCGAGCACGGTGACGTTGCCGAGCAGATCCATCGACTGCGCCACCGCCGCCGAGTCGGCTCCCTGCCGCGCCACGACCAGCACCGGCAGGTCGGACCAGGGTGGCTGGTCGTGGAGCCAACGAACGAATGCTTCGCGGCCCTCCGTCGCCACCGCCTCCTCGACCACTACGACGAGGCCGGCTCCCACGTCCAGCTCCCGGCAGACGTCGGCCAGGTTGCGCGCGCAGTGGCACGTCGCGCCGGCGCGCTCCAGTACGGATCGGGTCATCTCGGCGTCCCGGCCGATGGGGGCCAGGATCAGGACGCGCTGCTCGAGCGCGTCGCGTGTCAGTTCCGTCATGGCCCCGGCTTCGCGGGCCACGCCGCTTCGCCGTCGACGACCGGCGTGCCGGTGAGCACACCGCGGAAGTGGCGAAGGGGTTGCCCGATGCGAATACCGCCCGCCTCGATGCGAAAGTCACGGATCGTGCGCTCGTGCGCGCCGCCGCGCTTCTTGACGATGGAGATGGCCTGCCGCACTTCGCCATGCACTTCGTAGTAGCGCGTCAGGATCACCGCGTCGGCCAGGTAGCTGGCGTCGACGGGGGTGACCATCTGGCCGCCGATCAGTCCCTGGTGGGCGCCGATGAGGATGGTGGCCACGCCTTTCTGGCCCAGATAGATCAGCAGTTCGTGCAGCTGGATGGTGAGGTGGCGCTCGCCCGGCATGGCGTTGAGGTAGCCGTTCAGGCTGTCGATCACCACGATCGACGCGCGGTCCAGCTCCACCGACCGGCGGATGGCATGGACGAGCTCACCCGGCGAAAGCTCGGCGGGATCCACCTGCTGCACCGTCACGCGGCCGGCTGAGATCGGCGTACGCAGGTCGATTCCCAGCCCCGACGCGCGGGACAGCAGCGTCTGGATGCTCTCGTCGAAGATGAACATGGCGGCGCTCTCGCCGCGCGCCGCCGCGGCAGCCACGAATTGCGCGCCGATCGTGGACTTGCCCGTTCCCGCGGCGCCGACGATCAGCGAGCTCGTGCCGCGCTCGATGCCGCCGCCGAGCAACGCATCCATGTCGTCGATGCCGCTGGACAGCTTGTCCATCGACGCCAGATCGTGGTGCTCGCCGGCGATGAGCCGGGGGAACACTTCGAGCCCGCCGCGCGCGATGATGAAGTCGTGATACCCGCCGCGGTAGCGCACGCCACGATACTTGTGCACGATCAGCCGGCGGCGCTCCGAGCCGAAGTCGGGGTACCGCTGCTCGAGCCGGATCACTCCATGGGCGATGCTCTGGACCTGCAGGTCGTGTTGCGCACTGGTCATGTCGTCGAGCAGCAGCACGGTGCAGTTGCGGCCATTGAAGAACTGCTTGAGTGCCAGGACCTGCCGGCGGTAGCGGAGCGGATTGCCGGCAAGCAGGCGCATCTCCGACAGCGAATCGAAAACCATGCGCGTGGGTCTCGTTCGCTCCACGTCCGCCAGGATCGAGCGCACCGTCTCGCCCAGCTCCACCTCTGACGGGTGGAACATGGTGTACTGATCGTCCTGCTGCAGGCTCTCCTCGCTCGGCACCAGCTCACGAAACGTGATGCCGTCGAGCGACCAGCCGTGAGTATCGGCGACCGCACGCATCTCCTGCTCGGTCTCGGACAGGGCGACGTACAGGACGGACTCGCCGCGACGCACGCCGTCGAGCAGGAACTGCAAGGCCACCGTCGTCTTCCCTGAACCCGGCACGCCTTCCAGCAGGTACATCCGATTGATCCTGAAGCCGCCCCGGAGCACGTCGTCGAGACCCGCGACCCCGGAGCTGATGGAATCGGTTCCGTTTCGGTCCGTGTCAATCACCGCGAAATCCTCGCGTCGCAGGCCATCCCCATGACACGCACAGGGTAGCAAACTCGATCGACACAGCATCAGCTGATTCGCGCGCGGAGGGGGTCGTACGGTGAATCCCGACGGCGCGCTGCCGCCCGTGGATCGGCGCCGCCCGTTCGGGATTCACTCGGTCTCTGAGAGGATGTCCTCCGGCGACGTGCCCTTCAGCACCTCGCGCACGCCGCCCTCGACGACCAGCGCGGACGATGTGGCCATGGCCACGCGCCGGCCGTCGCGGTCGTTCACGTTGCATGAGGTGACACGCAGACGCTTGCCGCGATGGTTCACGGTGGCCTCGAGCGTGAGACCACCCGCGTCGATGAGCGCTGGCCGCGTGAAGCGGATGTGCATGTCCAGCGTGGCGAACACGTCGCCACGACCGAGCGTGGAATAGACCGCCGCCCCCATCGTGAACTCGGCGGCCCAGGCGAGGAGCCCTCCATAGATGGAGGGTCCGCCGTTCGAGAACCAGGGCGACGTCGGCAGGATCGCGGCACAGCGGCCATCGTCGATCGCGGTCGGGCGGTAGCCGGTGAGCTGCCACACGGGGAAGATTGGGTCGCCCGCGATCGTCTGCCGCTGCAGCTCGATCGGGACGCCATTCATGACCTGCTCGTGCGTGAAGTAGCCGCGCTCGGGCGGCGGGCGGAGGTACGGATCCGGCGTCGCCGGCGCCTCGGTGCGGGAGGGTGCGGCCCCCGCGCCTGCACCGGCGGGCGCGTCGATGATCAGGCAGCGCGTGCTCCCGAACGCCAGCAGCCGGCCGTCCTGGTCGGTGATCTGGATCATGCTCAGCCCGACCTGGTTGCCGGAATGCACGGTCTCGGCGCGGCCGATCATGTTGACGGTCTTCCGGCTCATGGGTCGCACGAACGACAGGTTCAACTCGGACGTGGTGACGAGCTTGCCCGCCGGGAGCGTCGTCCAGATCGCGCAGCCCAGCGGGGCGTCCGCGAACAGCGCGTAGACGCCGCCCCAGTAGAGCCCGAAGCCATCCTCGAGCCAGCGCGTCACCGGCATCGTGAACGTGGCCTTCCCCAACCCGGCCTCGGTCGGGCGCGTCCCGGTGAGCCGCGAGAACGGCGGACCGGGCAGCGCGCCTCGGGCGTAGCCGCGCAGCGTCTCCAGCCCTGGCTGCTGGAGCGTTCGCGGATCGCCGATGGAACCGCGGTGCGGTTCGCTGATGACGTCGTTCACGCGCTCACGGCTTCTGCTTCGTCAGCTCCGCGAACAGCCGGTTGTAGTGCACGGTGGCGGAGTCGTTCGTCGTGCACGTGAACGCGGCGGCGTGCTCGACGCCGTTCGCCGTGTATCCGATCTTGATCCAGGCGTTCGGCCGATCGTCCTTGCTGCCGCCGTAACGCACGCCGGTGATCGATCCGCGCGGGATCTCCACGGCCACCGTGTCGCGGCGCGTGAAGCGCAGCGCGGCGTCATCCAGGACCAGGCGGCCAGGATCGTGCTCGTAGTCCATCGGCGGACCGGGCGGCGCGTCCAGGTCCCGGTACCAGGCTTCGGCGACCTGGATCGGCAGCGTGGCGCGCGCGATCGCCCGTTGCCTCGCCAGCGAGTCGGCCTTGGGATCGTTCTTCACCTTCTCGAGGTTGCGCTCGAGCGACCCCATGCTGCCCGGACCGCTCACCGCCAGCTTGAACCCGTTCGCGGCGGCGAACTCGGCGTAGCCCTCGGCCGAATCGAGGATGAAGTCGGCGTACCAGGTGCCGTTGACGATCACCTCGCGCATGCGCAGCAGGTAGCGGCCATCCGCGGCGGCGTCCACCCAGGCGGACACCTTGAGGCCGCGACCGAGCCACACCTTGTGCATGCCGGCGGGCACCAGCACGGTGACGCCGGTCTTGGGCAGGATCACGCCCACCGGCGTGCGGTCCACGTACACGAACTCGGGCTTCGGGTCCTGTCGCAGCTGCCGTTCGCGGACGATCACGAGCCGCGCCATGCCCGGCCCCGGGGCCGGGAATCCCGTCGTGTCGCGCAGCACGACGTCGGGCTGCGCACTCGCCGGCGCAGCGAACGTAAGGGTTGACATGAGCAACACAAACGCCAGCAGCAGGCTCGACTTCGTCATGGCGCAGCGGCCTCCATCGGTTGCTCCCGGCTCGTCAGCAGCGCTCGCGTCGGCGCGATCCGCGTGCAGGTGTCACAGGCTAACAGGCCGTGCAATCCGCGCCAATTCGTCGCGTCTCGCAGCGTGTGCACGCGCGCCGGACGACCCATGTCGCGCACACGGAGCGCGCAGGTGCGCGCGCGCGCACGAGTGTGTCTCGCGAGCGGTGTCACGTGTGCACGGATGCGCCGAGTTCGTGTCACGCGCGCACGCGCACATGCGTTTGCTCTTGCAATCACATCCACATCGGCGTACAAAGCAAGATGAACGGCGAACGCGTCCCCCCGCATTCCCGCTCGTGCTCTGTGACCAAGGAGTCTCTGCCGATCGAGGCGATGCGCTTCGAGCCGGTTGACGGTAGGCGGAAAGACTCGTTTCCAGGCCGGAGCTATCTCCCCGAGAGGATCTCTGGGATGGGCGAGGCCGATGCAGAGGAGAGTTGGTGATGGCACGACGTCGTCGTAGAGCCAAGAGGGCTGTCCGCAAGGCCGTGCGTCGCAAGGTGGCCCGCAAGGCCGTGCGTCGCAAGGTCGCACGCAAGGCGGTACGTCGCCGCGTCGTTCGCAAGGCCGTGCGCCGCAAGGTCGCGCGGAAGGCTGTGCGTCGGAAGGTCGCGCGCAAGGCCGTCCGCCGCAAGGTGGCCCGCAAGGCCGTGGCCCGTCGCGCTGTGCGCCGTGCGGTGCTTCGCCGCATGGCTGCCGCGGCTGCGATGGAAGGTCAGTCGTAGGATCGAGGTCGGCGGGCGGACGCGTCGACTCTGTGTCCGCCCGCCAGGCCCGCTTCACCTCACCGGGCGCCCCAGCCGCCATGTTCATGCGCCACGTGAAGGTCGCCCCGGTAACCGCGCTCTGTTGGCTCCTGTGCGCGCTGCTCGCGCCGCCGTTGGCAGCCGCCGCGCCCGATAGCACCGGCGCCGCCGCGCCCGTGAAGAAGTCGTTCCTGCCGCTGCTCGGTGAGGAAGCGACCAAGCGCGGCATCGAGCTGCCGCTCCCGTTCGGCTCGGGCCTCGTCTTCTACCACCTCGACCGCGACATCGAGATCACGGACGTGCGCATCGGTGTGGACGGCGCGCCGCCCACGTCGGTGAGCCAGTTCGCGCGCCTCGCGTCCACGTCCCGCGTCAACAACCTGAACGCGAAGCTCGACGCCTGGATCCTGCCGTTCGTGAACGTCTACGCGGTTGCCGGCTACGTCTGGAACGAGTCCGACACGCATATCGAAGTCGAGCTGCCACCGTTGCTGCCGGGCGGGCAGACGCGCCGGCGACAGATGACGATCCCGACCGAGATCCAAGGCTCGGTGGGCGGTGTGGGCATCACGCTCGCCGGCGGCTACGGGCCCTACTTCATGACCTACGACGCCAACTTCGACCAGGCCGATCTCGGCTTCGACAACCGCTTCAAGGCGGTCATCACCTCGATCCGTGGCGGCTGGAACGGCAAGGCGGGCGTGCGGCCGCTGCGACTGTGGGCCAGCGTCACCGACTGGAACACGTTCGCCACCGCCACCGGAACGGTTGCCGACCCGGACGGCGGCACGCTGAGCTTCGAGGTGGACCAGGGTCCGAGCTACCGCACCACGTACGGCGTCGGCGGCCAGTACTCGTGGCGGCCGTGGCTCGAGTTCGCCGTGGACGGCGGCATCGACGGCCACGGCGGCTGGTACCTGGCCGTGATCCCCGTGTTCCGCTTCTACCTCTAGCGCGCGGGCGCCGGACGCTCAGGCCGCGAGCGCCGCTGCGGTCGCCATCCTTGCGGTCTGGAGCCCGTCCTCGTAGCACGTGCGGATCTTCGCGGGGTCGAAGTCGAGCGCGTCACCGCCTGGCGCGCGGTTCGGCCGCAGCACGTGGAGCCGGGCGGCGAACGGGCGGTCGTGCAGCCTGCCGGAGAGCAGCAGCCGCTCCTGGTAGCGCGTGCATCCGGTCGCTCCGGACTCGTGCGCGATCCTCATGGACGGCCCCGCCATCCCCAGCAGGCGTTGGACGATGCCGGTCGCCCTCCCGGGCACCGGTGGGCTGAGCATCAGGATCCAGACGTTGGGCGGCTCGCGCTCGGGAGGCAGTTGCGAGAGCACGTCGAGTGCGTCGTCGAGCGGCGCGGCGTGGTGCAGGCCACCATCCACACCCACCTCGTCGTTGTCGGAGAACCGCGCGAGCGGGAACAGCAGCGGGATCGAAGCGCTCGCGAGCAGGGCTTCGCGCAGTCGCGGGTGGTCGTTCGTGGCCATGCGATAGCGGCGCGTGCGCAGGTCGACGTAACCCACGCGCAGCCGCACCGGCGATGCGGCGATCTGCTCGGGGTGGATCTCCCGCCCCAGCACCTCCTCGCGGAGCGGCGTGACGTCATAGAGGCTGTCCCACCGCCCGAGCGCCATGCCGAGCGCCGCGTGCGGCCGCCGGCGATAGACGGCCTCATTGCCACGCACGTTGAACCACCAGTCGCGAAGCCTGTGGAAGTGCTTCTTGAGTCCGCCCCGGTCGTGGCCGTGCGCGAGTGTGGCGCCGTTGATGGCGCCCACGCTCACGCCGCTGATGACGTCGAACCACAGATCGCGTTCGAGCACCAGGTGCTGGCAGGCGCCCACCTGCCAGCCCCCCCATGCCCCACCTCCCGACAGCACCAGTGCGTTGCGCATCGAGTCCCTCTCGGCGGCGTCACGTTCGCAGATGCTCGCGGCGACCCATTCAACTTTGTGGATGTAGAGGCATGCGCCGACGATGCCAAGCAATCGAATGGAGACGGATTCGTCACGTCATTGCGAGGCGTGTGCGCTCGCCGCGAATCCCCTGCGCTGCGTCACGTTCTCCCTGCCCCGGGATTCAGGTGTTCCGTGCAGCACCGCGTACCTGATGCAGCGCATCCATCCTTGAGATGAATCACGAGTGAGCGCATTCGACACACACAGGCCGGGCCGCGGTCAGGTGAACATGAGCGAACGAATGGAAGGATCGCCCGACCCCGGCCGGGCAGGATCGGCGCCATCACGCCGCGTGCCGCGGCGCGAGCCGGAGTTTCTCGTGCCCGCGGTGCCTTACCACGCGTTGCTGGACCAGGCCGCAGCGCTTGCGCCGCGCCACATCGCTGTCCGCTTCGGTGACGAGCGCTTCACCTACCGCGAACTGACCGAGCGCACGCACCGACTGGCGAACGCGCTCGTCGAGCTCGGCGTGGCGCGCGGTGACCGGGTGGCGCTCGCGTTCTACAACCGACCCGAGTACCTGTTCGCGCTCATCGCCTTGAGCCGGCTGGGCGCGATCGCCGTCCCCGTGAACCCGTCATCACGCACGGCCGAGGTCCTGCGCGTGCTGGGGCACTCCGGCGCACGCGTGCTGCTCGCGGTCCGCGAGGTCGCGGCCCGGCTCGGTCCCGCGGTCGAGGTCGCGCTGGACCCGCGTGAGCTCGTGGCGCGCATGGACGAGGCGCCCGATCGGCCCGTACCTCCGGTCGCGCTGGAGCCGGCCGAGGATGTGCTCGTGCTCCAGTACACGAGCGGCACGACCGGCACGCCGCGAGGCGCGATGCTGACCCACCGCAACCTGGTCGCGAGCCACCTCCAGTACGTGCACGCGGGTCGCGTCGGGCCCGATGACGTGTCCTTGATCTTCGTGCCGTGCTCGCACGTCTACGGCACCATGCTCATGGGCGGCGCGATCGCCGGCGGTGCCACGCAGGTGCTCATGGAGCGCTTCGACCTCGAGGCGTCGCTCCGACTGGTGGAGCGCCACCGCGTCACGCTCTACTACTGCACGACCGCCGTGGTCGTGGACCTGCTGCGCTCGGGCGCGGCCGCGCGACACGATCTGTCGTCGCTGCGCTACATCAACAGCGGCGGCGCGCCGCTGCCCGACGACGTGCGTATCGAGGCCCAGCGTCGCCTCGGCGTGAACATCGCGAACGGCTACGGGCTCACCGAAGCACCGATCGTGGGCCACCGCGTGCCCGGCGAGCGCCGCCGTGTCGTCGATCTCGAAGACCTGACGCGCGAGTGCGGGCCGCACGAGCCCGGCGAGATCCAGGTGCGCGGACCCCAGGTGATGAAGGGCTACTGGAACGCTCCGGCCGCGACCGCGGCAGCGTTCCAGGACGGCTGGCTCCGGACCGGAGACATCGGACACCACGATCGCATCGGCCGGCTGCACGTCACCGCGCGGGCCAAGGAGATGATCAAGCACCGGGGCTTTGCCGTGTCCCCGACCGAGCTCGAAGGGCTCCTGCTCCAGCATCCGGCGGTCGAGGACTGCGCCGTCGTCGGGCTCGCGTCGCCGGAGGGTGACGAGGCCCCTTGCGCGTATCTCGTGGTCCGCGATCCACAGCAGGCGACCGACGCCGTCGACCACGTGAACCGCCAGGTGGCGACGTACAAGCAGATCCGGGACGTCCGCGTGGTCGCACACATCCCGCGCAACGACGCGGGCAAGGTGCTCAAACGCCTGCTGGCCTGAGGGCCGGGGTTGCGGGCGTGCTCACGGCGGAGGTGATGATGACCAGCCTCGAACCTCGTGACGCGGTGATCGTGGCCGCGCGGCGGACGCCGATCGGCAGGCGCGGCGGCGGACTGAGCGCGGTGCGGCCGGACGATCTCGCCGCCGCCCTCGTGCGCGGTCTGCTCGCGGAGGTGCCGCTGCCCGCGGAGCGGATCGACGACCTGATCGTGGGCTGCGCGACGCCGGTGGGCGAACAGGGCTGGAACATCGCGCGCCAGATCGGGCTGCTCGCCGACCTGCCGGTGAGCGTGCCCGGCGTGACCGTGAACCGCATGTGCGCCTCTTCCGACCAGGCGGTGCAGTTCGCGGCGCAGGGGATCCGCAGCGGCGACGTCGACGTGGTGCTCGCGGCCGGCGTCGAGAGCATGTCCCGCGTCCCCATGGCCTCCGACGGCGTGCGGTTCAGTACCGGGATCGAAAAGCGCTGGGCGCTCCCGCCCCAGGGTCGCTCGGCGGAGCGCATGCGCGAGCGCTGGGGGTTCTCGCGCCCGCAGCTCGACGACTACGCGCTCAGGAGCCACGCCCGCGCCGTGAGCGCGGCGCGCGAGCGCCGCTTCGACGCCGAGATCCTCGCCGTGGACACCACGGGCCGCGATCACGAGCCGGTCCGGCTTCGCCACGACGAGGGACCCCGGCCGGACACGAGCCGCGAGAAGCTCGCGGTCCTCGAGCCGGCGTTCGAGCGGGGTGGCGCGGTGACCGCGGGCAACAGCAGTCAGATGAGCGACGGCGCGGCGGCGCTGCTGCTGATGGCCGCCGAGACCGCGAGCGCGTTCGGGTTAAGACCGCGCGCGCGCTTCGTGCGCGGCGTCTCGGTGGGCTCCGATCCCGTGCTCCAGCTCTCCGGCGTCATCGAGGCGACGCGCCGCGTGTTGAAGCGCGCGGGCATGAAGCTCTCTGAAATCGACCACTTCGAGGTGAACGAGGCGTTCTCGTGCGTGCCGCTGGCCTGGCAGCACGAGCTGCGCGCGGACGCCCGCCGGCTGAATCCGCGCGGCGGCGCCATCGCGCTCGGTCACCCGCTGGGCGCGACCGGAGCGCGCATGCTCGTCACCATGCTCCACGCGCTCGAGGAGACCGGCGGTCGCTTCGGGCTCCAGACCATGTGCATCGGCCACGGCATGGCGAACGCGACCGTGATCGAGCGGCTGGACCCGTGACGGCGACCGGTGGTGTGGACGGCATCCGGCGCGTGTCCATCGTCGGCGCCGGCGTCATGGGCTCGGGGATCGCCGAGCTCGCGGCTGGCCACGGGTTGGACGTCGTGCTCGTGGCGCGCGACCAGGACCGGGCGCGGCAGGCGCGCGAGCGCATCGAGGCACGCGTCCGCCGGCTCACCGACCGCGGCACGCTCGTCCCCGCCCGTGGCGAGGAGCTGCTCGCGCGCATCGACGCCAGCAGCAACGGCGTCGAGGCCACGCGCGGCGCCGACGTCGTGATCGAGGCCGTGCCCGAGGTGGTCGACGTCAAGCGCCGCGTGTTCGCGGCGCTCGACCGCGCGCTCGCGCCCACAGCGCTGCTCGCCTCGACCACGTCGACGATCCCGATCACGCTGCTCGCGCAGGCGACGGCGCGACCGGATCGCGTGCTGGGCATGCACTTCTTCAATCCCGCCCCGGTCGTCGAGGGCGTCGAGCTGGTGCGCGGCGCGGCGACGTCCGACGACACGCTGGCGCGAGGTATGGCGTTCGCGCGGAAGCTGGGCCGCACCCCGGTCGTGGCGCGTGACCGCACCGGGTTCATCACCAGCCGCCTCATCCACCCCTACCTGAACGAGGCCGCGCATGCCGTCATGGATGGCAACGCGCCGGTCGATGTGGACGCGGCCATGGTGCACTGCCTGCGCATGCCGATGGGCCCGTGCGCGCTCATGGACCTGATCGGCATCGACGTCATCCTCGCCTGCCTCGAGTCGCTACAGCACGAGTACGGCGAGCGCTTCATGCCGGCGCCGCTGCTGCGGCACATGGTCGCGGCCGGCCACCTCGGCCGGAAGTCGGGCCGCGGCTTCCACGACTACAGCTCGAGCTAGCTCTCGCGGCGCACGACCATCGCGGCCGTCACCCCGCCCGCGGCGCCCACGGCGACGCCACCGAACGTGCGGTCGTGCTGCTTGAGCACGTGGTAGAGCGTCACGATGACGCGCGCGCCGCTGCAGCCCACCGGGTGGCCCAGCGCGATCGCGCCGCCGTGGCGGTTGAGCCGCGCGCGGTCCCAGCCGAGCGCGCGCTCGTTCGCGAGCACCATCCCGGCGAACGCCTCGTTGACCTCCAGGAAGTCGAGGTCCGTGAGGCAGAGCCCCGCGCACTCGAGGGCCTTCGGCAGCCCGACGCTGGGCCCCTCGCCCATCCGCGCGTTGTCCACGGCGGTGGTGACGTGGGTGACGATGCTGAACAGGGGCTCGAGTCCGCGGGCGCGGGCGAACCCCCGCGACGTGAGCACCATCGCCGCGGCGCCGTCGGTCAACCCGCTCGAGTTGCCCGCGGTG
>DATNFC010000148.1:0-7602 GCA_035606545.1 Candidatus Methylomirabilota bacterium
TTGAGAGTACGGTATCCGCGGGCGGCTCGTGACGGGCCTGCCGGTGCCGGGACGTGGAGCCGGACCAGCGCCGGAACGCCGTGCACGGACGGGTCCGGCACCGGCGAGCGCGTTCCGCTCGCGCACGGCGTTGCGAGCGCCGATGACTACGGAGATCGGTTCACGTTCTCCTGACTCCCCGAGGGTCCACCGTTGCCCCTGGAGCGCCAGTCCGCGATGACACGTCTCACGCCCATCGTGCTCGCGATCGCGCTCGCGTCGCCAGCGGTGAGCACTGCCGTCGCCGGCGTGCTGCGCGGGGAGTTGTCGTTCGCCGGTCCCAAGGTGCGCGGACGGCACTTCGACGACGCCGTGGTGTGGATCGAGCAGGTGCCGGATCAGGTCGAGCGCAAGCTGGTGAAGGGCGGCTTTCGCTTGCCGTGGAAGAAGAAGCCTCCCGTCCACGTGCCGTCGCTCGTCGAGACCGGTCACCACTACGAGCCGCGCGTCTCCGTGCTGCCCGTGGGCGCGCCGATCGAGGTGCGCAACCAGGACAATGTCTATCACGGCACGTTCAGCGTGACGCCCGGTGGCGCGTTCGACCTCGGCAAGCGCGCGCCGGGCTCGGTCGACACGCTCCGCTTCGCGAAGCCGGGGCTCGTCGTGATGCGCTGCGACATCCACCCGGACATGTCGGGCTGGATCGCGGTGATGCCGAACCACGCCTATGCGCGCGTGGACGAATCCGGGCAGTGGCAGCTGCCCTCGCTGCCCTCGGGCGAATACCAATTGCGCGCGTGGCACCCGGACCGCGGTGAGACCCGCGTGACCGTGCGCGTGCCCGCCCGGGGAGACACGCTGATCCGTTTGCATTGGTGACCCCGGCGCGCGCAGGCGTGGCGTTCCCACGCAGAGCCTAGTAGAATCGCGCGCCCATGACCTCGGCCACCACGACGAAGAGCGCCGTCCGTGCGGCGGACACGCTGGAGACGCTGCTCGAGAAGCGGCGCGAGCGCGCCGCCTCGGCGTGGGCGCTGCGCGACGAGGTGCTGCTCGTGGGCGCGGGCTCGGCGATCGGCGTGCCGGGCGGCGCCGACCTCACGTTCCCGTTCATGGCGCACACCGAGTACGTGTGGCTCGCGGGCCACGAGGTGGCGGGCGCGGTGCTGGCGTTCGACCCGCGCTCGGGCTGGACCGACTTCGTGCCGCCGGTGACGCAGGCCGAGCGCGTCTGGGAAGGCCGGCAGGACACGCCCGGCACACCGCTCCCCGAGCTCGCGGGCTGGCTCGCCGCGCGCCGCGGCCGGCCGGTGGTCTCGCTCGGCGTGCCGATCGCGGGCCTCGAAGGCGATGCCGCGCGCGCCGCGACGCTCCGCGAACAGCTGCTGCACGCGAGGCGACCCAAGGACGCGCACGAGATCGCGTTGCTGCGGCGCGCCTGCGATGCCACCGCGGCCGGCTTCAAGGCGCTCGTCCAGGCGCTGAAGCCCGGGGTGAGCGAGCGCGCACTCCAGGTCGAGCTGGAGCTGGGCTTCCTGCGCGCGGGCGGCGATCGCACCGGGTATTCGAGCATCGTCGGCATCGGCAGCAACTCCGGTGTGCTCCACTTCACGCCCAGTACGCGCCAGGCGAAGCCCGGCGACGTGGTGCTGGTGGACGCGGGCGCGGAGGTGGGCCGCTACACCGCGGACGTCACGCGCACGTACCGGCTGCCGGGCGGCGACGACGGTTTCTTCCGTTCGCTGCACGCGCTCGTGCTCGCGGTCGAGCGCAAGGCGATCGCCGGCTGCCGGCCCGGCGCCGAGTGGCGTGATCTGCATTTGGCAGCCGCACACCAGATCGCAGAGGGGCTGGTGTCGCTCGGACTCCTCGTGGGCGCCGCGGAATCGCTGGTCGAGCGCGACACGCACGCGCTCTTCTTCCCCCACGGGCTGGGGCACATGGTGGGACTGGGCGTGCGCGACGCGAGCGGCTACCTGCCCGGTCGGGCCCGCAGCAACCGTCCGGGTCTGTCGATGCTCCGCACCGACCTGCCGCTCGAAAAGGGCTACGTGATGACGGTGGAGCCCGGGATCTACTTCATCCCGGCGTTGCTGCAGGACCCGGCACTGCGCGAGCGACACCGCGACGCGGTGCGCTGGGATCGCGTGGATGCGCTGCTCGAGTTCGGCGGCATCCGCATCGAGGACGACGTGCTCGTCACCGACAGCGAGCCGGACGTGCTGACGGCCGCGATCCCCTGATCGGGGCGGGCGCGGACTGAAGCCCGGGCCGCGCGTGGCTGGGCGGTTTTGCGTGGAGCGCCGTCCCCGGACTGCGTAGACTGCACCGGGTGCAGACCCGATCGCTGCACGCCATTGCGCCGCCCTACGCCGTTTCACGCCCCCGGAGGTCCCTGATGCGCCGCCTGGCCGCCGCTGCCGTGTTGCTCGCCTCCCTTCTCGCCCCCACCTCCGCTCTCGCAGACCCGCCGAGCACCATGAGCTACCAGGGCGTGCTCACGAACGACGTCGGCACGTTCGTCCCCGACGGCAACTACAACCTCACGTTCCGGCTCTACGATGTCCCGGGGGGCGGGGTGGCACTGCACTCGGAGAACTTTCCCTCCGTCGCCGTCGAGCGTGGCGGGTTCAGCGTCCTTCTCGGGTCGATCAGCTCGCTGCCGGTGATCTTCGACCGGCCGCTCTATCTCAGCGTCCAGGTCGGCGCCGATCCCGAGCTCGCGCCACGCGTCGCGCTCGCGTCGTCACCGTACGCGATGGCGCTCCGCTTGCCGGTGGTCCAGACGCAGACGTTCCCCAGCCCGCTGCTCGAGCTCCGCAACACGACCGGGGCCACCGCAAAGCTGGAGGGCTTTTCCGAGATCGGCGGCGGGAACCAGAGCGGTCGGCTCGACCTCTACCGGGCCGCGCTCCCGACCGTGATGGGGCAGTGGTACACGACGCCCGAGGGCGCGAACCTCGATTTCTACGACGAGGCCGCCAATGCCACGGTCCTGCTCCAGTCCGACGCGTCCGGTTCGGGTGGGATGCTCAGCATCCGGCGCAACACCGCGAACTCGGGTTTTCTGGTCGACGGCAATCACAACGGCACGAACGAGCCGCAGGTCCTGATCTCGGGCTCGGCTCGCAGCGCGACGTTCGACATGGGGCTCACGGGCAATGAATCCGTGGTGCTGCCCTCGAACGCGATCTGGTCCCTCGAGATGTTCGACGAGCCGGGCGTCGCGTCGGTCAACCAGTCCAGCTCCACGGTCCTGGACGGCACCGTGCAGACGCTCTCGACCCGCACGATCAACGTGCCGAGCCAGGGATACTGCCTCGTCATCGGCACGGTCGAAGCTCAGCTCACCCACACGAACGGTGTCACCTCGTCAGCGCTGTTCGGGGTCTCGGACGCGGCCGGCGTGTTTCCCACGACGCAGGGCTTTTCGATGACGGTTTCAGCCAGCGCGCCGACGGGAACCTACATCCAGCCCGTCACCGTCCAATCCGTCTTCTCGGTTTTCTCCGGGAACAACACGTTCTACCTCCTCGGCGACGAGAACGCCGGCTCGTTCCAGACCGCCAAACGCCAGCTCTCGATCCTGTACGTGCCGACCGCTTACGGAACTGTTTCGGTGCCCGGTCCCGCGGCGATCGTCGGGAACGGCCAGGCCGCGGTCTCGCCCGAGGCGCGCGAAGCCGAGGCATTCCACCGCGCGCGGCTCGACCGCGAGATGGCCACGATGCAGGCGCAGATGGACGAGCTGCGGCAGAAGCTCGAGCGGGTCGAGTCCGAGCAGTCGCGTGTCGCCGTGCGAAAGGAGAAGTGACATGCGCGCCCGGATGAACGTCGTTGCGCTGCTCGTCGCCCTTGCGGCCGTCACGTCCGCGCCTCCGGTCTCGCACGCGGCCTACGCGATCCGCGGTTACGTCATCGGCAATGGCGCGACACCGTCCGCCGGCATCGCCGGGACCGGAAGGAGGATCCACGGCACCGTGGGCCAGCCCGCGGTTGGCGTGAGCTCGGGTTCGGCTCTCGAGCTCTGCCATGGCTTCTGGTGCGTCGTGGGCTCGGCGTTGGTGTCGGTGGGCCCGCCCGGCGGCATCGAGACGACGCTGCCGAAGGCGCTTTCATTCGGCGCGCCGACGCCGAATCCGTCACGGGATGCGGCGCGCTTCGCCGTCGACCTGCCTCGCGCCGCGCGCCTCGATCTGCGCGTCCTCGACGTCCAGGGGCGGCAGGTGCGCGTGGTCGAGTCGGGCTCGCGCGAGGCCGGGTTCCACACCGTGTCGTGGGATGGCCGCGACGATGCGGGCACGCCGGTGCTCGCCGGCGTCTTCTACGCGCGGCTCACCATCGAAGGCGTCGTGATCGGTACGCGCCGGATCGTCATGCGGCGCTGATCGCAACCACGATCCCCGGCTGGGCTCCTACGCCGTCGCGTTCGTCGACGCCAGGCGCTGCTCGAGTGCGCCCAGCTCGTCGCGCAGGCCCTGCGGCAGGCGGGAGCCGAACTTCTCGAAGTGCTTCTTCATCACCGGCAGCTCGTTCGACCAGCCCTCGATGTCCACGCGCAGCAGCTCGTCGAGCGCGCTGTCGGCGAGCTTCAAGCCGCCGAGGTCCAGCGCGCCGGGTGCGGGCAGTTTTCCGATCGGCGTGTCGATGGCCTGCGCCGTGCCGTGCACGCGCTCGAAGATCCACTTCAGCACGCGGCTGTTCTCGCCGTAGCCGGGCCACAGGAACTTGCCGTCGCCGCCCTTCCGGAACCAGTTCACGTAGAAGATGCGCGGCAGCTTCGCGGCGTCAGCGTGCGCGCCGAGCTTCAACCAGTGCGCGAAGTAGTCGCCCATGTGGTAGCCGCAGAACGGCAGCATCGCCATGGGATCGTGACGCAGCGCCCCCACCGCTCCCGCGGCGGCGGCCGTGGTCTCGCTGCTCATGATCGAGCCCAGGAACGTGCCGTGCTGCCACGACAGCGCCTCGTTGACGAGCGGCACCGTGGTGGCGCGGCGGCCGCCGAACAGGATCGCGGAGATGGGCACGCCGGCGGGGTCCTGCCACTCGGGCGCGATCACCGGGCACTGGCTCGCCGGCACGCAGAAGCGCGCGTTCGGGTGCGACGCCTTGCGCGCGCTCTTCGGCGTCCACGGCCGGCGCAGCCAGTCGCTCAACGCCGGCGGCGGCGCATCGGTCATTTCCTCCCACCAGATGTCGCCGTCGGGCGTGAGCGCGCAGTTCGTGAACACGGTGTTCTTCGCGATCGTGCCCATGGCGTTCGGGTTCGACTTCATGCTCGTGCCCGGTGCGACACCGAAGAACCCAGCCTCGGGGTTGATGGCGTAGAGCCGGCCGTCGGCGCCGAACTTCATCCACGCGATGTCGTCGCCGACCGTCTGCACGCTCCAGCCCGGCAGCGTCGGGTTGAGCATGGCGAGGTTCGTCTTGCCGCAGGCCGACGGGAACGCCGCGGCCACGAACGCGCTCTTCCCCTTGGGATCGGTGAGCTTCAGGATGAGCATGTGCTCGGCGAGCCAGCCCTCGTCGCGCGCCTGCACGGACGCGATGCGCAGCGCGTGGCACTTCTTCCCGAGCAACGCATTCCCACCGTAGCCAGAGCCGAACGACCAGATCTCGCGGGTCTCCGGGAAGTGCGTGATGTACTTGGTCTTGGCGTTGCACGGCCAGGGCGAGTCCGGCGTCAGGGGCTTCTCCAGCGGCGCACCCACCGAGTGGAGCCCGCGCACGAAGTCCTCGCTCCCGCCCAGCGCCTCCAGCACCCGCGCGCCCACGCGCGCCATGACGTGCATGCTCGCCACGACGTACGGCGAATCGGTGATCTCCACGCCGATGCGCGCGATCTTCGAGCCGATCGGGCCCATGCTGTACGGGATCACGTACATGACGCGGCCCTGCATGGCGCCGTCGAACAGCCCGCGGAGCATCGCCTTGGTCTCTTCGGGGTCGCGCCAGTGGTTCGTGGGACCGGCGTCGTCCTTGGACCGGGAGCAGATGAACGTGAACTCCTCGACACGCGCCACGTCGGCCGGGTCGGAGCGCACGTAGACGCTGCCCGGGCGCTTCCGCTCGTCGAGCCGGATCGCGGTGCCGCCCTGCACCATGAGGCGCAGCATCTCCTCGTACTCGCCCGCCGACCCGTCGCACCAGACCACGTTCTCGGGCCGGCACATCGCCCGCATCTCCTCGACCCACGTCTGCAGCCTGGGATTCATGGGACCAGCGGAGTTGGCGCTCATGGCATCTCCGGTCGGACTTCATTATCGTGGGGCGGCGCGCGACGCCCGGACCTGGGCGCGCAAGAGTCTTAGAAGTCACAGTTTAGACGTCGTGCAGCGCAGCCGCAACAGGCGCGGCTGGAACGCGATTCCCAACTCCCACCCGGAGTCCCGATTGCCGCGCACGCTCGACTGGCAGCACCTGCTTCCGGACGGCCGCGATGCGGTCGCGGCCGAGCCACCGTCGCTCGCGCGGTCGCCGTTCCAGCGTGACCACGACCGAATCCTGTTCAGCGGTTCCTTCCGCCGGCTCGCGGACAAGACCCAGGTGTTCCCGCTGCCGTTCGACGACCACGTCCACTCGCGGCTCACGCACAGCCTCGAGGTGGCGACGATCGGGCGCTCGTTGGGCACGCTCGTGGGCCGGACGCTCGTGGCGCAGGGCGTGTCGCTCCCCGAGGGTCGCGACGCGCGCGACTTGGGCGACTGCGTCGCGGCCGCCTGCCTCGCGCACGACCTCGGGAACCCGCCGTTCGGGCACATCGGCGAGTCGGCGATCCAGGAATACTTCGCGAGCCAGGCCCCCGCGGGCCTGCTGGACGGGCTCACCGAGCGCGAGCGGCAGGACCTGTTGAGGTTCGAGGGGAACGCGCAGGCGTTCCGCATCCTCACCCGGCTCGAGCGCCCGTGGCGGCGCGGCGGGCTGGCGCTCACGCACGCCACGATCGGCGCGTTCCTGAAATACCCCTGCACCGCGGACGTGGCCGCGGCCCGCGCCCCGGGGCGGAGCGCCAAGAAGCACGGGCTCATGGCGGGCGAGCTCTCCACCTGGGAGCGGATCGCGCCCGAGCTGGGACTGGCGCGCCGCCGGAGCGGCGTGGACCACTGGCCTCGCCACCCGCTGGCGTTCCTGACCGAGGCCGCCGACGACGTGGCCTACCTGCTCCTGGATCTCGAGGACGGGCTGCGACTGCGGCGGCTCCCCGAGACCGAGTACACGCGGCTCGTCGAGCCGCTGTGCGCCTCGGGCCATGCCGCCGAGCGTCGCGGACAGAGGCCGACCGACCGCAACGAGATGCTGGACCGCGCCGGCTGGCTGCGCGCGGGGGCGATCGACACGCTGATCCACGAGCTGGCCGAGAGCTTCGTGGCCCGCGGGAGCGCCATCCTGGATGGCAGCTTCGATGGCGAGCTCAGGAAGACCATCCCGCATGCGGCGGCGCTCGACGCGGTCGAGGCGGCCTGCCTCGAGCACTGCTACCGCGCGCGCGACGTGCTCAAGATGGAGCTGGCCGGCGCCGAGGCCATTCAAGGGTTGCTCGACTGCTTCGTTCGCGCGCAGCTCGAGCCGGGTTCGCTCCGCGGCGAGCACCAGCGCCGGCTGCGTCCCACGGTGATCGACGAC
>DATNFC010000149.1:0-3041 GCA_035606545.1 Candidatus Methylomirabilota bacterium
GAGCAGCCGGTCGAGCGACTGCACGTCGCGCACGACGACGTTGCGGGCAAGGCTGCGCCAGCCGTCGAGTGCCATCGCGCCTTTTTCGCCGCCGTAGAGCAGGATCGGCAGGCTGTCGAGCGATGGCTCGCCGTCGTCTTCGGCGGCGGACGATGGAGCGCTGTGTCCCACCGACAGCTTGGCGTCGAGCACCAGGCAGTCGATGCCCTCGCGCTCGACGATGTCCGCCGCGGCGCTGCGGTCGCCGACCGACATGATCCTCACATCGTCGGCATTGAGATAGGCGACGACCTGATCGCGCATCTCCGGGTCCGCCGTCGCGACCAGCAGGCGTTTCTCGGGACGCTGCGCGAACCGGTTCAGGCTCGCCAGCAGCGAGTCGAGAACGTCCTTGTTCTGCAGCGGCTTCGCGACAAACGAATACGCGCCGGCATCGAGCGCCTGCTCGCGCGATTCGTCGGTCGAGATGATGGCGACCGGAATGTGCCGCGTCGCGCTGTCGTTCTTCAGCCGGTGCAGCACCCGCCAGCCGTTGATGTCGGGCAGGAAGAGATCGAGGCTGATCGCCGAAGGATGGAACTGGCTGGCCAGCGCAAGCGCTGCGACGCCCTGCGAGGTCACGATGCCCTTGAAGCCCTGCTCGCGCGCCGCGTCGAGCAGGAAGCGCGCAAAGCCCAGGTCGTTTTCGACGATCAGCAGCGTCTTGTCGCCGAGACTGATCGAGTCGCGATCGTCGCCGACTTCGTTGACCAGGTGCACCGGCAAGTGCGCCGGATCCTCGGGGTCGGTGTGCATTCGATCTTCGCCGTTGCCGCCATACGCGGCGGCCGGCCGCTCCTCGACCCGCTCGGGCGCGATGTCGACGGGGATCTGCGCCGTCTTGCCGTAAAGCGAGGATTCGACGCCCGGACGCGGGCCCGCAGGCTTGCGCGGACGCGGCGCCGTGTAGATCTGCGGCAGGTACAGCGTGAACGTGCTGCCGACGCGCGGCGCGCTGACCAGCCGGATCTCGCCGCCGAGCAGGCGCGACAGCTCGCGGCTGATCGCCAGTCCCAGCCCGGTCCCGCCGTACTTGCGGTTGGTGCTGCCGTCAGCCTGCTGGAATGCCTCGAAGATGATCTGCTGCTTTTCCGGCGAGATGCCGATGCCGGTATCGCTGACCGAGAACGAGATGACGTCGGGAGCACGGTTCAAGTTCTCGTTGTCCGCGCTCCAGCCGCTCTTGACCGACTCGATGCTCAGCGTCACATGGCCTTCGTGCGTGAACTTGAAGGCGTTCGACAGCAGGTTCTTCAGCACCTGCTGCAGGCGCTTGCTGTCGGCGAACATCGACTTCGGCAGCTTCGGGTCGAGGCGGATGAAGAAATCGACATTCTTCGCCTCGGCCACGTGGCGGAACGTGCGCTCGACGTAGCGGCGCAGCTCGTCGAGCATCAGGTCGGTCGGATCGACCAGCACCGTGCCGGACTCGATCTTCGACAGGTCGAGGATGTCGTTGATCAGCGTCAGGAGATCGTTGCCCGAGGCGTGGATCGTCTTCGCGAACTCCACCTGCTTCGCCGAGAGATTGCTCTCGGCGTTGCGGGACAGCTGGTCGGACAGGATCAGCAGGCTGTTGAGCGGCGTGCGCAGCTCGTGCGACATGTTGGCGAGGAACTCTGACTTGTACTTCGAGGTCAGCGCCAGCTGCTCGGCCTTTTCCTCCAGCGCCTTTCGCGCCTGCTCGACTTCCTGGTTCTTGCGCTCGACTTCCTGGTTCTGGTGCGCCAGCAGGCCGGCCTTGTCCTCGAGCTCCTGGTTAGTCTGCTGCAATTCCTCCTGCCGGCTCTGCAGCTCCTGCGCCAGCGACTGCGACTGCGTCAGCAAGTCCTCGGTACGCGTGTTGGCCTCGATCGTGTTGATCACGATGCCGATGCTTTCCGCGAGCTGGTCGAGGAAGGCTTCGTGCGTCGGGCTGAAGCGCTCGAACGAGGCGAGCTCGAGCACGCCCTTGACCTGGCCCTCGAAAATAACCGGGATCACCAGAATGTTCTGCGGCGACGCGCCCCCGAGGCCGGAGAAAATGGTGATGTAGTCGCGAGGCACATCGGCCAGCAGGATCTTCTCTTTTTCGATCGCGCACTGGCCGACCAGTCCTTCACCGAGGTCGAGCTGGCTGCCGATCGCGCTCTGGCCCTTGGAGCCGTAGCTCGCCAGCAGCGTGAGCCGCGGCGTGTCACCGCTCGAATCGAGCACGTAGAACACCGCGTGCTGCGCGGTAACGACCGGCGCAAGCTCGGACAGAATCAGCCGGCCGACGGTGTTCAGATCCTTCTGCCCCTGCAGCATGCGGCTGAACTTCGCGAGGTTCGTCTTCAGCCAGTCCTGCTCGGTGTTTTTCTGCGTCGTGTCGCGCAGATTGCGGATCATTTCATTGGTCGTATCCTTCAGCGCCGCCACTTCGCCGCGGGCCTCGACGGTGATCGAGCGCGTCAGGTCGCCCTGCGTGACGGCGGTCGCCACCTCGGCGATCGCGCGCACCTGCGTCGTCAGGTTTGCGGCGAGCTGGTTGACGTTCTCGGTCAGACCCTTCCACGTTCCGGAAGCGCCCGGGACTTTCGCCTGCCCGCCGAGCTTGCCCTCGACGCCGACTTCGCGCGCCACGGTCGTCACCTGGTCGGCGAACGTCGCCAGGGTGTCGATCATGCTGTTGATCGTGTCGGACAGTGCCGCGATCTCGCCTTTGGCCGCGACGGTCAGCTTCTGCTGCAGGTCGCCGTTCGCGACCGCGGTCATCACCTTGGCGAAGCCGCGCACCTGGCTCGTCAGGTTTCCCGCCATGAAGTTCACGCTGTCGGTCAGGTCCTTCCACGTGCCCGATGCGCCCGGCACCTTGGCCTGCCCGCCGAGCTTGCCTTCGACGCCCACTTCGCGGGCCACCGTCGTCACCTGGTCGGCGAACGTGGCGAGCGTGTCGATCATCGAGTTGATCGTCTCGGTCATCGTCGCGATCTCGCCCTTCGCCTCCAGCGTCAGCTTCTGCTGCAGGTCGCCGTTCGCGA
>DATNFC010000150.1:0-6606 GCA_035606545.1 Candidatus Methylomirabilota bacterium
CAGTGTTTCCGCTCGTGGCCTCGGCGATCGTGTCCCCGGGCGCGATCAGGCCGTCGGCATAGGCGCGGCGCACGATGTGCAGCGCCATCCGGTCCTTGATGCTGCCGGTGACGTTGAAGTGCTCGGCCTTGGCATGGATCACGCGCCGCTCGCCGCGGTAGGTCAGCTCGATCGCGAGCATGGGCGTGTTGCCAATCATGCGGGCGAGCGAGCGCAGGCGCGGAGCCGACGGCGCGCCGGCGGCCAGGGTCATGGGCTGCATCGCCGGCGACGGGATCGGGCTCATCGGGAACGGGGAGGTGTCCATGTACACCACGACGCTACGGCCCGGCCGTCCGCGTTCTCAATACTCCTTGAGTCCCATCGACGGGTGACTCATCGATGTGTCCGCCGGGCGCTCGCCTGCACTCTTTGTACGTGCGAGCCCTGCAGCAGAGGTCGGTGGAACCACCGAACGCGCCGCCTTCGCCCGCGCCGAGCGCGCCCCGACCGCACATCACCGCGAGCGTTTCCAGGCCATGAGCTTGCGACGCGCGTCCGCACCGCTGGCAGCGCGGGGCGCATCGAATCCGGCGTCGCCGCGGTCCACGCGCGGTGTCCAGATGTGGGACTGGGCCGAGCGGAGCGGAGCGGATGGGATACGACGTCGTGGTGACCGGCCTCGGGGCGGCCACGCCGCTGGGCTCCACCGCCCAGGAGAGCTGGCGAAACGCGCTGGCGGGCCGCTCGGGCGTGCGCCCGGTGACGCGTTTCGACACCTCGCGCCTGCGGACGCGCGTCGCCGGCGAAGTGCCCGGGCTCGATCCCACCGAGTTCATGGACGCGAAGCTCGCGCAGCGTGTGGACCGCTTCATCCACCTGGGCGTGGCGGCCGCACAGATGGCCGCGAAGGACGCGCGGCTCGCGCCGAACGGCGGCACCCGCGCGCGGCTCGCGGTGGTCATGGGCAACACGTTCGGCGGCGCCCAGCAGCTCGAGAGCGGCTTCGATGCGATGGCGCATGGCGAAGAGGACCGGCTCTCGCCCTACTTCGTCACCGGCGCGCTCGGGAACATGGCGGCGGGGATCATCGCCATGACGCTCGGCGCCGGCGGGCACAACCTGACCGTCAACGAGGCGTGCGCCTCGGGCGCGTCGGCGATAGGCCTGGGCATGCAGATGCTGCGCAATGGCGAGGCCGACGCGGTGGTGGCCGGCGGCTGCGAGGCGCCGATCACGCACATGCTGTTCTCCGGCTATCACGCGCTGCGCGCCACGAGCACGCGCAACGACGAGCCCGCGCGCGCATCGCGCCCGTTCGACCGTGACCGCGACGGGTTCGTGCCCGCCGAGGGCGGGGCCGTGGTCGTGCTCGAGACCCTGGACGCCGCGCAGCGCCGCGGCGTGCGCCCGTATGCCACGCTCGCCGGCTTCGGCAGCAGCTGCGACGCGTTCCACGTCTCGCGTCCGGAGCCGAACGGCGACGGGGCGGCGCGCTGCATGCGGCTGGCGCTCGAGGACGCGCGGCTCGAGCCCGACGAGATCGACTCGGTGAACGCGCACGGCACCGCGACGCGGCTCAACGACACCATGGAGGCGCGCGCGCTCGGCCGCGTGTTCGGCGCCGCCGCGGCACGGATGCCGGTCACCGCGAACAAGTCGCTGATCGGTCACGCCATCGGCGCCGCGGGCGCGATCGAGGCGGTGTTCAGCATTCTCAGCCTTCGCGACCAGGTCGTGCCCCCGACCGCGAACATCGAGCACCCGGACCCCGAGTGCGGGCTCGAGGGTGTGTCGATCCGCGCCCGCGCGCTGCCGATGCGCGCGGTGATCACGAACTCGTTCGGCTTCGGCGGCGCCAACGCGTCGCTGGTCTTCCGGCGCATCGACGGCGCCAGGGGACGGTGAGAGGCGCGAGTACGTCGCCGCCTAGACCGCCTGCGCCAGGCGCTCGATCTCCACGGCGATGCGGTCCGCGACGGCCTCCACGTCATCGTGCCGGCCGTTCACGACCCTGAGGATGCGCGGGCCCCCGGGGCGGGCGCTCATGGTGCGCAGGATCGACTTCACCTCGTTCATCGTGTGCTGCGAACGCACGACGTCGGCCGGCTCCCAGCGATCCGCGCGGCTCTCGCGGCCGCCGCGCTCCTTGAGGCGATCGGCGACCACCTCGGCGCCCGCCTCGATCACGACGACCGCGTCCGGGGCCGGCACCGTGGCGACCAGCCGCTGACCCACGCGCTTCAGGGTCCCGCGGCGGCCCTCGAGGCCGATCGACCACAACGCCTGGAACGCGCCCTGGTCGAAGAGGTGCAGCGAACGCCGGTGCGTCCGCATCAGCGACCTCAACATCAGCCAGTTGAAGCCCATCCGGAACAGCAGGCGCAGGCGCTGCTGGCGCGTCGCGCGCATGGACTTCAATGAGCGCAGCGAACTCACCGGGTGCACGACCAGCTCGCGGGCGACGTGCAGGGACTTGAGCGCGCGTCTCCACCACGGCGGACGACGTCCCGCTGGGGCCAGCGTCAGCGTCGGCTCGTCGACCGGGATCCCACGCCGGCGCAGGCGTTCGGCGACGTGATGGCTCACCGCCGACTTGCCCGCACCGGACAATCCGAGGAACTCGACGAGGACCGGGCGCGCGATCCTCACGCTAGAGCTCCTCCCAGATCTCGCGCTTGCACTCGAGCAGGACGTCGTCCCAAGGGCGATCCGCGTTCACTTCCCGGACCCGCGTGGCGACGGGAAAGCCCAGGTCGGCGATCGCGCGCTCGCGCCGGCAGACATCGTCGAGCCGCATCTCGGGCTTGCGCCGGACCGCGACCACGGGTGTCACGCGCAACTTCAATACGAGGTCCGGAGGATGGGATATCGCCCACGCGTAGGGCATGGCCTCCCAGCGCGCCAGCATCCGCAGCCAGGGCCACCGCGATCGCCGCCAGCGATCGAGCAGCGGTCCGTCGCTGAAGCCCTTGATCTGGTCCTGCGGATAGCGGTCGCACACGATCACCAGACCCTGGTTCCGCGCGCGCCAGGCCTGCATCAGCCGGCGCCGCTTCTCGAGCGCGAGGACGAGCGCCCAGAGCGCGCGCACGCCGGTGGGTACGCGATCCCGGAGCGGGGTGATGCGCGGGCCGCTCCGCGACGCGATCACCCAGCGAAGGGCCTGCCGGAACGGCAGGCGGAGGAGCGAGCTGGGACCGTCGCCGCTGCCGAAGTACGCGACGCGCGCGTCGAGTTTCCAGCGCAGCCATTTCACGACGCGCCGCGCCAGCGAGCTCTTGCCCGAGCCGTCGGCACCGAGGAATGCGATCAGGAGTCCGCCGCGCGGGTTCTTCCGGCTCACGGGCATCGGCGGGTTCGGCAGTTTCCTCCCCAGCGCGCAGAAGGCCAGGAACAACATGCGCCACGTGCGCCGGAGCGTCGCTTCCACGCCCGAGTAGCTCCGGAACCGTTCGAGCGCCGGCCGGCCGCGCGCGCGAAGCGCGAACAGCCGGCCGACCGACGGCCCGTCGAGGAGGATCTTGCGCAGCGCGCTCCCCACGGGCTTCCCGAGCAGCGACTCGCCCAGCTCCACGAGGTGCTCGGGGTCGACTCGCTTCATCAGCCACGCGAACTCGCGGGCCACGTCGTCGCCCACCTGGTCGCGGCCGAGCCACGCCAGCACGCCGTCCGCGGCGCCCAACTTGAGCCCGCTCCTCACCAGCAGCAGCAGGCATTCGACGTTGGGATCGGCGGCGCGGAAGCCGGTCGCGGGATCCTTGCGGCTGGTGGAGAGCATCAGCTCTTCCCAGGGCAGGCGATAGCCCTTGAGGTGCTTCTCGCCGGCGGTGAGCCGATGATGCAGGTGAAGGTGGATGAGTCGCCCGGTCGGGCGGTCGAAACCGAGATGGTCCTCGACCGCCGGATAGTCACCGGACGGAGGCGCGGAGAAACGCTTGCAGCCGAGCCCGCCGAGGATCTCGGTCAGCTTCGGGCCGGCGCGGCGATCCACGAGGACGTCCATGTCGGTGATGCCCTGCAGCGCAGCTTCGAGGTGCTGGTTGCTCTTGAAGTGGCAGTAGCGGATCCCGGCTTCGTCGAGCCGCGTGGCGAACTCACGGGTCAGCTGCAGTCCCGTGCGAGCTGTCGCGACCTGGGGCGCGACCACCGTCATGCGAACGCTGTGCATCACACAAGTCGTAACGCGCGCGCATGTGACCCCACCATGAGGACAGTGCCTGAAACACAGCTCAGGTACTTACCGACCCGGGGCACCACGAAGCGAGCGGCCGGCCCCGTGAGGGGCCGGCCGCTCTTTCTCAGCGTCGCGGCGGGTTCAGTTCAGGCGCGCCAGCCTCGTGGTGATGACACCGTCCGGCAGGTGCACGACGGCGAAGTAGACGCCCGGGGCCACCGTTCGTCCGGCGTCGTCCAGGCCATCCCACTCGAGCGTGTGTGGCCCGGGCGCGAACGTCGTGGGCTCGACGCTGCGCACGCGCCGCCCGTCCACGCTCATGATCGCGAGCGACACGGTGCCGGTGCGCGTCAGGCTGAACGTGAGCGTGGTGCGCCTCAGGAACGGGTTCGGCGCCGCGGAAATGCCGTGTGCCGGGAACGACGGGCCGCCCACGTTGAGCAGCGCCTCGGCCCCCGGCAGGAACAGGATCTGGCCGCGGATCTCGCCGCCCGGGTTCGCGCCCGTGTGCGAGTTGAAGTACGTGCGCCCGAGCAGCACGTCGGCTTCGTTCGCCGCCGTGTAGTTCCACGTGCCCAGCTTGCGCGCGGCGATCGCCAGCGTCTGCAGCACGCCGGCATTCGCGCCCAGCGCTGCAGGGCCGTGAATGTGCGCCGCGATCTCGGCCCCGGAGAGCTGGGTGATGTGCACGTCGTAGCCGAGCGTGTTCGCGGCGGTGTCGACCGCGCACAGCGCATACCCGGAGCTTGCCGTCAGGTTGATCGGGTTTTCCTGGAGCGGATCCATGGGCACCACGCGGGGGCTCAACTGGCCGCGGATCTCGCCGCCGGGGTTCACACCGGTGTGCAGGTTCACGTACCAGCGACCGGCGAGGATGGCGCCCTCGTCGACCTGGCTGTAGCCCACCGTGCCGGTCATGGGCGACGCGGTGACGGTGAGCCCGACCTTCACGCCGGCGGGACCCTGGGTGTAGTTCGCGTTGCCGTGGAAGTGCGCGGCCGTCACCGCGCCGCTCAAGCCGGAGTACGCCATGTAGTAGCTGATCGTGTTCGCCGTGGTGTCGATGGTCGCGGTCATCCAGCCCGCGGCGGCGGTCGCGACGGGCGGCGTCTCCTGCGCCCCGTCCACGATCGCATTGAGCGGCACGATCTGGCCGCGGATCTCACCGCCGGGATTCGCCGTCGTGTGGATGTTCACGTAGCACAGGCCGCCCAGGATCGACGCTTCCTGGCCCTCCGCATAGTTCCAGGTCCCGACCTTCGGGTTGCCAGCGGGCAGCGTGAACACCACGCCCGCGGGCACGCCGGGACCGGAGAAGCCGTGGATGTGCGCCGCGTTCTCGGCGGCGGACAGCCCCGCGAACGAGATCCAGAAGTTGACCGTGTTGGCGTCGGTGTCGATCACGAAGTAGCCGCCGCCGCTGCCGGTCGTGGCGTTGAGCGGGGTCTCCTGCTTCGCGCTGATGACGGCGTTGTAGACGTACATCTTGGCTTGCGCCGTCGCCGCCGGTAACGAGATGCCGGCAAGGAGCGTGAGCACGAGGATGGTGAGGGCGCGAGGCATGCGGTGCATCTCGGACCTCCTGCGGGGGATTCGCTCGACGACGCCGTCTCGCATCGGTCGAGTATGGGGCGGGATGGGGGACCACCCGGGGGCGAAATCGAAACCACTTCTCATACCACACAAAAGTCTGCCGCCTCGCGCGCCCAGAGTCGAGAGGAAAGCGGGTTCACGTGACGCAACCGGTCCCATGCGCACGCGTCCGACGAGGTGATTTCGCGGCCAGTCCGCGTCGCTGGTGGGCCGCGGTCCGGCTTGCTAGCCTGCTTCCATGGCCGTCACCGCACCAGCCGCCCGCCCATCCGTAGAAACACTCACCCGTCGCGAGTTCACGCCGCGGGCCGTGGTGGCCTCGCTCGTCATCTCCGCGGTGATCGCCGCCTCGTACCCCTACATCGTCTTGAAGCTGGGCTTCGGGCCGAACATCTCGGTGGTCGCGGCGTTCCTCGGCTTCCTCTCCCTCGGCCTGTTGTTCCGCGACTTCAGCCGCTGGGAGAACAACGTCATCCAGTCGGCGGGTACCGCCGCCGGCCAGACGGCGTTCCTGTGCGTGATCATGGCCGCGTTCGACATGCTGCGCATGGACACGTCGCTGGGCTTCACGTTCACGCTCACGCCCCTGCAGACGTTCCTGTGGCTCACGTCCGCGGGCTGGCTGGGCGTGCTGCTGTCGGTGCCGATGCGGCGGCACTTCGTCGTCGAGGAGAAGCTCCCCTATCCCGACGGCGTGGCCGCGGGCGAAACCATCCTCGTGCTCGACGAGCGCGGCCACGGCTCGAAGGCGGCGACGCGTGCCATGGGCTGGGGCTCGCTCGCGTCCGCGCTGGTGATGACGCTGCGCGAGGACACGCGCCTGATCGCGAACGCCTGGTACCGAATCCCGGAGATCC
>DATNFC010000151.1:0-16080 GCA_035606545.1 Candidatus Methylomirabilota bacterium
CGGCGGGGAAAGTAGGCAGAGCGACCCGGGGTGTCAAGCCCGGGCTCCGGGTAACTGCCCTAGCTACTGACCTGCCGGTAATCAGCTACGGACCGGGCGGTACCAGCCCATGAACTGCGGCTTGAGGTCCTTGTCGTATAACGGATTATCGTTCTCGACCGAAGCCACCACCACGCGCCCGCGGCAGTGAGCGAAGTAGCCTCCACCCAGCGCGACTCCGACGTGGCTCGCGGGCTCGCCTGGACGGCGGAAGAACGCCAGGTCCCCGACCCGCTCCTTCCCCGCCACCGGCCGGCTGCCGCCGCACTGGTCGCGGGCATCCCGGGGCAGGCTGACCCCCTGCTCGAGCAGCACCTGCTGAACGAACGCGGAACAGTCGTAGCCCGCCGGGCTCCGGCCGCCCCAGAGGTAGGGCGAGCCGAGCAGCGAGGCGACCCGGTCCTCGATCGACGGCGTCCGGGCGCCGGCGAGCGCCGAGGCGGGAAGCTGGCCGCGCCGGCCGTCCGGAAGCTCCACCGCGCTGTAGCCGCGGGCGGCCCGCGCGGCGATCAGCCGGCCGCCGAAGAAGACCGGTGACACGCTGGCGCCGGTCCCGCGGCCGGCCCGAACCACCGCCATGGGCACGCCGATCCGGCCGCGGGCCAGGCGCCGCCAGCGCACGACCCGCGCCCGCGTGGCCTCGACCACGCCCCAGGCGCGCACCCAGCCCTCGTAGCCGTCGGCCTCGTTCCGCACCCGTAGCCAGCCCCCGTCGCGCGAGCGTGAGAGCAGCACCACGGTCTCCCCCAGCAGCAGTTGCGACAGCAGCTCGGCCGCGTGCGCCGGCTCGGGACGCACGTCCAGCACGGGGAGCGAGACGACGCCGTGCTTCGGCCTGGCGCTCCTCATTCGCCCTGCGGGTTGAGCAGCGTGAAGCGGCCGAAGCCCTCGCGGTCAGCGAACACCAGCCGACGATAGGGCTGGTTGTAATACCAGATCTCGAGTCCCGGCTGGCCGGACTGGGCCTGCCGCTGCTCGACCTGGTCGGCCGGGCCGTAGCGGATGTACGTGCGCCCCATGTCCGAGCGCCAGCCCGGGCCGAAGCCCAGGAAGTGCTGCTCGGCGTAGCGCATGCGGCGGAAGAACTCGATCTGGAACTCGTTCCGCGGCGTGTCCGGCGTGGGATCGCGCCGGCGCCAGAACGCGTCCCACATCGTCGATTGCTGCTCGGCCGGCTTGCCGCGCATGGCATCCACCTCGGAGGGATCGGCGATGTAGGCCAGCGCCTCGAGGATCTGGTCGAACTCGCGCCCGCGCGGCGGGCCGCTCTCCTCGACGCTGAACGTGCGCGACGTGCGCCAGGCGGTCTTCCCCTCGCGCATCTCCAGCTCGAACGTGTAGTCGCCGATGAACAGCTCGCCGTGCGGCGGGCGCAGCACCATCGGCTCCGCGAAACGCCGCACCGAGACGTTCGTGTCGGCCTGCGCCTGGGCGGAAGCGGCCTCGTCGACGATGCGCCACTTGTAGTGGTATTCGCGCGGCCAGCCGCCGGCGCGGCGGTCCAGCAGCACCGCCCGCACCGCGATCGCGCCGGAGTTGTAGCCGAACTCGCGCGAGGGGAACGGCACGAACGAGCCGGTCGAGTCGACGACACCCAACTCCAGGTCCGCAAAGCCCACCGGCACGGCCGACAGGTCGCGCACCTCGAGCCGGTCGCGCACGTCGGACTGCTCGAGCGCCCGGACGTCGCGCACGCTCACCTTCACGTCGTAGCGCCCGGGCGGGACCTCGAACTCGCGGGTCTCGACGAGCTGGTTGCGGTGGCTCGTCGTGGCCGTGTAGTCGGGGACCAGGATGCGCTTCTCCCACGAGTCGCCGTAGAGCCGTCGCGGCCCCTTGTCGGGCACCAGCTCGACCACGAACGCGGCCCCGGCCGAGAAGCCCTCGCCGGCCCGCTGCCAGTTGAGCTCGGGGTAGGGAATGCTCACCACCGCCTTCACCCGCGCCCGCGACGTGGAGTCCACGGCCACGGCCAGGTCGGCCGTGAACATGGGCGGGGTGATGGAGTGGAGGGAGGGCAGGTCCTGCCCGGCCGCCGCGGCCGCTGCGGCCCCGATCACCAGCGCGGCGGGGGCCATGAGGAGGAGGATCACGAGCCTGCGGAGCAATGCGATCACCTTGTCATCAAACCTAGCACACCTCGCGCCGATGCCGTCGGTAGCGATCCGAGCTTGACGCCGACCTGTCCGCTGGTCCCCAATTCAGAGGATCCACGACGGGCCGGGCCGCCCATCTTCCGGGATCCGAGGTACGCTTCCCGAAGTGAGACCATACGCCGTACTGCGAGCCGCACCCTGGCTCGTCCCCACGCTGGCGATCCTGCTGTCCGCACCGGCTCGCGCCACCATGCCTCCGCACACCGGGCCCGTGGCGCCGGAGATCGTCGACGCGTTCTCGCGCGGGCTCCTCGCCGTCCCCGAACCGCCCGCCGCGGGCCTCCGGACGAGCGCCTCGCGTGACGAATGGCTCATCCCCATCATCCGCGTCGAGTTCACCGACAGCGCGCTCGTGCACACGAAGGCGGCGCTGGAACGCCGGCTGTTCGATTCGACCGGCGCCGAGCCCACGGGCTCGATGTTCGACTACTACCGCTGGGTCTCCGGCCGCCGCATGCGCGTGCGCGGCGAGGTCGTGGCCACGGTGAAATTGAAGAACGACCGCTATTACTACGCGGCGGACGCCTGGGGGGTGAACGCGATCGGCTCGCCGAACAACGACTACGGCTTGTTCCGCGAGGCGGTGACGGCGTGCGATCCGACGGTGGACTTCTCTCGCTTCGACCTCGACAACGACGGCTACGTGGACATGCTGTGGCTGGTGCACGCCGGCCCGGGTGGTGAGACCTCGGGCAATCGGCGCGACCTGTGGTCGATCACGTCACGCGCCACGGCCGGCTGGAGCAACGGCTCGCCCGCGGACTGCAACGACCTCGTGCCGGGCTCGCTCACGCAGCACATGCGCGTCGACCGCTTCACCGTGGTGCCCGAGCTCTCCGGGCTCCACCCCGGACAGCTGTGCGAGATCGGCGTCTTCTGCCACGAATTCGGCCACACGCTCGGGCTCCCCGACCTCTACGACACGAGCCAATTGGGCGGCGCGGCGAACACCGGCCCCGGCAACTGGGCGCTGATGTCGAGCGGCGCCTACGGCGGCGACGGCCAGTCCCCCGAGTACCCTTCGCACCTCGGCGCGTGGTCCATGCTGTGGCTCGGCTGGGTGAACCGCGTGCGCCCGACCCAGGACACCACGATCACGCTCGCGCCGCTCGCCGACGGCACGCCGCTGGTGGAGTTCTGGTTCCAGGGCGAAGACTCGCCCGAGCACTTCCTGCTCGAGAACCGCGTCCGCGAGAGCTTCGACCGCAAGCTGCCGAACGACGGCCTGCTCGTGAACCAGATCGATGAGGCGATGATCGGCCAGCGCATCGCGGCGAACCGCATCAACACCGGGCCCACGCCGGGCATGCGCACGCTCGAAGCCGACGGCAACTTCGACATGTACCTCGGCTACAACCGCGGCGACGCGAGCGACCCGTACCCCGGCTCGGCGCGACGCACGCACATCGACGACCTCACGAGCCCGAGCACGCGCACGTTCTCGGGCCTGCCGACGAACATCTCGATCGAGGACGTGACGCGCGTGGGCCGCAACGTGTCGTTGCGCCTGCACGTGCGCGCACCGGGCTGGCAGCCGCCCCGCGACGTCGCCCCCGGCGCCGGCGAGCCCGGGCTCACGTTCAGCCCCGCCGCGCGCAGTGCGGTGTCGCCCGGCGGTCGCGCGTGGATCGTCTCGAGCGAGGTCGTGGGCGCGCGCAGCGCCGTGGTCGTGCGCGAACGGCCCTGGCTCCAGTCGTGGGGTCCGATGCAGGTCGTGGACCGTGGCATCGGCAACGCCGAGGATCCCACGCTCGCGCGCATCGAGGGCGACAACCTCGCCGTGGCCTGGATCGAGCGCCCCGAGGGCAGCCCGGGCCGGCTCTGCTACCGCGCCCGCGTGCTCGGGCGCTGGCTGACCGCGAAGGTGCTCACGACCTCCGGCGGTGAGTGCTTCGCGCCGGCGATCGCGGCGGATGCGAAAGGGCGCGTCTTCCTCACCTGGCTCGAGTCCATCGACGGCTCCGTGCGGCTCCGCTTCATGCAGTTCCTCTACAACGCGCCGTACGGCGTGCCCACGACGGTGACGATCCCCGAGGACCTGCCGGCCTCGCCGGCGATCACCGCCGCGGGCGACGGGCACGCCTACGTGGTGTGGCCCGACCGCGGCGGCGGCATCCACCAGATCTACGCGTGCCGGTTCCACCCCGACAGCGGCCTCTCCGCCCGGTTCCGGCTGACGCCGCAGAGCGCCTATGCACAGCCCGCCGTGTCCTCGGTCGTGGACTCCTCGGGCGTGCTCTACACGGTGTGGCAGGTGAATCCCGGAGGCGGCGGCGAGATCCACTTCCAGAAACGCCAGTTGATCGGCCGGCCCTCGCCGCGCGACAGCACGATCGACGCGCTCGGGAACGGCCTCCAGAGCCCGCGGATCGCGCGCGACCCGAACGGCGGCCTGCACGTGGCCTACGAACGCTTCGTGGCCAGCGGCGCCCAGGTGAGGTACAAACGGTGGCGACCGGGGCTCGGCTGGGATGTGCGCGCCACCGAGGTCTCGGACGCGAGCGACCTGAACGCGAGCGGGATCAACCTGCTCCCCACCTCGTCGGGGAACGTGGACGTGACCTGGATCGGCTTCGACGGCAACGCGCAGCGACTCCGCGAGCGCCTCCGAGTGCTCGACGGCTCGCTCGTGACCGGTGTCGATCCGCCGCCGGTGACGGAGTCTCTCGCGCTCGCGATCGGGCCGAACCCGCTGCGCGCGGGGCAGCCGCTGGAGCTTCGCGGCGAGGCGATCGCCGAGGGCGACTGGATCGAGCTCGTGGACGCGGCCGGACGCCGCGTCGCGTCGGCGCACGCCGACGAAGCCGGCCGCGCACGGCTGGAGGCGCAGGCCACACGCTCGCTCGCCCCCGGTCTCTACTTCGCCCGCGTGCGCGGCGGCACGGCGCGCGGCCGCCTGGTGGTGCTCCGCTGATCGTCGCCGCCCCGGCAGGGATGCTGGTGGCGTCGCTGATGCTCGGCGGGCTGCTGCCGATGAACGCCCGCACGCGCGATCACTGGGGCCCGAGCGGCGCGTTCCGCATGCCGGTCGGCGATCCCTACCAGGTCTACGAGGATCGCCCACGCACGCCGGGTCCGTTCTTCATCGTGCGCGGGGTCGCCTGGGAGGGGGAGCGCGCCTCGCACCAGGGCGCCGACCTGGGCTCAGGGAGCGCCGGCGCGTTGGTGCGCGCGGCGGGCTCGGGCGTCGTGGTCTCGGCGCAGGACCATGGCGAGTGGGGCGGCTACGGCACGCACGTGGTGCTGGCCCACCGGCTGCCGGAGGGCGTGCTGGCGTACACCGTGTACGCTCACCTGCGCGAGTACTCGCCGCGCGTGAAGGCCGGCGAGTGCGTCCAGGCGGGCGAGGTGCTCGGGCGCGTGGGCGAGACCGGTCACGCAACCGGCCCCCACCTCCACTTCGAGGTGCGCGTGGCGCGCGATCCCGAGGAACGCTGGGAGTTCGCGCGCGTCGAAGACCCGCTCGCGTTCGTGGACGCGCGCCTGCCGACCTACCGCGCGGACAGCACCGGGATCGAGGCCAACTTCGAGTGGGCCGAGTACGCGGGCCTGGTCGCCCCCGGGGCACGCACCGAGGACGCGCTCACACACGAGGCGTGGTGGCGCATGATCGCCGCCGGCGTGCGCGGGCCCGGGTTCGATCCGGCGCTGGCCCCGCTCGAGCTGCACGACTCGCTCGTGGCGGCGCGAATGCTGTGGACGGGCGCGGGCCACACCAGCGGCTCGCCAAGCCAGGAGATCGACTGGTCCGAGCTGGCGCACGACCTCGGTCGCGCGCGCGCGTTGGGCGTGCGCACGGGCCCGGCGCCGTTGCGGCGCGCGCGCCACCGCGAGACGTGCACGGACGTGCTGGGCACTCCGGCGCCCGCCGCGCACGTGAGCGCGCTCATCTCGCGCGAGGGTCATCCCACGCTGGGCGAGGCGGTGATGTTGTTCGCGGACCTCGCCGGGCCCGCACCCGAGCCCGCGAAACCCGCGGCGAAGAAACCGGTGGCGCCGGCGTCCCCATCGGGCGCGATCGCCGCGACGGGGACGAGCAAGAAGGCAACGGTCGGCGACTCGCTCCATCGTGCAGCGAAGACAACCCCGGCGAAGGCGACCACGACGCGCCGCGACACGCTCGCGGGCAAGACGAGAAGACCGTCAGCGTCTGCGGCGGCGACCGCGCAGCGCGACACCGTGGCGGGCAAGACGCGCAAGGCTTCCACAGCTCTGACGACACCTTCGACGACGGCCATCGCGCAGCGAGACTCCAGCGGAGCGAAGTCCACGAAGAAACCCGCAGCCAGCGCGATGGCGACCCAACCTCCTGCGCCGGACTCCCGGCGCGCTCACGCGCCGCGTGATACCTCGAAACACGTCGCCCGGCGCGACACGTCGCACGCGGTACCACGCGCCGTCGCGCGTCGCGACTCGACGCGAACCTCTCCGCCGGCCGCGAGCCCGGCTGCCGCCTCCGCCGACACGTCGTCTTGACGCTCCGAGCGCGCGGATGGCAATGTGCCGCGCTCTCGACGAGATGAGGAGGCAGCGTGGCGGAGACGAAGAAACCCGGGTACCGCGACACGCTGAACATGCCCGAGACGGCGTTCCCGATGAAGGCCGAGCTCGCGCGCCGTGAGCCCGAGCGGCTCGAGCACTGGAAGCAGGCCGCCGTCTATGCCCGCCTGCGCGAGCTGAGAACAGGCCGGCCGCTGTGGCTGCTCCACGACGGGCCGCCGTACTCGAACAACCACATCCACATGGGCACGGCCGCGAACAAGATCTGGAAGGACGCCGCCGTGCGCCAGGCCTCGCTCCAGGGCTTCGACTCGCCGTACGTGCCCGGCTGGGACAACCACGGTATGCCCATCGAGATGCAGGTGGGTCGCGAGTTCGCTGAGAAAAAGCACAAGCCGACGCGGCTCGAGCTGCGCCGCGCCTGCCGCGAGTACGCCACGAAGTGGATCGGCATCCAGCGCGAGGAGTTCATCCGCCTCGGCGGCTGGGGCGACTGGCACCGGCCCTACCTCACCATGGCGCCCGAGTTCGAGGCCGAGATCCTGGACACGCTGTCGAAGCTCAACGACCGCGGCTTCATCCAGCGCGGCAAGCGAGCGATCCACTGGTGTCCCACCGACCGCACCGCGCTGGCGATGGCGGAGATCGAGTACGCCGACGTGCCGAGCCC
Organism: Candidatus Methylomirabilota bacterium; assembly: GCA_035606545.1. Lineage (GTDB taxonomy): Bacteria > Eisenbacteria > RBG-16-71-46 > RBG-16-71-46 > RBG-16-71-46 > JAIOPA01. Next base: position 7,366 of record DATNFC010000151.1, read on the forward strand.
GAGCGTGTTCGTGCGCTTCCCGCTCAAGTCGGATGCAGCGGAGGGTGTGCTCAAGGAGTTCGCCGGCGTGAGCGCGATCGCGTGGACCACGACGCCGTGGACGCTGCCGGCGAACCTGGGACTGATGGTGGACCCGAAGGCCAGCTACGTCGTCGCGCGCATGGGCGACGAGTTCCTGCTCGTGGCGAAGGACCGCGTCGCCGCGATCGCGGAGCGGCTGGGCCGGCCGGTCGAGCCGCTCAAGAGCTTCCCTGGCGCGAGCCTCGTGGGCGCGCTCTTCACCGCGCCGTTCGGCAACGATTCGCGCGTTGTCGACGGCACGCCGTACGTGGACCTCGCGGACGGTACCGGGATCGTGCACACCGCACCCGGTCACGGCGCCGAGGACTTCGCCGTGGGCGCGCGCAACGGGATGCCCGCCTACTGCCCGGTCGACGAGGCCGGGAAGTTCACGAACGAGGTGCCGCACTTCGCCGGGCGGAGCGTGCTGGACGTGAACGACGACATCATCGCGTGGCTCCGCGCGCAGAACATCCTGCTCCACGCCTGGAACTTCACGCACAGCTACCCGCACTGCTGGCGCTGCCGCCGGCCGGTGATCTTCCGCGCCACGGACCAGTGGTTCATGATCGTGGACCACGACGGGCACCGTGACCGCTGCCTCGAGCGCGTCGAGAACGCCGTGAGCTGGGACCCGGCGAGCTCGAAGAACCGCATCCGCGACGCGGTGAAGAATCGTCCCGACTGGTGCCTGTCGCGCCAGCGAAGCTGGGGCGTGGGGATCCCCGGGCTCTACTGCGAGGCGTGCGGCAAGGCGGCGCTCGACCGGCGCGTGCTCGAGCGCGCGGCCGAGTTCACCCGCACGTCGGACTCCGACAGCTGGTACGAGCGGCCTGTGCAGGACTTCCTGCCCCAGGGCTTCACCTGCCCGTCGTGCGGCAAGCCGGGTCCGTTCCGCAAGGAAGAGGACGTGTTGGACGTGTGGTTCGACTCGGGCAGCACGCACCGCGCGATCCAGGTCTCCCACCCCGAGCTCGCGCCGGCGTGGAATCGCGCGCGAAAGGACCGCGCCGAGGTGCTCTACTTCGAGGGCCCCGACCAGCACCGCGGCTGGTTCAATTCCTCGCTCATGGTCGGCGTCGGCGTCGAGCGCGAAGCGCCGTTCACGCAGGTCGCCACGCACGGCTGGGTGCTGGACGCCGCCGGACGCGCGATGCACAAGTCGCTCGGCAACGTCGTCAGCCCGCTCACGCTCATCGACAAGTACGGCGCGGACGTGGTGCGCTGGTGGGCGCTCGCCACCGACTGGCGCGGCGACGTGCGCGTGGGCGACGAGATCATGCAGCGCGTGGCCGACGCCTACCGCAAGGTCCGCAACACGCTCCGCTTTCTGCTCGGGAACCTGGCCGACTTCGCTCCGGCGCACGCCGTGCCCGGCTCGAAGCTGCTGCGCACCGACGCCGCGTTCGCCGACCACATGACGGCGCGCCTCGCCCGCGTGCGCTCGGAATGGACCGCGCTCCAGTTCCATCGCGCGCTCGACCAGGTGCTCGACCTGTGCACGGTCGACCTGAGCGCGGTTTTTCTCGACCTCGCCAAGGACCGCCTGTACACGCTCGCGCCGGACGATCCGGCGCGCCGCTCGGCGCAGACCGTGCTTTGGCAGGCGCTCCACGACGTGACGCTCGCGGTCTCGCCCGCGCTCGTGTTCACCGCCGAGGAGGCGTGGCTCTCCCACCCCGGCCTCGTCGCCGAGTGCGAGAGTGTCCACTTCGCCGAGTGGCCGAAGCGCGCGGAGACGGGGCGTACGAGCGACGAGTGGCTGTTCCTGCGCGAGGTGCGCGATACGGTGAATGCCGCACTCGAGCCGCTGCGCGCGGCGAAGACGCTGGCGACGACGGCCGAGGCCGAGATCACGCTCACCGCGCCGCGCGCGTGGACCGACCGGCTCGCCGCCTACGGCGACGAGCTGCCGGCGCTGCTGATCGTCGCCGCCGCCGAGCTGAAGCCGGCCCCCGACGGTGCGGCCGTGAACGTCGCCGTACGGCGTACGAGCCGGGCCAAGTGCGACCGCTGCTGGATGTACCGCAGCGACGTGGGCCACGACCCGTCGCAGCCGGGCCTGTGCTCGCGCTGCACCACCGCGCTCGCCGCGAGGGCCTGAGGCCCTAGCGGCCGCCCGAGTCCAGGCGCAGCTCCGCCTGGGGCGGGTAGCGGCGCTTGAGGCGCTGGATCAGTTCCTTGAACGCCGGCGCGTCCCCCAGCAGGGGCACGCGGTCGGTGTCGATCTCCAGCACATCGCCCTGAAGCATCGCCCGTGCCATCCAGTCATCGTAGGCCGCGTTGAGCCGCTGGATGTAGTCGATGCCGATGGTCTTCTCGCTCTCGCGACCCCGCCTGGCGATGCGCTCCATCAGCGTCTCCGGGCTGGCCTTCAAGTAGACGATGAGGTCCGGCGGGCGCAGGAACCCGACCATGCAATGGAACAGCGCGACGTAGTTCCGGTAGTCCACGTCCGTCATCGAGCCCTGTTGCCACAACGTCTTGGCGAAGATCTCGCAGTCCTCGTAGATCGTCCGGTCCTGGATGAACGGCAGCTGGCTCTTGCCGATCTCGACCTGGGCCTTGAAACGCTCGCCGAGGAAGTAGATCTGCAGGTGGAAGCTCCAGCGCGGCATGTCTTTGTAGAAGGGGTCCAGGTACGGGTTCTGGATCACCGGCTCGTAGTGGGCGGCCCAGCCCAGCTCCTGTGACAGGCGGTTCGTGAGCTGCGTCTTGCCCACTCCGATGTTGCCCGCGATCGCGAGGAAGAAGCCGCCGTTCATACGCTTGCTGACCCGTTTTGGTCTGTTTTCACAGACTTTCCAGCGTTGGCTCGAATCGTGACCGTTCCCGGACTTCTGTGCCTGCGAATCGTGGCATGCTGCGCACGAAGCTCGTAACGGGATCGCAGCCGAAGAAAAAAGCGAACCTCAAGCCGTCCACGAGCGTCCGTAGCATCGAGAGTTTCACCGCCGCCGAATCTTGGGGGGCGAGTTCGAAGAACCTCGCGTGCGGCCCGCGACTCCGAGAACGACACCCCCCATTTCGTCGAGACCCCGTCCGGCACCGCCGGGCGGGGTTCTCGCTTTTCGGGCCGGCGGCTACTCATCGGCATCCTCGACCGAGCCGCCGCGCCGGTAGCGCGCCGCGTCGAGTCCGTGCTTGCGCAGCAGGTCGTGCAGCGTCGGGCGGCTGATGTCGATGTCGCGCGCGGCGCGCGTGACGTTGCCGGCGTTGCGCGTGAGCGCGTCCACGAGCAGCCGCAGCTCGGCCGCGTCGCGGGCCGCCTGCAGCGTGGGCAGCGGCTCGGTGCTGCCGCCGGCCGACTCGAGCCCCAGGTCCTCCGGGCGCAGGTACGCGTCGACGCCGAGGATCACGGCGCGCTGGACGAGGTTCTCCAACTCGCGGACGTTGCCGGGCCACGGGTGGGCGAGGATCGCGCGCAGTGCCGCCTGCGTGAAGCCCTTCAACTTCCGCTTGTGCTGGCGGCTGTAGAACTCGAGGAAGTACTCGGCCAGGAGCCGAAGGTCGTCGCCGCGCTCGCGCAGCGGCGGCACCTGGATGGTGATGACGCCGAGCCGGTAGAACAGGTCCTCGCGGAACTTGCCCTCGCCGATCATCGCCTTCAAGTCGCGATTCGTCGCGGCGACGACGCGCGCATCGACACGAATCGGGTCGCGGCCGCCGATGCGCTCGACCTTGTGGTCCTGGAGAAAGCGCAGCAGCTTCACTTGCAGGTGCAGCGGCACCTCGCCGATCTCGTCCAGGAACAGCGTGCCGCGGTCGGCGAGCTCGAACTTGCCCTCCTTGGTGCGGTGAGCGTCGGTGAACGATCCGCGCTCGTGGCCGAACAGCTCGGACTCGAGCAGGTTCTCGGGGATCGCACCGCAGTTGATGGGCACGAACGGCTGCTCGCGACGCGGGCCGGCTTCGTGGATCGCGTTCGCGACCAGCTCCTTGCCGGTGCCGTTCTCGCCCAGTACGAGCACGGTCACGTCGGTGCCGGCGACGCGCTGGATGAGCTGGTAGACGCGCTTCATCGCCTCCGACTCGCCCACGAGCCGGTGGTAGCGCCGGCGCGGCGCAATCCCGCCCGGCTGGGCCATCTCGAGGTTCCGGATGTGCACGGCGCGCCGGAGGATGACGCGCAGCTCGTCCAGCTCGATCGGCTTCGCGTACCAGTCCACGGCGCCGCGGCGGATCGACGCGATCGCGTTGTCGCGGCTGTCGTTGCCGGTCACCATGATGACCTTCGTGAGCGGGTGCCGCTCGACGATCTCGTCCAGGAGGTCCATGCCCTCGGGACCGGCGCTCGGCGGCCCGAGCGTGACGTCGAGCGTGACGATGCTGGGCTTCTCGTCGCGCATCATGCGGCGCGCCTCGTCCATGGTGGCGGCCGTGAGCACCTCGTACTCGCCCGCGAGCCCCCAGCGGAGCTGGTTCAGGATGCTCTCCTCGTCGTCGACGATGAGGATCTTCTCCAGGCTCACGCCCCCTCCTTGACGGCCGGCGCCAGGCCGGCGGGACCGCCGGCGGGCACGCGCACCGTGAACATCGTGCCCTCGCCGGGCCGGCTGCGCGCGTCGATCGTTCCGCCGTGAGCTTCCACGATGCCCCGGCATTGCGCCAGCCCTACGCCCAGCCCGCCCTTCTTCGTCGTCGAGAACGGCTTGAACAGCTTCGTGCGGATGAACTCCTCGCTCATGCCGCGGCCGGTGTCGCTCACCTCGATCACCGCCTCGCGCGAGCCGTCGGCGCCGGTGACGCTGATCGCGCGCACGCCGATGCGACCGCTGCCGCCCAATGCTTCGCGCGCGTTGACGAGCAGGTTCACGAGCACGCGACCGATCTGCACGCGATCGAGCACCGCCTGCGCGCCCTCGGGCACGGTGACCTCGACCTCGAGCCCGGGACCGGGCCCGAGCGCCAGCCCGCTCTCGACGAGAGCGTCCGCGACCAGGTCGCGGAGCAGGCACAGCGCCAGCTGCGGCGCCGGCGGCGAGGAGACACCCGACACCTGCGACATCAGCTCGCGCAGCGAGCGCACGGTGCGCTCCACCACCGCCATGGCGTCGCGCTGGAACTCGGGATTGCCCATGTGCCGGCGCGCGTTGTCCACCACCAGCGCCAGGCCGGAGACGTGGTTCTTCATGTCGTGGAGCACGAAGCTCGACAGCCGCTGCAGCGATTCGAGCTGGCGCGCCTCGGCGATACGCTCGGCCTGGCGCGAGAACCACAGCGCCGAGGCGAGCTGGCGCGACATCGCCGCCAGGAACTCGAGGTCCTCGTCCGTCCACGCCTCGTCGCCGCGCTTCTCGCCCAGCCACAGCAGCGCCACGACCGGCTCCTCGACCGCGAGCGGCGCGCACACCGCGGCGCCGAGCGAGAGGCGCAGCAGCTTGCTCGCCTCGACGCCGGCGGAGAGCTCGGGGTCCAGGCCGCGGTCCGAGAACAGCACCGGCCAGCGCTCGCGATCGAACCAGCGCACAACCGGGTGCGTGGCCTCGAGCGTGGTCGGCGAGCCGGACGGCCCGTGCAGCAGTCTGAATGCCCCGGCGGGGTCTTCGCGAAAGTGCACCGCGATGTGGTCGGCGTTGAAGATGTCGCGCGTCAGCGACTCGATCTGGCGGCACACCTCCTCGGGCGAGGATGCGGGCGAGAGCGCACGGCTCACGCGTCCCCACTCGCGCCGGTAGTCATAGCGGTAGGCGTAGAAGTTGCGGTCCACGAAGCGGCGGATGGCGCGGCCGGTCGCGGGCTGCAGCATGAGCAGCAGCGCGCCGCCGGCGACGAACAACAGGAATCCCACCATCACCCAGACGCGGAGCGACGAGGACATCGCCGGCAGCAGCCGCGAGAGGCCGAACGTCACCACCAGGAATGCGATCGCGAGCGTGATCGAGACCGACGAGTAGTAGACGACCGGCCGGCCCACCGGCACGCTCATGTCGCGCAGCCGGCGACGCGCGAGCGCCAGCGCCGCGGCCGAGCCGGAGACGAACAGCAGCGGCGACGCGGCGGCGAGCCAGGCCGAGTGCACGCGGCCCTGGAGCACGCCCGCTGAAACGACGAGCAGCTCGGTCAGGACCGCGACCAGGATGGAGAGGAAGAGCCCGCCCAGCCGGCGCTGGCTCGAGGCCGGCGCGGCGCGCAGCATGCCCTCCATGTTCAGGAGCACGAGCAGCATCGTGACCGCGAGGTAGCCCAGGTAGGCCTTGCCGAGCGGCCCGAGCTGGATCACCGCGCCCTCGGGCGTCATCTCCACCGCGCTCAGCACCAGCGACGAGCGCGCGAGCAGGAACAGCAGCACGCAGGCGACGAGCGACAGCGCGAGCGGTGCGCCCGCTTCGCGCAGCTGCCGGCGCGGCTCGGGCCGGCCGAGCAGCACCGAGAGCGAGAGCCAGAGCCAGGAGAGCAGCGCCGAGACGCGCGCGAGGTAGTCCGCCCACACGTGGGCACTGTCGGTCGTGCTCGCGCGCAGGAGCCCGAGCGCTCCCGCCTGGAGCGCGCCCAGCGCCAGGAACGCCGACGCGAACAGCAGCGTGATCAGCCACTGCCCGCGCTGGAGCAGCGCGATCAACCCGATCGCGGTGAGGAGCATCGCGCTCGCCGACGTGGCGGCCTGCTGCACCGACGGCGTCCACAGCGGGTTCATCGCGCGCCCTCCTCCGCCGCGGCCGCGGCGCGGTACTCGGGCACCACGTCGAGCAGCGCGCGCCGGATCGAGGCCGCATCGCCGTGCACCGCGACGCGCTCGAGCTCGGCCACCTGCGCGCGGAGGGACGCCTCGTCCTCGGCCGGCAGGTCCCAGGTCAGGATGCGCTCGCGACGGGTCATCCGCACCTGCTCGTCCTGCGTGTGCAGCTCCTCGTGCAGCTTCTCGCCCGGGCGGAGCCCGATGAACGCGATCTCCATGTCCTCGCCCTCGCGCAGGCCCGCGAGCCGGATCATCTGGCGCGCCACCTCCACGATGCGCACGGGCTCGCCCATGTCGAGCAGGAACACCTCGCCGCCGCGACCCATGGCCGCGGCCTGGAGCACGAGCCGTACCGCCTCGGGGATGGTCATGAAGTAGCGCGTCGCCTCCGGGTGCGTGACCGTGAGCGGCCCGCCGCGCTCGAGCTGGCGCTGGAACAGCGGCACCACCGAGCCCTCGCTGCCCAACACGTTGCCGAAGCGCACGGCGCAGTAGACGCCGTGGCCGCGGCGCGACGCCGCCTGCACCAGGCGCTCGCAGACGCGCTTCGAGGCCCCCATCACGCTCGTCGGCCGCACCGCCTTGTCGGTCGAGAGCAGCACGAAGTGCGCGACACCGTGGCGATCGGCGGCGTCGACCAGCACCCGCGTGCCGGTGACGTTGTTGAGCACCGCCTCGCGCGGGGCCTCCTCGAGCAGCGGCACGTGCTTGTGCGCCGCCGCATGCAGCACCACTTGCGGCCGATGCGCGACGAACAGCGCCTCGAGCCCCACCGCGTCGCAGAGGTCGCCCACGACCGCGCGCATGGGGAAGCCACGCGGCGAGCCCGCCAGCTCGCGGTGGATGAAGTAGAGCCCGTTCTCGGCGTGGTCCAGCAGCACCAGCTCCGCCGGCCCGAAGCGCGCCACCTGGCGCGACAGCTCGGCGCCGTTCGAGCCGCCCGCACCGGTGACGAGGACCCTTCGCCCGCGGAGGAAGCTTCCGACGTCGTCGTCGGTCTCGGGTGAGGGTGCACGTCCCAAGAGATCCTCGAGCCGGATGTCGCGCACGCGCGCGAGCGTGAGGCGTCGGCCCGGCGGCAGCTCGCTCATCGCCGGCACGGTCTTCAAGCGCACGCCCGACGCGCGGCATGCCTCCACCACCTCGCGCATCCACCGGCCCGGAAGCGCCGCGTCGGCCACGACCGCCGCTTCCGGTCGCTGCTCGCGCAGCACTCGCGCCAGGTCGGCGAGCGTGCCGAACACGCGCAGGCCCTCGATCCGGTGGCCGGTGAGCCGCGGGTCGGGGTCCACGAACCCGACCGGCTGGAGCGACTCCTCGCCCGAACGGTTCCGCCGCATCTCCTGGACCAGCCCCACGGCCGCGTGGTCGGCGCCGATCACGAGCGTACGCACCTCGCGAGCGCCGCTGCCGCCGAGCTGGCGCTCGCGCCACAGCCGCCACGCGAGCCGCGCACCACCCATGAGCACCAGCTCCCACAGCCAGACCAGCAGGGTGAGCGAGCGCGGGAGGGCCGGAACCGGCTCGAGCGCGGTGATGAGCCCCCAGGCCGCGGCGGAGAGCGAGACGCCGCGCGTGATCTGGAACACGGTCGCGGTGCCCGCATAGCGCCAGAGGCCGTGGTAGAGCCCCGCGACCCAGAACGCCGCGAGCGAGGCCATCGTGAACCAGGGCGCGAGCCGCGCCCAGGCGGCGAGTGCCGCTTCCGGTACGCGGGCGTCGAAGCGCACGAGGAGTGCCGCCGCGACCGCGGTGTTCACGAGCAGCGCGTAACCCGCGGTGAGGACGAGGGTCCGCGGCGCCTTGCGCAGGTTCACTGCCCGGCCCCTGCGGTAAACCCCTGAGATTGCGGCATGATCGCGACAGGCTCGCACGGCGCGCAAGCGCTCGCAACGCCGCCGCGGGGCTCGGTATTCCGCGAGGGATCCGCACCGGCCGGGTGCCAGAGTCCCGGCATGCTCCAGCGGTGGTTCCTC
>DATNFC010000152.1:0-8516 GCA_035606545.1 Candidatus Methylomirabilota bacterium
AGCGCCGTGGCGTGCGGTGATGCGAACGCCCACAGTCGAAGTGACGAGGAACCCAGATAGCGCAGCTCGCCCTCGGGCGTGTCGGCCACGAACGCCATGCGCGGCAGCCACACATCGCGCAGCCGGTCGAAGAACTCGCGCCCCCAGCGCCGCTCGGCGCCGTCACTCGCCTCCGCGATCGCCCCGTCGCGCGCGGGCGCGGGCGGGCTCCACATCCGCCGTCTCGCCGTGTGCTCGATCATGAATCGCACGGTGGGATTGCCGCGACGATATCCGGTCAGCCGCATGGTCGCCTCCTGTACGGAAGTGACACGACACACGTGAGCGTTCGACGGGTGCGGCGCGTGGTGTGGTGCGAGCGGCTCAACGCGCTTCGTAGTTCGGGGCTTCCTTCGTGATCTTCACGTCGTGCGGATGGCTCTCGCGCAGGCCGGCGCCGCTGATGCGCACGAACCTGGTCCTCGTCCGCAGCTCCTCGATCGCGGCGACGCCACAGTAACCCATCCCGGCGCGCAAACCGCCCATCAATTGGAAAACCGTTGCCGCGAGCGGACCCTTGAGCGGCACACGGCCCTCGATCCCTTCCGGGACCAGTTTCGACAACTCGTCGGCGTTCTCCTGGAAGTAGCGCTCGCGACTGCCCTTGGCGGCCGCCATCGCGCTCAGTGACCCCATGCCGCGGTAGACCTTGAACTGGCGGCCCTCGTAGAGCACCACCTCACCGGGGCTCTCCTCGGTGCCGGCGAAGAGGCCGCCCATCATCACGGTGTGGCCGCCGGCGGCGATCGCCTTGACGAAGTCACCCGAGTACTTGACCCCGCCGTCGGCGATGATCGGCACGTCGGTGCCCTCGAGTGCCTTCGCCGCCTCGAGCACGGCGGTGATCTGCGCCATGCCGGCGCCGGTGACCACGCGCGTGGTGCAGATGGCGCCGGGCCCCATGCCCACCTTCACCGCGTCGGCGCCCGCCGCGGCCACGGCGCGCGCGCCCTCGGCCGTGCCGACGTTGCCCACGACGAGCTCCGCGTCGGGCAGCATGTGCTTCAACCGCTTCGTCACCTCGAGCACGCCGGTCGAGTGCCCGTGCGCGCTGTCCACGACCAGCGCGTCGACGCCGGCGCGCACCAGCTCCTGCGCGCGCTCGGCGTAGTCGCCGGCCGCGCCCACGGCAGCGGCCACGCGCAGCCGGCCGAGCGTGTCCTTGCACGCCTGCGGGTGCCGGATCCGCTTCTCGATGTCCTTCACCGTGATGAGACCCTTCAGCATCATCCGCTCGTCCACGACCGGCAGCTTCTCGATCCGGTGCTTGGCGAGGATGGTGCGCGCGGCTTCGAGCGTGGTGCCGACCGGGGCGGTCACGAGCCGCGCACGCGTCATCACGTCGCTCACGCGCACCGCGTCGTCGTCCTCGAAGCGCAGGTCGCGGTTCGTGAGGATGCCGACCAGCTTCCCCTGCTCGGTGATCGGCACGCCCGAGATGTGGAAGCGGGCCATGATCGCGCGCGCGTCGGCCAGCGTCGCCGTGGGCGGGAGCGTCACCGGGTCGGTGATCATGCCGCTCTCGCTGCGCTTCACCCGGTCCACCTGCGCCACCTGCTCCTCGATGGAGAGGTTCTTGTGGATGACGCCGATGCCGCCGAGGCGCGCGAGCGCGATCGCCAGCGTCGACTCGGTGACCGTGTCCATGGCCGCGCTCACCACGGGGATGTTCACCGCGATCTTGCGGCTGAAGCGTGAGCGCGTGTCGACGTCGCGCGGGTGGATCGCGGCGTAGCCGGGCACGAGCAGCACGTCGTCGAACGTCAGCGCCTCGGGCCCGACCTTCTCCCCCCACGCCACCCGGTCACTCACCCGTGCGTCCTCCTGCCACGCACCCGCTCGCGGCGGACGCGCTTGCCGCAGGGTACATCCCGGAGTGCGACCGCGCGCAGGGACCGCGGTCGCGCGTCATCAGGGCGTGAGCCCCGGCTTGGTGCTCTTCGGCTTCGGCTTGCGGAAGTCGTAGTAGTAGTGCGCGCCGATGCGGGCCTCGAGCGCTTGCGGGTTGTCGTTCCAGCCCGCCTGCCAGCGCACTTCCGACTTGGCGAACGCGATGTGCCAGGCGGCGGTGACCTCGATCGAGGTGTTCGGCAGCTTCCTCATGAACTTCTCGTAGCCGAACTCGGCCGAGCCGCCCATGTGTGTGCCGGAGTGGAGCTCCAGGCTGATCGGGTCCTTCAACACCTTGCGGTGGTTCTGGATGACCACGCGGTAGATCGACGGCCCGATGCCGACGTGCCAGCGGGTACGGCCGCCGGTGTTGAACCATTGCAACTGGCTGTCGGCGCCGATGAACTGCGTCAGGTAGAACTCCTTGGACGTGCCCTCACCGGGGAAGTTCAGGTCCTCGTACGGTGCACTCACGTGCGAGACGTAGCCGTTCCAGGTGAAGTAGGGGCTCACCTGCCAGCCCCAGTGCGTGCTCGACTGGTAGCGGAAGTGGCCCATGAATGTGAGCCGGGGCTGCGAGCCCTTGGAGTAGTCGCCGCCGGCGAACATCCACGAGCTGCCGACCTGGCCGCCGATGCCGCCGCGGCCGACCAGGGCGCCGCGGGTGGCGATGGAATCCGATTGGGCGTGGGCAACGCCCGCACCGAGAAGCAACAGCAGGGCCACGACGCTCGCCGTGCGAGCGCGAGAGTTCATGCTTGGGAAGCTCCGAGGATGGCGGAAGATAGGGCTGGCCCGGTGCGGTAGGCGCGGCACATTAGGCGGCACGCTCGTGGGGTGTCAAGACTCGTGCGAGCGCTGTGAATGCGCACTTTCACGTGCTGCCCGCGCGTCGCGTCGAGTCCCCGACGCGTGCGCTCCGGGGCCGACGCGCACGGCGTCCCAACCCGCGACGCGGACGCGCGCGCAGCACGGGTACGCGGATTGCGGCCGCGCCGCGTGGCCTCGCCGACCGGGATCCCGCCACATCCTCCCGCCAACACCACCTCACCCCGTCCCACCCATCGTTTCCGAGCAACCTCGGGACCGGCCGCCAACCGGTCCCCGTCCCGCGCGGCGAGGCCATGGAAACTCTCCCAACCCACGGCAGTGCGAGTCTTTGACACCTCTCGCGAGCCGCCCGTAGACTCCCGCCCTCATTTTTCTACGCGCGCCGGGAGGGCTTTCCGCCTTCCCGGCGGTCGACCGTATGGGGGAACCATGAGCCGCACGGATCAGGGCAAGCTGCTCGGCGTCATCCTGGTGACGATCCTGTCGCTCTGGCTGCTCTACCCGTCCTACCAGTACTACACGATGACGCCGGCGCAGCGGGAGGCCTACGACCCGACGAAGCTGGCGAAGATGCGCAAGAGCGCGATCCATCTCGGGTTGGACCTCCAGGGTGGCATGCAACTGCTGCTCGAGGTGGACAAGTCGCGGCTCTCCGCGGCCGAGGCGAAGGACGCGGTCGAGCGCGCGCGCGAGATCATCACCAACCGCATCGACCAGTTCGGCGTCGCCGAGCCGCTGATCCAGATCGAGGGCCAGGACCGGATCGCGGTGCAGCTCCCCGGCCTCACCGACCCCGACCGCGCGCGCGAGCTGATCGGCAAGACGGCGCTGCTCGAGTTCAAGCTCGTGCGCACCGGCGACGAGCAGCGCTCGCTGTTCATGCGCCTCGACAGCTGGCTCGCCGCGCGCCGCATCATGCCCGGCACGGACACGGCGCTGGCGAAGACGCCGTTCACCGGGCTCATGATCGACAACGGCTTCTTCCGCAAGGAGGACGCGGCGATCGTGCAGCGCCTGCTCGCCACGCCCGGCATCGACTCGCTGATCCCCACCGACTCCGAGCTGCTGTGGGGCAACGAGGACGAGGCGCGCGCGGGCATGACCGGCCGCTCGCTCCACGTGCTCAAGAAGCAGCCGGAGATGACCGGCGGTTCGGTGGCGACCGCCGAGGCGGTCGTGGGCCTGGACCAGACGAACCCGGGCGCCTGGGGCGTGAGCATGAAGATGACGCCCAAGGGCCGCGCGGAGTTCGCGCGCGTCACCGGCAACAACGTCGGCCGCCAGCTCGCGATCATCCTCGACGGCGTCGTCCAGTCGGCGCCGTTCATCCGCGACCGCATCCCCTCGGGCGATGCCTCGATCACGGGCGGCAACTTCGACGTGAACACCGCGCGCGACCTGGCGATCGTGCTGCGCGCCGGCGCCCTGCCGGCCCCGGTGCACTCGCTCGAGGAGCGCACCGTGGGTCCGTCGTTGGGCTCCGACTCCATTCACGAAGGGCTCACCGCGGGCGTCATCGGCACCGTGATGGTCGTGGTGTTCATGGCCATCTACTACCAGGTCTCCGGCCTGGTCGCGATCGCGGCGCTGGCGCTCAACCTGCTCTACCTGGTCGCGGCGATGGCCTACTTCGGCGCCACGCTCACGCTGCCGGGCATCGCCGGCATCGTGCTCACCGTGGGCATGGCCGTGGACACGAACGTGCTCATCTTCGAGCGCATCCGCGAGGAGCTGCGGCACGGTCGCAGCATCCACGAGTCGGTGCGGCTCGGCTACGACCGCGCGTTCCGCACCATCTTCGACGCACACTTTACGACGCTGTTCTCGGCCGCGTGCCTGTTCCAATTCGGCACCGGCCCGATCAAGGGCTTCGCGGTCACGCTCAGCATCGGCCTGCTCGCGAACCTGTTCACGGCCGTGGTGTTCACGCGGATGATCTACGACTTCTGGCTCGGCCGCGGCAAGGTCGAGCGCCTCAGTATCTGAGCGAGGACACCCCATGCTCCAGTTGCTGGTCGGCACCGACATCCCGTTCATGCGGTACCGGCGGTACGCCTATGTGTTCTCGGCCCTGACCCTCGCCGCGACGCTGATCTGGTTCTTCACCAAGGGTCCGCGCTACAGCGTCGACTTCACCGGCGGCACGCTGCTGCAGATCCGCACCAGCGAGGTCGTGCACGCCGACAAGTTGCGCAACGCGCTCGAGGCCGAGGGCATCCAGGCCGAGCTGCAGCAGATGACCGGGGAGAACCCGAACGAGTACCTGCTGCGCTTCCGCACGACGGGCGACCCCGTGGCACAGGTGCGGAGCGCGGTCGGCAAGCACCTGCCCGGCGTGACGATGGAGTTGCGCGGAAACCAGACGGTCGGGCCCAAGGTGGGCAGCGACCTGCGGCAGAAAGCCATCATGGCCATCATCACCAGCCTCGGAGCGATCCTGCTGTACGTGGGCATCCGCTACGAGTTCAAGTTCGCGCTGGGCGGTGTGGCCGCGTTGTTTCACGATGTACTGGTCACCCTGGGATGCCTCATGTTCACCGGGCGCGAGGTGTCCCTCACCGTGGTTGCTGCACTGCTCACCATCGCCGGCTACTCGATCAACGACACCATCGTGGTGTTCGACCGCATCCGCGAGCGCGCAAAGGCCCTCCGCAAGGAGAAGCACTCGCGCGTCATGGATCTGGCGGTCAACGAGACGCTGTCGCGAACGGTGATCACGGCGTTCACGGTGTTCCTGGCGGCTCTGGCCCTGTTCATATGGGGCGGCGACGTGCTGCGCGACTTCTCCTTCGCGATGCTGGTGGGAGTGGTGTTCGGCACGTACTCGTCGGTGTTCGTGGCGAGCGCCATGGCTCTCGACATCTGGATCGCGCTCGATCGTCGCAAGGGTGTGACGGCCGAGTGACGGAAGAAGGACAACGATGACCCGGTTCCCGAAGTGGTGTACCCCGGCGCTCCTGATCGGCGCGCTGGTCCTCGCCGCCGGCTGCGAGACGCGTCCGACCGGCTACGACCCGAACCCGAACAGCCCCGAGGGCGTGTTCTCCCCGGACGCGCGGCTGGTCTCGTACCGCAACCAGGCGCTGCGGGTGATGATCCGTGACTACGCGAGCACGAACATCGACTCCGTGGTCGTGGGCGTGTCGCAGTTCTCCGGTCCGACCACGATGCCGCTGTTGCTGCTGTTCGACGGCACGCAGTCGAACCAATACGAGATGTATCGCCGCGATAGCGGCGGCAAGTTCCAGCGCACGGCCGATTTCGCCCTCGACAGCCACTTCAAGTACATCAGCGCCGGCGTCGAGACGTACTTCACCACCGATCCGGCGCCCGGGAGCTTCTCGCCGCCCACCTACCTGGCGCGCGGGTTGCAGAATGGCATCGCCACGCACGTCTCGCCCCTCAGCAACGAGAGCCTGATGCTGCAGACGGATCTGCCGCAGATCCTCTACAACGGCGAGCTGAACCCGCTGGATTCGCTGTTCACGCTGTCGTGGGTGGCGGTGAATGGCGCGGCCGGCTACTGGATCCACGCCTACGAGAAGCCGATCGCCGCCGGGCAGCGCATGCAGTGCGCGATCCCCGCGCCGCTCTCCTACCTCACCGCCGGCGATCTGCTGGTCGGCTTCTACCCCGGCAACAACCCCGGGGGCTCGATCCAGTACAGGCTCGGCTCGCCGGGACTGCTCACGCTCATCTACAACCCGCCGCTGCTCGGCCACGACTACTTCATCCGCGTCACCGCCGTGGACCCGACCGGCCAGGTGATCGCGCAGACGCCGGGCGATCTCGACTCGCTGTCGATGAGCGCCGACCTCGCCTACCTGGCGCCGCCCTCGTTCTCGGCGGAGAAGTCGAAGATGTTCTTCTCGCTCGGCGGACCCAAGGTGGCGCGGCGCACGCTCGCGCACGGGCCGGCGCTGGTCGCGGGCCCCGGTTCGGCCGCGGGCCAGCCCCAGGCCGGACCCGCCCTCCAGGGCACGGTCCAGCGCCATATCGCGAACGTGCCGTTCCCGGCGGTGAGGCCGTGGCACGGCTCGGGAGGCTACGCCGGGTACCGCTGATCGCGGCGTCCGTCGGAACGCCGCCGCATTTGTCGGGGGAGGGACATCGGTCCCTCCCCCGCGTGTTTCAATCCCGGCCATGAGCAGCCGCCCGCGCCCCGACGAACCACGGCCCGGTCCGGGCCCCGCGGGTGTGCGCGCGCTCGCCGCGGCGCTCACCGGGGTGGCCCTCGTGCAACTCGCACTGTGCGGTCCATGGCCGCGCCCGGCGTGGGCCACGTCCACGCCGCCGGGGTCGCGCTCGTTCGGCATCGCGCGGCTCAAGTACGGCGGCGGCGGCGACTGGTACGGCGACAACACGTCGCTCCGGAACCTCATCACCGGCGTGCGCACGCGGACGAACATCCTGGTCGCGGGCGACGACGCCGCGGTGGTCGAGCCGGGCTCGGCGGCGCTCTACCAGTACCCGTTCGTGTTCGCTGCAGGTCATGGGAACATCAAGTTCACCGACGCCGAGGCATCGAACTTGCGACGGTGGTTGGTGTCCGGCGGCTTCCTCTGGGTGGACGACGACTTCGGAATAGAACCGTCGTTCCGGCGTGAGATGAAGAAGCTGTTCCCGGACGCCGAGCTGGTCGAACTGCCGTTCGACCACAGCGTCTTTCACCAGCTCTACGAGTTCCCCGACGGGCTGCCGAAGATCCACGAGCACGACGGCGGCCCCGCCCGGGCGTTCGGCATTGTTCGCGATGGACGGCTATGTGTATTATTTTCATTCGATTGCGACCTCGGGGATGGCCTCGAGGACGAGGAGGTGCACCACGATCCTCCGGAGAAGCGTGAGGCGGCGATGCGGATGGCTATGAACATCGTCCACTACGCGCTCACGCACTGACCCGGCCGGGCCGCGCACGACCAACGCTCCCATGACCTCTCGCCCGCCGATCCCGCCTCTCGAGCCCCGCCTGCACGCCGCGCACGCGCGCGTCCGCCGCGCGCTGGTCGGCCGTCACGCGCTGCGCGCGACCGCCGCCTCGCTGGTGCTGCTCGTGGCCTGCGTCACCGCCGGCCTGGCCCTGCCGCGCGACCCGTTCACGGCCGGCGCCCGGCTCCTCGTGTTCGCGCTCGGCAGCCTCGCGGCGCTGGTTGCGGCGACGCTCGCGATGTGGCGCGAGACCCCGCGCTGGGACGCCTGGCTCGAGTCGTTGGAACTCCGCTTCCCGGGCTTGAAGTCACTGCTCCGGAACGCCATCGACCTGGAGCGCCAGGCGCCCGCCGAGGCACACACGTCGGGCGAGCTGGCGGACGCCGTGCGCGGCGCTGCGAGCCTGCGATTCGCCGACGCGCCGCTCAAGGACACCGTGCCCGGGCTCAGGGGCCGCGTGCCGCTGCTCGCGACGCTCGCGGCGACGCTGTCGCTGGTCACCATCTCGCTCCTGGCACCCGGCGGCACGCGCGCCTCGTGGGCGACGCTTTGGGACCCGGCCAGTGCGGCGCCGCCCATGACGCTCGTGGTCGATCCCGGGAACGTCACCGTGGTGCCGGGCGCGGCACTCGCCGTGCGCGCGCGCATCGAGGGCACGGGGCTGGTCCCGCGCCTCGTGGGCGACGGCCCGTCGCCGCAGCCGGTGCTCGAGTCCACCGCGGGCGGCGGCCACCGCTGGCGCTTCGACCTGCCGCCGGTGACGCGGCCGCGCGATTACGGCGTGCGCGTGGCGGCGCTCGCAAGCCCGACCTACCGCATCTCGCTCA
>DATNFC010000153.1:0-4333 GCA_035606545.1 Candidatus Methylomirabilota bacterium
GCTCGAGGTCGTTGTCGATGGTCTTCGGCACGTGGGCCACGCGGATGCCCTTCGCGCGCTGGTGCACGCGCATCGAGCTGAACGCGGTGTCGTCACCGCCGATCGTGATCAGCTCGGTCACGCCGAGCTGGCGCAGCGTGCGCACCGTGCGCTCGAGCGCCTCCGCGTCGCGCGTCGGGTTCGCGCGCGAGATGCCGATCGCGCTGCCGCCGCGGAAGTGGATGCGCGAGACGTTCTCGATCGTGAGCGGCCGCGTGTGGCTCGGGTCGCCCTGCATCAGCCACTCGAAGCCGTCCTCGATGCCGATCACGTCCACGTTGTCGAGCCGCGCCCGGATCGTGGCGGCCGCGATGACGCTGTTGATCCCCGGGGCGGGGCCGCCGCCCACGAGGATGCCGAGGCGCTGGCGCTCCATGCAGGAATCCTCCCTCGTGTCAGTGCAAGCGCGAACGGCCACGCCGCAAGGCGTGGCCGTTCGCGCTGCAGATATAGGATGCGGCGACTACCGGTACAGCTTCTTGATCTGGCCCCAGCTCGATTTCGTCGTCGGCGTCGGCCCGGACGTGTACTGGATGTCGTTCCACGTCCCGGTGATGCCGTGCGGCTGGCCGATCAACTGCACGAACATCTTCATGTGCCCGCCCGCGTACCACGGCGTGAGCGCGCCCCACTGGCCGTGCGGCGGGTCCTCAGCCGGGTTGCCCTGGTCGAAGTTCAAGAGACCGCTCGTGTAGTTCGTGCCGGCGTAGCGCAGGTTGTACACGACCGCGGCCGGCGAAACGGACGACAGCCCGTTCGGCAGGTACGAGATGCCGAGCTGGATCTGCGTGTTGTTCACGTAGTGGAGCCCGAACGCGCCGGTGAACGAGAAGAACGGCAAGCGGCCGCCGAAGCAGGCGATCTCGCCGTCGGTGGTGCGCACGTTGAACAGGCCGTCGGGATCCGGCGACCACCACGGCGCGAGGCTCAAGCCGCCCTCGCCGACGCCGTTCAGCGTCAGCGTGGCCGAGTACTCGAACGTGTCGCCGTTCAGGAACTGGATCGGGTCGACGCCGTTCGTCGAGAAACGCCACGTGTGCAGGTTCGCGAAGCCGGCGCAGAACGGCGGCACGACGTTCTGGTCGTCGATCTGGATCAGGCCAGGGAACAAGTTATTGACGTTCAGGACCGAGACCGGGCAGTCGTTGAACACGCGCGTGTGCACCACGGCGCTGTTCGGCAGCGGCGTCGCGAACGCGGTCGCGGCGAGCGTCAGACACGCTGCCGCGAGCGCAAGAGTAGTGATCCGCCTCATTGGGGGTGTCTCCAAGGATGAAAGGTGTGGGCAGGCTCACCACTCGCTGCGGGTTCCAATGCAGCCAGCGGCCAGTAGGCCTGCGTCGCGTGGACGCGGCAGCGAGAGAGGGGTCGGGCCGTGGCGCTGCCCTGGTCTGCGAGTCGGTGGGGTTACTTGCTTCGTGACCCCCACCGGGGAACACGGCCCAGGGGGTGGCATGGGACCCGCAGTTTCGTTGCCGTGTAAACGGTTACATCTGCATTGAAGCAGTGTCAAGACTTCGGTTACGTTTCATACGGAATTCTTCATCGCATCGATCGAACGCCGTTCAGCCAGGCCTCACATGGAGGGCGCCCGCGTGGGCAAACAGCTTCCATTCCCCGCGGGATTCCTTTGGGGTGCAGCGACTTCTGCGTACCAGATCGAGGGCTCTCCGCTCGCGGACGGAGCGGGCGAGAACATCTGGCACCGCTTCGCCCACACTCCGGGCAAGACCCGACAGGGCATGACCGGCGACGTGGCCTGCGACCACTACCGCCGCTGGCGCGAGGACGTGGGTCAGATGCGCGCGCTGGGGCTGGCCGCGTACCGTTTCTCAGTGGCCTGGGGGCGCGTGTTCCCCGAGGGGACGGGGCGGGTCAACAACGCGGGGCTGGCTTTCTACGACCGCCTCGTCGATGGCCTGCTCGAGGCGGGCATCACTCCCATGCTCACGCTCTTTCACTGGGATCTTCCGTCCGCGCTCGAGGACAAGGGCGGCTGGCGGCACGCCGACATGCCGAAGTGGTTCGCTGACCATGCCAGCGTGCTCTACGAGCACTTCGGGAGCCGCGTGCCGCTCTGGTGCACGATCAACGAGCCGTGGGTGATCGTGGACGCCGGCTACGTGCACGGCGTGAACGCGCCCGGCGTGCGCGACTGGCACCAGGCCACGCGCGTCGCGCATGGGCTGCTGCGCTCCCACGCCGCCGCCGTTCGGCGATTCCGAGAAGCGCGGGTGCGCGACGCGCGTATCGGGCTCGTCGTCAACCTCGCGCCGCACCATCCGGCGTCGCCCTCCCCCGCCGACGCGGCCGCCGCGGCGCGCGGCCACGCGTACTTCAACGAGCAGTTCCTGGATCCCGTTTTCTTTGGGCGCTACCCGGCATTGGTGCGCGAGATGTACGGCGACGCCTGGCCGGAGTATCCCGAGAACGAGATGCGCGAGCTCACCGAGCCCATCGACTTCCTCGGCATCAACTGGTACACGGGCTACGACGTTCACGACGATCCATCCCAGGGACCGCAGCGCTGCGTCGAGGTCCCGGTGACCCACGAGCCGCGCATGACGACCGGCTGGGAAGTACGCCCCGAGCTGCTCGTGGAGACGCTCACGTGGGTGACGGCTCGCTACGGCCGCGTTCCGCTCTACATCACCGAGAACGGCGCCGCGTTCCCGGACCCGGACCATGCTCCGGAGGGACGCGTCGACGATCCGCTGCGCGTGGACTACCTGCGCCGGCATCTCGCAGCCTGTCGCGAGGCGATGCGTCGCGGCGTCGACCTGCGCGGCTACTTCGTGTGGTCGCTCATGGACAACTTCGAGTGGGCCAGTGGGTACTCTCACCGCATGGGACTGCTCCACGTCGACTACACGACACAGCAGCGGACGGTGAAGGCGAGCGGGGAGTACTACCGCGACGTGATCCGGTCGCACGGGGCGAACGTGCCCGACTCACTCGCGGCGGGCGTGCCCCAGGCGGTGCCGTCCGGACCCGGTCAGCCATGACCGCCCGGAACGGTCTGCCGGCGTGCTGTCGAGGTGCTGCGATGAGCTTCCGCGACGTGTGCGATGGACGCTGAACATCCCGAGACGATCCTGCCGACGCTGTTCCGCGAGCTGATCCACGGCTCGCGGGATCCCCGCGCGCGCACGTACGTGCTCAACCAGGGCGACGACGGGCTGCTGGCATCGCTCGACCGACTCTCCGCCGAGGCGGCGTCGGCGACGCACGCCGGCGGCGCCTCGATCGCGGCGCACGTCGACCACCTCCGCTATGGGTTCTCGCTGCTCAATCGCTGGGCGGACGGCTCCCCGCCGCCGTGGCCGGACATGGATTGGACCGCGAGCTGGAGGCGCACGACGGTTTCGGACGCCGAGTGGCGGTCGCTCCGGGACGAGCTGCGACGCGAGACCGCGCGCTGGGCCGAGGTGCTGGTCAGCCCTCGGGTCGCGAGCGTGATCGGCGTCGGCTGGATGACCGGCAGCGTCGCGCACCTCGCCTACCATGTCGGCGCCATCCGGCAGATCGATCGCGCGACGCGGGGCCCGACCGCCGAGGACGAGGCGAGGGCGCAGAAGTGAAGACGGCGGCGTCTGCGCCGACTCAGCGCGGATCGGTCCCCGCGGGCGCCGGCGCTTCGTCGCGTTCGCTTGAACAACACTTGTATTGACGTTCAAGCGATTCGGACCAGACTGTAGGTGTGAGTTCGCCGCGCCCCCGCGACGTTCCCCCAAGCGGAGGTCGCATGCCGGGCTACTCGCTCACGCATCTCGCCGATTCCAGGCTCGCCCAGGACCTGCGCGCCGGCGTCGCCGATGACCGGGTCTCACTCGCGTTGCGTCTGGCGCAGCTTGCCGAGTTCGATCATCGGCGGCTCTTCCTCCCTGCGTATCCGTCGATGTACCAGTACTGCCTCAGGGACTTGAAGTACTCTGAAGACGCGGCGTGCAAGCGCATCAACGTGGCTCGAGCCGCGCGGCGGTATCCTGCGATGTTCGAGAGCATTGCGGCTGGCCGCCACAACCTGAGCACCGCCGACATGCTCGTGCAGTACTTGTTGCCCGAGACGGCCGAAGAGCTCATTTCAGCGTCAGCCGGGATGACGAAGTCCGAGTTGAGCCATCTGCTGGCGGAACGTTCTCCCAAGGCTGACCTGCCGACGGTCATCAGCCCGATCGACTCGCCCGAGAAGGTCCTGCGCCCGGTGAGCACACCTGAGCCATCCATGGTGGGCCCAGGGGAGCCGATGACAGTTGGCGCTCGGTCGGCTGGCATGGCCGCCGTCACGGCGCCC
>DATNFC010000154.1:0-5402 GCA_035606545.1 Candidatus Methylomirabilota bacterium
GTCGTAGGCGTAGCAGAGATCGCCCGCGCGCGACGCGGAGAGGAAGCGCACCGGGCTGCCCTTATGCGACGTCACCTGCGTCGCGTGCTCGGGGTCGGAGAGCTTCATCGTCCACACGTTGAACGAGCCGCTCTTCTCGGAGAGATAGAACAGGGACTGTTCGTCCGGTCCCCAGACCGGCTGGCGGTCGTCGACGCCGTAGGCCGTGAGCCGCGTGAACTTCTTCGCACCCACGTCCTCGAGCCAGACGTCGCGCGCGAACGCGGACTGATCGTGCTTGCGCCACTCCATCTCGTAGCCGCGCTGGTCCGAGTACAGCATGCGCTTCATCGCCCGGTCGTAGACCGCGTACACCGCCGGCGTGGTGAGCACCTGCTCGGGCATGTGGCCGGCGAGGTCCACGCGGTAGAGTTCGGGCTGTGCGTTGTTGGGGACGATCGCGTTCGCCGGGGCGTCGAGCACGGCCGCCGAGAACAGCACGGACTTGCCGTCGGGCGTGAAGCTCGACGGCGTCTCGTCGGCGGAGTGGTAGGTGAGCCGCGTGGCGCGGCCGCCGTCGGCGGGCATCGCGTACACGTCGAGGTTCCCGTTCCGGTCGGACGCGAACGCGAGCTTGCTGCCATCCGGCGACCACACCGGCATTGAGTTGTACGACTCGCCCACCGTGAGCGGACTCGCCACGCCGCCCTCGGCGGCGACCTTCCACAGGTTGCCGCGGTACTCGAACGCGATCGTCCTCCCGTCCGGGGAGATCGCCGGGTAGCGGAGCCAGAGCGCGCGATCGGCGGTGAGCCCGCGGTCGGTGGAGAGGAGAAGGCAGAGAAGAGCGGCCGGGCCCAGCCATGAGGCGAACCGGCGAGCAGGGTTCACGGGGGTCCTCCCGAAAGTGCGACGATCTCGGACGGCGGGGGGCGCGAGGAGTGAGGGAGAGTAGAGCATCCGACTGCCGCGGCCGCATGTGCGCCGCCCCGCTGGGAACCATCGCCGCTGCGCCGGTCGCGCAGAGGGCGTCGCGGGAACCATGGCCTGTCCTGCCGCGCGGTCGTCGTCCCCTGAGGGTTCACCTCGCGGCCGAGCGGCCCGCGCCACGCTTCATCAGTAGCCGGCCATCTTCCGCGCTTCGACCAGCTCCGCCCGCGTTCCGTCGCCGGCCGCGGCCAGCGCGTTGAGCTGGCGGTAGTACTTGCGCGCGACGTCGGGCTTGCCCGCGAGCTTCGCCGCGTTCGCGGCGCCGTAGAGCGCGTTGAAGCGGCCGGGGTTGATGGCGAGGCTGGCTTCGAACTCGGTGAGAGCTTCCGCGGGCTTGCCGTTCTCGACGAGCGCGTCCGCCAGCAGCTCGCGGATCGGCAACATCGCGCCCGGGCTCACCGGGTGCTTGCCGAGCGAATCCTCCTGCGCGGCTGCGCGGCGCAGGATGCCGAGTCCTTCGTCCTTCCGGCCTTCCGCGAACGCGATCCAGCCGAGCGCCGCCTGGCGCTGCAGATTCATCTGGTCGGCGAAGTACTGGAAGCGCGGCTCCGTCGAGGCCGCCGCCAGCTCGCCGAGACGGTCGGCTGCGCGGTGGGCGCGCGCGAGATCGCCGGAGCGCGCGGCGCCGATCGCCTGAGCATAGGCGATGTGGCCCTCGGAGAACGGCAGCTTCGACCAGAACGGCATCGGGCGGATTTCCAGGGCAGCCGCCTCCTTCCATTGCCGGCGCTCGAGCGCGTAACGCGCGGGCATCGCACCAAAGGCGTAGCCCGTCGCGAAGTCCACGGGGGGCCAGGTCTTCGTGACCTGGTTGAGCCGCGCGACCATGGCCTTCGCCTTTTCGTCCTGGGCCGTCTGGAGGTAGCCGTACATCGCGTAATCCATTGCGTGCAGCTCCTCGCCCATCGCGGCCCCGGGGAAGTACGTCGTCGCATAGGTCCGCGAAGCCTCGACCGAGGCGAGGTTGGTCTGGATGCTCTCGTTCCACATGCCGAGGCGCGTGAAGATGTGGGATGGCATGTGCAGCGCATGCGGCACCCACGGCGCGACCGAGGCATAGACCTTCGCCGCCGGCAGGCCCTTTTGTGCGGTGGCCGGATAGTCGTAGGCGTGGATCAGGTAGTGGATGAGCCCCGGATGCTTCGGCCGCTTTGCGTACCAGCGTTCCAGGATCTCAGCGGCACGCTTCGGATTGCGAAGCTCGGGATCGCCCGGCGGTGACGTGGCGATGAGCTCGAGCGCGTAGAACGCGGCGGCGTCCACATCACCGGGGTAGGTGGCGCTCAACTTCTCGCTCTCGCGCAGGAAGGCCTTCGCCCGGCCCCTGTGATCGACGACCGCGCCGCCGTGACATGACGGCGCCCCGACCGTGGTGCCGCTCGAGGCCTCGAACGGTCCGCGATAGTAAGCCGCGACCGCGCGCACGTAATCGGACTCGTGCGCGTCTTGCTTCCTTGCGCCGAGCGCGCGCCCCACGGCGGCGTCGCCGGCCGCAAGATCCGCGGAGTCCGGCGCCGTCCAGAGCGGGTGGTAATAGCTCATCGCCACGCCCCAGTGCGCCATGGCGCACTCGGGATCCTTCTCGGCGATGGTCGTGAACACGCGCCGCGCCTCATCGTAGAAGAAGGAGTGGAGGAGTGCGAGGCCCCGATCGAACTCCTTCTGGAGCGCCGGATCGCAGCTCGTCGCGAAGTGGACGTCACCCACCTGTCCGAGATCGCCGAGCTGGCGCGCCTTGCCGGTTGCAGCCGCGGCCGGGCCGGTACCGAGCAGTGCTCCCAGCAAGAATGCCATCAGGATCTTGTGCATGTCGCCTGCCTCCATGAAATGACGCGCAGAGGACCTGGGACACGGTCTCGTTCCCGTTCGGAGGTGGGAGAGGGACCCTGCGCGCGGATGAGGGAACCATAGCCGAAGGCGGGCCGCCGGTGCGCCGCCCGCATCACGCCCGCCGATTCCGCACGCGCGCTCCGCGTGCTAACTTGCCGCGTTCGTCACGGAAGCACGAGCGGTCCCAGGGCGGAGGGCGGCGATGGCGGAGGGCGTCGGGGTCACGCAGGGCGGGCCGAACATCACCCGTCGCTGGCTGACCGTGGCCGGCTACGTCGCCGTGATCTTCTTTCTGAGCGCCCAGCCCGGCCTGCGCGTGCCGGGCACGTTCGTCTACCGCGACAAGGTGGCGCATTTTCTCGAGTACTTCGGGCTGGGCATGCTTGTCTGGCGCGCGGCGCGCGACACCTGGCCGGCGCAGAAGCCGCTCAGCCGCGCGCTGCTCGTGCTGCTCGCGTGCATGGCGCTGGGTGCGATCGACGAACGGTTCCAGGCCGGCATCCCCGGGCGCGAGTCTTCGGTCTACGACTGGTTCGCCGACTCGTCCGGCGCGTTCCTGGCGGTGCTCTGGGGCCTGTCGCGCGAGATGCGCCGCGAGGTGGGCTGACATGGCGCCGAAACACCAGGCGCCGCGCGGCACACGCGACCTGCTGCCGGAGGAATCCGCACGCTGGCAGCGCGCCGAGGCACAGGCCCGCGGCGTGCTCGAGCGCTACGGCTACGGCGAGATCCGCACGCCCATCTTCGAGGACTTCGAGCTGTACGCGCGCACCTCGGGCGAATCGAGCGACGTGGTGCAGAAGGAGATGTACAAGTTCACGGACCTCGGCGAACGCGAGCTGGCGCTGCGCCCCGAGTTCACCGCCGGCGTGATGCGCGCCTACCTCGAGCACGGTTTGGGCGGCCGCACGCGCGTACACCGGCTGTGGAGCATGGGCTCCGTGTTCCGCTATGGCCGGCCGCAGAAGGGCCGTTACCGGCAGTTCTCGCAGTTGAACTGCGAGCTCGTGGGCTCGGCCGCGCCCGGCGCCGACGTGGAGATGATCACGCTGTTCGTGGATCTCTACGAAGCATGGGGGTTCAAGAACCTGACCGTGAAGCTCAACAGCGTCGGGCAGCCGGCGTCGCGCCGCGCCTACGGCGAGAAGCTCCGTGCGCTGCTCGCCCCCGTGGGCGCGCGGCTCTCCGACGATTCCAAGCGGCGTCTGGAGCAGAACCCCCTGCGCGTGCTGGACACGAAGGATGAGAAAGACCTCGCGGTGCTGGACGAGCTGTCGCCGAGCATGCCGAAGATGCTCGATGTGCTGGACCCTGCCGACCGCGAGCACTGGGAGCAGGTGCTGGCGGGCCTCACCGCCGCCGGCATCCGCTACGAGATCGACCACGGACTGGTGCGCGGCCTCGACTACTACACGCGCACGGCGTTCGAAGTGCACGACGCCTCGCTGGGTGCGCAGAGCGCGCTCGGCGGCGGCGGCCGCTACGACGGGCTGATCGAGCAGCTGGGCGGGCCGCCCACGCCCGGCGTGGGCTTTGCGATCGGTCTCGATCGTACGCTGCTGATGATGGAGGAGCGCGGATTCGCGGTCGCTGAACCTGAGACCGTGTGCGTCGTCAGCATGGACGCGACTCGCGCCGGCGCCATGGCGCTCGTGCGCGAGCTGCGCCGGCGTTTCCGCGTCGACGCCGACGTCGAGGCGCGCGCCTTCGGCGCGCAGATGAAGGCTGCGGGCAAGAGCGGTGCACGCTTCCTGGTGATCGCCGGCGAGGAGGAGTGGGCGCGCGGCGAGGTGGTGTTGAAGGATTCGAAGTCGGGCGAGCAGAAGGCGGTGCGCCGCGAGATGCTCGCCGGCGAGCTCGCCGGCCGCACGAAGAGTTAGGAGACGCACCGTGTCACAGCAGCTCGAAGGACTCGGCGACTGGCGGCGCTCGCACACCTGCGGCGAGCTCCGGCGTACGCACAAGGGCCAGACCGTGACGCTCATGGGCTGGCTGCATCGGTCGCGCGACCACGGCGGCGTGCTGTTCACGGACCTGCGCGACCGCTACGGGCTCACGCAGGTCGTGTTCCATCCCGAGACCGGCGGCAAGGTGCTGCTCGACCGCGCGTCGCGGCTGGGGAACGAGTTCGTCATCGCGGTCCGCGGCATCGTCACGGAGCGTCCGGCGGACGCGGTGAACGCCGAGCTCGCGACGGGCACGATCGAGGTGGACGCGCGCGAGCTCAAGCTGCTCTCCGCGAGCGACCCGCTGCCGTTCCAGGTGAACGAGGAGCACATGCTCGCGAGCGAAGACCTGCGGCTCAAGTACCGCTTCCTCGACCTGCGCCGCCCGGAGCTGTCGTCGCTGCTGGCGCTGCGCCACAAGGCCGCGATGGCGGCACGTGCCTATCTCTCGAGCCAGAGTTTCCTCGAGATCGAGACGCCGATCCTGGTGAAGCCCACGCCCGAGGGCGCGCGCGACTACGTGGTGCCGAGCCGTGTGCACCACGGCAGCTTCTACGCACTGCCGCAGAGCCCGCAGCTCTACAAACAGACGCTCATGATCAGCGGCTGCGACCGCTACTTCCAGCTCGCGCGCTGCCTGCGCGACGAGGACCTGCG
>DATNFC010000155.1:0-2342 GCA_035606545.1 Candidatus Methylomirabilota bacterium
GTGATCCGCAGCCCCGACTCCGGCGTGGTCGCCACGCCCCAGGCCGCGCTGCACGAGCTGCTCCACCGGCACGTCGAGCCCGGCGACCTGCTCGCCAAGGTCTACGACGATCGCATGCTGACCGCGGAGATCGCCGTCTCCGAGCAGGACATCGCGGACGTGCGCGTGGGCCAGCGCGTGGCCATGCGCGCACGGGCCCAGCCCGGCGTGACGTTCCGCGGCACGGTGCAATCGGTCGCGGTCGCAGCCGAGCCCACAAGCGGCTCGACGCCCAGTTCCGCATCGACCGCCAACTCGTCGGCCGCAGCCGCGGCCGTGGCGCCCCGTCGCGTGCTGGTCACGACGTCGATCGACAATCGCGACCTGCAGCTCATGCCCGAGATGACCGGGCAGGCGAAGATCGTCTGCGGCCGGCGTTCCGTGGCCGGGCTCATCGCCCGCCGCCTCGCGCGCACGTTCAAGGTCGATCTCTGGGCATGGTCGTGAGCCCTTCCCCACGTCGCCAGGCCGAGTGAGGAGAGCAGCCATGAGCGTCACGCCCCGGCCGGGCCCGGTCGCCCCGCGCCCCATCCCCGACAGCCCGCGCGCGCCGTCCGCACTCGACGACGACGCGTTCACCGCGGACGAGGAGCGCCTCTACCTGGCCGGCCGGCCGTCGCTGCGCGGGTTCGTGCACTACGTGCAGAACCATGCGCGCGATTCCGTTGACCGGGCTTCGCTCGTCGAGCGGTGGCAGGCGGCGCGCGCGCGGGTGACGGTGCTCGAGCGGCTCGAGGCCGGTGCCGCCGACCAGCCACAGATCGCGAACCTGCCCCCGCGTTACGAACCGCTGCTTCTGGAGTTCTTCAGGAACCCGCTCGTGCGCCAGAGCTTCAACA
This sequence comes from Candidatus Methylomirabilota bacterium, assembly GCA_035606545.1. GTDB lineage: Bacteria > Eisenbacteria > RBG-16-71-46 > RBG-16-71-46 > RBG-16-71-46 > JAIOPA01. The sequence continues at coordinate 879 of DATNFC010000155.1, forward strand.
CGCTGCCCACGGACATCGTGCTGGCGCCGCTGGACCAGCTGGTCGTCTACCAGAAACACATCGACCTCGTGCACGTGCGCCGGCTGCGCGAGCGCTACGGGCGCGACCTCGACGAGGCGGCCGTGTTCAGGATCTGCCTGCCCAGCGAGCCGTCGCGGGCCCCGGTCGCGTGGTCGGGCACGCGCCGCGGGCAGTTCGTGTTTCTCTCCCCCTCGAATGATCTGCGCTACCTCGGCGCTTCGGCGCTGCATCCCGAGCAGCTCGCGGGGCCGGGCACGCGCGGCGCGCTGGTCGGGATGGTGGGGCTCGCGGTCGGCTTCGGCAGCAACTTCCTGAATGCGTTCCACGCCGCCGGCCGGCTGATCCTGAACAACGGCAGCCACCGCGCCTACGCGCTGCGCGAGGCCGGCGTCACGCACGTGCCGTGCGTCATCCAGCAGATCGCGGGGCTCGAGGAGTTGGGGCTCGTCGCGTCGAGGGCCGTTCGCCGCCAGCCGAAGCTCTACCTCGAGCACCGGCGCCCGCCCATGCTCCGTGACTACTTCGACCCCCAGCTCCGAACCATCATCCCGAGTGTTCGCCGGCTGCGGCAGGTGACCGTGCGCTTCAAGGTGGAGGAGACCTCGATCCCCGCGCCGCCTCGATCGCGCCCGGCGTTGTAGCCCGACCGAAACCTCCCCGTCACATGGGGGTACCGGCGCCGCCCGCATGCTTTCGGTGCCGGAAGCCCAACCCGGCCCACCCGCTCATCACGGGCGGGGCGGAAACACGCGGAGGCTCGATGGTGTTCGAGATGTTCTTCGTCAGGCAGGCGTACAAGCAGATCCTGGCCCAGGAGCTGAAGAAGACCGTGCGCATGCTGCACGCGTTCCCGACCGAGCGTTTCGATGAGCGCGAGCAGGATTGCGGCGCATCGGCGCGGGAGCTGGCGATGGGGTTCGTGGCGCGGGTGCGGCGCATCCACGAGATCGCGTACGGCCCCGGGACGCACGAGGTGCGCACGTGCGCGCCGAGCCGCGGCGAGATCCTGCTGGCGCTGGAGTCAGCGTTCCTGGGCGCGCATGGTGCGCTCGCGACGCTGCCGGCCACGCGCTGGGAGGAAGTGATCCCGGCCCCGATCTGGACGCCCATGCTCCGGCAGGCACGGCGCGGCGAGCTGCTCTGGCTGTCGCTCCGCGAGCTGATCCGCCATGGTCGCCACTTCGCGCTCCACGTCCGCAATATCACCCACGACGGCGCGGTGACCGGGCCCAAGCCCGTGCTGGCCGCCCCGTCCGCACCGGTCGGAGAACTCGTGTTCGGCGCCTGATCCACTCCCCTGCTCACCCTCTCGCGGCCCTCGCGATCGACTCGCGGGGGCTCTTGCCTTGGACTCGGTGCACGGACGAAAAAATCGCCGGGTCCCGACGCTCGCGTGTCGGATCCCGGCGTGACCTGCGGCAGACCGGCCGTCGTGCCCGGGGC
>DATNFC010000156.1:0-4266 GCA_035606545.1 Candidatus Methylomirabilota bacterium
AACCTTTCAGCGAGCCGGGATTGGGGAGCGCGAGCCGGCCGCCGAACCCGTGGCAGCCGGTGCAGCCGAGCGCCTTCACGCGATCGCGCCCCGCGAGGGCCAGCGAGTCCTCGGGCTCCGGGCTGTCGCTCACGAGCATCACGTAGGCGACCAGGTCCGAGACCTCGCGGTCGGAGAGCTTGTTGCGGAACGCCGGCATCCGCAGCGCACCCGCGGCACGCTGCGCCTGCCACGTCTTGCTCTCGCGCTTCTTCGCCGTCACGCCGTTCAGGATCCACTCGCGCACTTCGTGCGCGTCGTTCGCGTACATCATCAGGTCACCGGCGAACGTGGGCACCGTCTTGTCGGTGCGGCCCGGGTTCGCAGCACCCTTCGTGCCCGCGGCGCCGTGGCAGGCGAAGCAGCCCTGCTCCTCGGCGAGCCTGCGTCCGCGCTCGGCCGGCGGCAGGTGAGGGCGCCTGAGCCACGCCACGCCGAGCGCGCCGGCGATGGCGAGCAGGACCAGCACGGTGAGGATTCTCATCGTGACATGCGGCGGCGCGCGGGATCGTATCCGGACTGCGGATCGTCCCCGCGCGCCGCGCGCGTTGCGACTACTTCGAGCCCGTCGTCGTGGTGGTCGCGGCCGCGACCGCCGTCACGTCGATGCCCTTCACGCCGCCGCGCTCGGCGAGCGTGCCGGTCACCGTGGCCATGGAGCCGGCCATCTTCTTCAGCGACTCGTAGGCATCCGGGTTGTCGTGGTTCGGCGTCAGCAGGATGGCCTTGCCGTCCTTGCCGAGCAGCATGAGCGGCATGCCCTGCGACGCGCACTTGAGCGCGCACTCGGCGTGCTTCTCACCCATCGCGCCGTGGCCGATGTAGCAGCCGGCGTCGACGATCTCGCCGGTCCACGAGGCCGACTTCGCCGTCGTCGCGTGGCCGGAATCCTTCTCGCCCTTCGCATACGCCCCGGCCGCGATCACGAGGCCGAGGATGGTGACGAAGGTCAGAAGCTTCTTCATGGGACGTCCTCCTGTGGGGATCTCGTGCGGACGATCCGTGGTGTGCCGCTCATCGGCGGCTCGATGTACGGCTTCGATCACGCGACCGCTCGGCCGCGGGTGATTCCTCGAACGCCGCGCGTGCGGCGGCGTCTACGTCAACTCGAGGTACTTGAGGTCGAGCGGACCGAACAGCCCGCCCCCCTGGCCCCCGAACCAGTCCTTGCCCCGGCGCAGCGCATCGCTCGGCACATCCACGACCGGCAGGCCGAGATCCTCGACCGCGGTGACGCGCGATGTCGTCGGCAGCGCGTAGCGCTCGCTCGCGAGGTAGTCCTCGAACTCGTCGAGCGTCCACGCGAACAGCGCATCCACCTCCCATACCAGCTGGACCTCGCGACCCTTGAGCAGGTCGGGGGGATCGTCGGGCGCGGCGGCGACGAGCCGGCCGACCGCGCAGCAGTCGCAGCCGAACCAGAAGTCCAGCTCGCCCTCGACCTTCAGGTTCTGGGAGATGCGCGCCTCGGTGGGCGCGTCGCGCCAGACATTCCCGAGCAGCTCGCTCAACGCAAACAGGTAGCGCAGGAGCGCGCGTGGATCGTCGGAGGCCGCGCCGCGCATGCCGGTCGCGAGCACGCGCAGGTTGCGGATGGCCTCGAGTCGCACCCACGGCGAGCGGCGGTTCGTGAGCGCCGCGAGGTTGTGGAGCGAGCCCTCGACGCGTTCGCGCACGACCGCGAGCAGCTCGTCGAACGTGCCGCCGCCCTTGTCGAGGAACTCGATCGTGCGCCGCATGCCCTGGTTGAGCGGCAGGTAGGCGGCGCGCAGCGTGCCCCAGTCCTCGGTCAGGCGTTGTTTGGCGATGACATCCCAATCCGCCATTGCGGTCGTTCCCCCGTTTCGCGTGGCGTACAAGAGGTGCAGAAAGCTCGGGGCGAGTATAGCCACCCCCATCTACGAGGGTCCAACCCGCGGTGGGACATGCCGAGCGTGCTCAGGTCGCAGCGCCTGAGTATGTCAGGCTGTCGTCAGGACCTTCGGCTCGCCCGCGGGCGCGGGCCGCGCGCGATCCACCGCGACGCGCACGCCGGCGGCGCTCGAGGCGCGGCACGCGTCGAGCGCGCACTGCACCGGCACGGCATCGTCGGCGAAGCTCGGTGCGAGCGGCTCGCCGTTGGCGATCGCGCGGTGGAGCCGGTCCACGATCACCCCGAACGGCGCCACGAGCGGCGGATCGCCGTCGCGCGGCGCGAGCGCGAACTCGGGCGGGATCGCCAGCTCCTCCGGGGCCTTCCCGACGTCGATCCGCCACAGCCGGTAGCCGTTGTCGTCCCAGCGCAGCGAGCCCTCCTCGCCGTGGATCTCGAAGCGCTCCCAGCGGTAGGGCGCCGAGGCGTTGAGGTCGACGAGCGCGGTGGCGCCGCCCGCGAATTCGTAGTGCACCGTGCACGCGTCGTCGGCGGTGGCGGTGTCGCCGCCGCGACGCGGCTGGTCGACGCGCACGCTCGCGAGCGCGGTGAGCGGCTCGCCGAAGAACGTGCGCAGGCAATCGGTGTGGTGCGAGCCCAGCGCACCGAGGATGCCGCCGCCGCGCGCGGCGTCGGCGAGCCAGTTCATCGGCCGCGTGTCGGCGCGCACCCAGGTCGGGTAGCGGCCGAGGATCTCGCCGCGGCGCGGCCGGCCGATGGCGCCGCGGCGGACCATGTCCACGGCGTACGTGCGTGCCGGGTAGAACCGGAACTCGTGGTTGATCCCCGCCACGCGGCCGGCGGCGAGCGCGGCGTCGCGCATGGCGATCGCCTGCCAGCGATGCATCGCCGTGGGCTTCTCGCACAGCACGTGCGCACCCGCGGCCACGGCCGCAAGGAACATGTCGTGGTGGAGGTGAACCGGCGTCACCACGCACACCAGGCCGGGGGATTCGCGGCGCAGCAGCTCGCGCCAGTCGCCGTACGCCGTCGCGATGCCCATCTCGGCCGCGATCTTGTGCGTCTTCTCCGCGTCGCGGCCCGCGATAGCGACGAGCTCGAAGCCCGGGTGGCGCTGGAACCCCACCGCCTGGACGAGGCGGCCGAACGATGTGCCGAGGATGGCGACGCGGATGCGCTGCTGCATGGTGAGACCTCCGGACGGACGAACAGCGGCTCGACATGCTCGCGGGACGCGCGGCCGAGCGTCAACCGGCTGTGTTAGGCTCCGCCGCCTTCAACCCTCGCCCCTGGCCGGAGCCCCCATGCGCGATCCCCGTACCCGCAAACTGGCCCACCTCATCGTCCACCACTCGTGCGAGCTGCGCGCGGGTGAGGCCGTGCTGATCGAGTCGTTCGACTTGAACGACGGCCTGGTGCTCGACCTGATCGAGGAGACGCGCGCGGTGGGCGCGATCCCGGTCGTCTCGCTGCGCAGCAACGCCGTGATCCGCAACCAGCTCGTGGGCGCCACCGAGGCCCAGTTGAAGGTCCAGGCCGAGCTCGAGCTGCACCAGATGAAGCAGGTCCAGGCCTACATCGGCATCCGCGCCTCGGCGAACGTGAGCGAGCTGGCGGACGTGCCGAGCGACAAGATGTCGCTCTACCAGCAGATCGTGGCCAAGCCCGTGCACCTCGACTACCGCGTCAACCACACGCGCTGGGTGGTGCTCCGCTACCCGAACGCGGCGATGGCGCAGCTCGCGAACATGAGCACCGAGGCGTTCGAGGACTTCTACTTCCGCGTCTGCAACGTGGACTACGCGCGCATGCGCGACGCCATGCGGCCGCTCGTCGAGCGCATGAAGCGCACCGACAAGGTGCAGCTCAAGGGCCCGGGCACCGACCTGCGCTTCAGCATCAAGGACATCGGCGTCATCCCCTGCTTCGGCGAGCGCAACATCCCCGACGGCGAGTGCTTCACCGCGCCGGTGCGCGACTCGGTCGAGGGCACGATCACGTACAACACGCCGAGCGTGTACCTCGGAACCACGTACGACCGGCTCGCGTTCACGTTCGCGAAGGGCCGCATCGTCAAGGCCACGGGAACGCCGCAGGACAAGCTGGAGAAACTGCTCGATACCGACGAGGGCTCGCGCTACGTGGGCGAGTTCTCGCTCGGGTTCAATCCCCACGTCCTCCACCCGATGAAAGACACGCTGTTCGACGAGAAAATCGCCGGCTCGCTCCACTTCACGCCCGGTCAGTGCTACGAGACGACCGAGAACGGCAACCGCTCGCGCATCCACTGGGACCTGGTGCTGATCCAGCGCCCCGACTACGGCGGCGGCGAGGTGTGGTTCGACGGCGAGCTG
>DATNFC010000157.1:0-6577 GCA_035606545.1 Candidatus Methylomirabilota bacterium
CGTGCGCGGGGGAACGCCTTTCGGGCCAGCGGGAACCCGGGGCGCGACCACAGCGACCCGGGCCGAGTATCGGCGGCGCGATTATTCGGTAAACCCCGGCCCCGGGTCAACGTCGTTGCCTGCCCACCCGGGTCTTTCGGGGGCTCCGACCGGGGGCGGCGGCCGATGATCCAGCTCCAGGACGTGCGCTACGCCATCGGCGAGCGCGTGCTGTTCGACGGCGTCGACTGGGTCATCGGCCCGGGCGACCGCTGCGCGCTGGTGGGCCCGAACGGCGCCGGCAAGACCACGCTCATCCGCCTGATCCTCGGCGAGGCCACGCCCGAATCCGGCACCTGCGTGCGCCCGCGCGGGACGCGCATCGGCTACCTGCCGCAGGAGGCGGCCGAGCGTTACGACGGCACCGTGCTGGACCGCGCCATGGAGGCCCACCGTGCGCTCCTGGACATGCGCACCGAGCTGGACGCGCTGCATGAGGAGCTGTCCAGCATCGGTGCCGACGACCCGCGGCTCGAATCGATGCTCGAGCGCGCGGGCGACCTCCAGCACCACCTCGAGCACCACGACGAGCACACGCTCGAGCCCGAGGCGCGGCGCGTGCTCTCGGGTCTCGGCTTCTCCACCACCGACCAGGACCGGCCGCTCGCCGAGTTCTCCGGCGGCTGGCGCATGCGCGCGGCGCTCGCCGCGCTGCTGCTTGCCGATCCCACGGTGCTGTTCATGGACGAGCCCACGAACCACCTGGACCTGCCGGCGATGGAGTGGCTCGAGGACTACCTCGAGGACTTCGCCGGCGGGCTCGTCGTGGTGTCGCACGACCGTGTGTTCCTGGACCGCGTCGCGAACGAGGTGCGTGAGCTGGAGCACGGGAAGCTCACGCCCTACAGCATGCGCTTCTCGCTCTACATCGAGGAAAAGGCGCTCCGTCGCGAGCAGGCGGCGGCGAGCAACGCGCAGCTCGATGCCAAGATCGCGCAGCTCCAGCGCTTCGTCGAGCGCTTCGGCGCCAAGAACACGAAGGCCGCGCAGGCCCAGAGCAAGCGCAAGCAGATCGATCGGCTGAAGGCCCAGCACCAGGTCATCCCGCGGCTGGCGCGCAGCATCCGCTTCTCGTTCCCCGACCCGCCGCACGCGGGCCGCACGTTGATCCGGCTTCGCGACCTGTCGTTCGGCTACGAGGGCGGACCGGATGTGATCGCGCACGCGCGCGTGGAGATCGAGAAGGGCGAGAAGCTGGCGATCGTGGGCGCGAACGGCGCCGGCAAGACGACGCTGTTGCGCGTGCTTGCCGGACAGCTGGAACCCCGTCTGGGCGAGCGCGAGCTGCCGCCGCTCACGAAGATGTCGTACTTCGCCCAGCACGCGGCGGAGACACTGGACGGACGCCTCACCGTGCTCCAATCGCTCGAGGACGTGGCGAGCGACGAGTGGCGGCCGCGGCTCCGGAGCCTGCTCGGCACGTTCCTGTTCTCGGGCGATGACGTGTTCAAGCCGTGCCGGGTGCTCTCGGGCGGCGAGCGCCAGCGCGTGGCGCTCGCCCGGCTGCTGCTCACGCCCAGCAACCTGCTGCTCATGGACGAGCCGACGCATCACCTCGACCTGGCCGGCAAGGACGTGCTCGAGGACGCGCTCGCCCAGTACCCCGGCGGCGTCATCGTGGTGACGCACGACCGCTCGCTCATGGCGCGCGTGGCGACGCGCGTGCTGGAGGTGAACGGCGGCCGGGTCGCCCTCTACCCCGGTGGCTACGACGATTACGAGAGCACTCGCTTGAACCGCGTCGCCGAGGAGTCGGAGCGCCAGCGCGCCCGCTCGCGGCCCCCGGCCGGGAACGCGCAGAAAGCGGGGAGCCCGCCGAAAGCGGGCGGGTCCGGGAACCCCGCGCCCTCGCCCGCTCCCGCCGCCACCGCCGGCCGCGGCGCGTCGCCGGCCGCGACGCAGCCCCACCCCGACCGCACCACCCAGAACGCATCGCGGAAGCGCCAGCGCGAGATCGCCCGGCTCGAGACCGAGATCGCCGAGCGCGAGACGCGGCAGCGCCACCTCGAGGAGCAGCTCGCCGACCCCGAGCTCTACCACGACGCCGCGCGATCGCAGGGCATCGTGGTCGAGTACGAGCGCGTGCGCTCCGAGCTGGAGTCACTGTGGCAGCGGCTCGCGGAGCTGGGGTGAGCCCGATGCGCGTTGACGGGCGCACCGGCGCTGCGTAGGGTCCGCGACCATGGCCGACGTCACGCTTCGCACGTACGTGTTCCTGGACGCGCTCCAGCCGCAGCTCGCGGCGTTCATCGGCACCACGGCGCGCGGCTTCCTGCCCGTGGCGGGTGACGCGTCGATGTTCATCGAGACCGCGCCCGGGCTGGTGATCAACCGCATCACCGACGTGGCATTGAAGGCCACGGCTTCGACGCCGGCGATCATGGTCGTCGAGCGTGCGTTCGGGCTGCTGGAGTTCCACCACCGCGACCAGGGCCAGGTGCTGAACGCGGGCAAGGCCGTGCTCGACTACCTCGACCTCACGGAGAAGGATCGCATCCAGCCGCGCGTCGTGAGCGACCAGGTGATCCGCGCCGTGGAGCCCTACCACGCGCAGGTCATCAACAAGATGCGCTACGGCGACCAGCTGATCGCCGGCGAGTCGCTGTTCATCCTCGAGAGCGAGCCCGCGGGCTACATCGCGTTCGCGGCGAACGAGGCATTGAAGGCCGCGCGCGTGAAGCTGATCGACGCGTCGCTGTTCGGCGCGTTCGGCCGCATGTACCTGAGCGGTTCCGAGGCCGAGATCGACGCCGCCCGCGAGGCCGGGATCCGTGCGCTGTCGACGTTGAAGGGCAAGGCCGACAGCGGAGCCGGCGCGCGAAGCTAGGCGGTTCCGGCGTTACCGGGCTCCACGCGCGCCACATTCCACGCCAGGATCCAAGCCGTCGCCATGAGCACGCCGCCGAGGAAGAACGGCGCGCCCGGCGCGTAGAGCCCACGGTGCGGCTGCAGGAAGAACGCGAACACCTGCGTGAACAGCACCGGGCCGATGATGCCGGCGATGCCCATGATGCTCGCGTTCGCGCCCTGCAGCAGGCCGTACTCGTTCGGCTGCACCTTGCGCGCCATGAGCCCCTGGAGCGGCGGACCGCTGAAGAACATGATCCCGAACACCGGTACGACGGCCATGATCGCCGCACCCGTCCCCGCGAGCGCGTAACCGAGGAAGCCGAGCGTGCCGCCGGTGAGCCCCAGGAGCAGCGTGCGCCGCTCCCCCATGCGCGCGACCGCGAAGCGCACGAGCGCGCCCTGGACCACGATCGTGCACGCACCCACCGCGGCGAGCATGAGCCCGACCGTCCGCGCGTCCCAGTGATAGCGGTGCTCGGCGTAGAGCACGAACGTGCTCTGGAGCGCCTGGTGCGCAAGCATGTAGAGCCCGTAGATGCCGACCAGCCCCAGCAGTCCCTTGCGCGTGCCCAACACCGCCAGCGCGCCCACCGGGTTCGCGCGCTTCCAGTCGAACGACCGCCGGTGCTCGCGCGACAGGGATTCGGGGAGCACGAACCAGCCGTAGAGCACGTTCACAAGCGCCAGCACGGCAGACACCCAGAACGGAGCGCGGGGGCTGAGCCCACCCAGCAGGCCGCCCACGGCCGGGCCGAGCACGAAGCCCATGCCGAAAGCCGCGCCCATCAAGCCGAAGCTCGCCGCGCGCTTCTCGGGCGGCGTGACATCGGAGATATACGCCAGCGCCGTGGAGAAACTTGCGGCCGTGATGCCCGAGATGATGCGGCCCACGAACAGCCACCCGAGCGACGGCGCGAGCGCCATGAACACGTAGTCGAGCCCGAGCCCGAGGCACGAAAGCAGAATCACGCTGCGGCGGCCGAAGCGGTCGGAGAGCGAGCCGAGGATCGGCGAGCACAGGAACTGCATCAGCGCCCACGCGGTGCCGAACGCGCCGAACACGCTCGCCGCTCGCGCCGTGTCGCCGCCCATGAACTGCTCCACGAGCCGCGGCAGCACCGGGATGATGAGCCCGATCGCGAGCACGTCGATCAGCACGGTGATGAAGATGAACGCCACCGCCGCACGGCGTGGCCCCGGCGCGCCCGCTGCGGGCGCGGGGCGGAACGTCGCTGGCGACTTGGGCTCGCTCATCGGCCGAACAGCTCGCCCTGCGGCCAGCGGTCGCGCGGCTCGATCACCATGAGCCCGAGCCGGCGCTTCATCTCGTTCGCGCTCGCCGGTGAGTGCCCCGCCCAGTGGTTGTTGAAGTAGCCGTAGATCTCGCGCACCTGGCCCAACGCCTTCATCACGTCCACCTCCCAGGCGCGGAACGAATCCTCGCGATCGATCTGCACGCGGTCATAGCGCTCGATGTCGCGGCGGTCGCCCAACCAGCGCAGGTAGAGGAAGTCCGCCGTCACCTCGGTCACCCGCGGCAGTTCGCGCCACTCGGTCCACGCCACGGCGACGCCGTGACGCCGCAGCAGCTCCCAGGTCTCGGGGCGGTGCCAGCTCGCGTGGCGGAACTCCACCGCCGCCCGCAGGCCCTCCGACTTGGCCGCGAGGAACGCGTCGAGGATGCGCGGCGTGTCGTCGTCGCGCGTGAACTCCGCGGGCATCTGCACGAGGACCGGTCCGAGCCGCTCGCCGAGCGGCTCCAGTGACCGCGCGAACTCGCCGAGCGCGGCGGCCGAGTCGCGCAGCAGTGCCTCGTGCGTGATCGCGCGCGGCAGCTTGGCCGCGAAGCGGAAGCTCCCGGGTGTGTGCCGCGCCCACGACCGCGCGATCGTGGGCTTGGGTGCCGTGTAGAACGTGGTGTCCAACTCCACGGTGTCGAACACCCCGGCATAGAACGGCAGCCGGTCCTCCTGCTTCGAGCCCGGCGGGAAGAAAACGCCGTTCCAGTCCACGTACGACCAGCCCTGCGTGCCGATGCGGACCGTGGCGCGCGTGCTCATGGATGCTTGCCCGGCGCACGCGCCGAAACGGGCGCGGCCGTCCAGGTGGTGCCGAGGTGCTCGGCGAAGAAGTGGCTCACGCGCCGCTCGTACTCGTCGCGGTAGTGGAGCCAGGCTTCGGTGTGCTTGACGTCGTCCACGTTCCACGTCTCGCCGTTCGCGCCGAGCGACGCCGTGAGCCGGTCGACCTGCGTCGCCGAGAAGCGATCGCCGCGCCGAGTCTGGATCAACAGCACCGGCCGGCCACTGAGCTTGCGGACGGCCTTGGTGACATCGAGTGCGCCGATGTCGTGCCCGGTTGCGATCCGGCCCACCTGGCGCGCGAACGGCGCGAGCGGCCAGCGCGGCAGGTGGAGCACACACCCGAACCCGTCGGCGATCGCCTCGTCGGCGCTCGAGAACGGGCAGTCCGCGACCACGGCCGTCACGTCCGGCCGCTCCGCCGCGACCGCCAGCGCCGTGGCGCCCCCGAGCGACTCGCCGAGGAACCCGATGCGCGCCCCGGTGAGCCCCGGCCGCCCGCGCAGCCAGTCGAGCGCCGCGCGCGCGTCGCGCACTTCCCAGTAGCCGAGCGTCGTCGGCTTTCGTGCCGTGGCGCGCGCCGAGCGGAAATCGAACGTGAGCACGTGGAACCCCTGCTTGTGCAGGAAGCCCGCGTAGCGCCACATGCGTCGGTGGTCGCGAGCGTAGCCGGCGAACAGCACGACCGCGGCCGGCTGGCTGCCGCGCAGGTACCAGGCGTCGAGCGAGTCGGCCTCGTCCACCGGGATGCGCACGCGGGTGGCACTCGCGTCGAGGTTCGCCACCCCGCCCAGGTCCGCCGGCACCGTGGGATAGAGCGCGATCCACGCCGAGCCCGCCATGAGCAGGAGCAGCGCGCTGAGGAAGAAGAGGGCCGCTTTTCCCATGGCGCGACACCCTAACAGAGGCACGCGCCGCACCGCGCGTGGGCCGCTGCCCGCGAGTCAGCGACCGCTGTCGGCGGGAATCGTCGCTACAGCTTCACCGTGCGCAGCGTCTGGCCGCTGCCCGGGCCCTGGAGCCTGTAGAAGTAGACGCCCGCCGCGACCGGGCGGCCGCCGTCGTCACGCCCGTCCCAGGTGACGCTGTAGCTCCCGGGGAACTGCGTCGCGCCGTCCACGAGCGTGCGCACCGAGCGACCCTGCGCGTCGTAGACGACGAGCCGCACGCTCGCCGCGGTGTAGAGGTCGTACGCGATCAGCGTGCTGGTGGCGAACGGCGTCGGCCGGCCCGGCGCGAGCCGCAGCGCGCGAGGCGTCGAGCCGCCGCCGGGTGGCACCGTCAGCAGCCCTTCACCGTGCGGTCCGAACACGGCGAAGCTGAACGCGGCGCTCGCAGCCACGCCGCCCGCCGCCGCGGGATCGTCCACGTACCAGCGGCCGTGCAGTCGCTTCCCTTCGAGCTCGGGATCGTCGGGGATCGCGAGCGTGACCGAGCCGAAGCCCTGCCCCGCACCCGAGCCACCCAGCGTCACGTCCACGCGCGCAAGCGAACCGGTTGCCGGCGCCGGCCCGGAGCCCGGCGGCTCGTCGGCGTCGATCACGAGCACGGCGTGGGCACCGCCCAGCGCATCGTGGAGCCCGACCGTGAACGAGGGATTACCGGTG
>DATNFC010000158.1:0-18365 GCA_035606545.1 Candidatus Methylomirabilota bacterium
CGGATCGGCCGTGCCGGCCGGCCCGATGCGCAGGGCGACGCGTTCACGCTCATGGCGCCCGAGGAGCAGCGGCATCTCGCCGGCATCGAGCGCTTCGTGGGCCGTGCGGTGCCGCGCGTGCTGCTGCCCGACTTCAACTACGGGCTCAAGCCGAACCAGCTCCAGCAGCAGGCCATCTATGACGACGAGCAGGCGCGCGCGCGTCGCGCCGCGATGGCGAAGATGGGCTTCGCCGTGGTGCGCCAGATGCCCACCACCGCGCACGGCGGCTTCCGCCCGGTGACGCCGCTCGGCAAGCCGGTCGCGGTGGCGCGGCCGAAGATGGCGGCGAAGGGCTCCAAGGTCAGCGGCTCGAAGCTCGGGGCCAAGACGAACGGCAGCAAGGCGCGCGTGCCGGTGGCGGCCCGCACGCGGGTGGCGGCATCGACGCGGGTGATCCCGTCCGCGCGCGTGGTCACGCCCACGCGGATCGTGCTGCCCGTGAGGCCCGCGGCCCAGGTCCGTGCCGCGGCGGCAGCCAAGCCGGCGGCGAGGCCCAAGCCGAAGCCCGTAGCCCGCGCGCTCGCGAAGAAGAAGAAGGGCCGGCACTAGGTCGGATCGGCCCCGTGATCAATGGGCCCCGCGCGAACGCTCGCGCGGGGCCTTCTACTTTTCCGCGAGCGAGCGCGGCGTTCCTACGTGGCCTCGCGCTCCGCGAGTGCCGCGACCGCGGTCTCGAACGCCGCGCGTGCGCCCTCGGCATCCGCGGGCGCGACCGTCACCATGTCGGGGCTGCCACCGCCCTTCCCGCGCGCCGCCGCGAGCAGCGCGGGCACGAGCGAGCGCAGGTCGAGCGCCCCCTGACCGGTCTTCGCGCGCGCGATCACGAGCGCGGGCTCGGGTGCGGTCGCCGCCGAGATCACCCACGGCGCCCCCGTTTCGAGACACTGGAGCGCGAACGCGCGCACCTCGTCGCGCGAGCGTTCGGTCGCGAGCACGCGCACGGGCCGCGGCGGCGAGCCCACGGCGGCGCGCGCCTCGTCCGCGAGCAGCCGCACCGAGAGCGCGCTCAGCCGCTTGCGCAGCTCGTCGCGCTCCTCGAGCGCACGCTCCAGGTGCGCGACCAGCTCGCGGTCGCTGCGGCTCCGCCGCTTTGCGGCCTCGAGCAGCGCCTCCGTGCGCCACGCGTGGTCCTTGAGCGCGCGACCGCCGCACAGGAACGCGAACCGCACGTTGCCGCGCAGTCGCTCCCAGCCCACGATCTTGACCGCCCCGACCTCGCCCGTGCGCCGCGTGTGTGTGCCGCCGCAGGCGGACCAGTCCCAGTCCGGCACCTCCACGACACGGATGCGCCCGGTGACCTTGGGCGGCTTCCGGAGCGGGAACTCGCCGACGTGGGCATCGTCGGTCCAGTGGAGCTTGAGCGCGCGGTCGTCCCAGAGCACGCGGTTCGCGGCCTCCTCGACGCGCTCCACCGTGCGCCAGTCGACGTCGGCCAGGCCCACCTCGATGACGCTCCGTTCGGCGCCGAGCGTGCTCGAGAGCGTGGGCGCATCGAGCAGTCGCTCGAACGCCGCCGAGAGGATGTGCTGGCCCGTGTGCTGCTGCATGTGGTCGAACCGGCGCGCCCAGTCGATCGAGCACTCCAACGGACCGCCGGCCGGCGGCGCGTCCACGACGTGCCACACGCGGTCGTCGTCGCCGACCTGGACGTCGAGCAGCGCTGCGGACCCGATCGCGCCACGATCGGCGAGCTGGCCGCCGCTCTCGGGATAGAACCAGGTCGAGGCCAGCTCGACGGCGGGCTTCCCCGCGTGCTCGCCGACCGCGGCCACCTCGCCGGTGAACCGCGTGGTGTAGCTGTCGTCGTAGTAGCGCCGGTCCGAGGCCACGCGCTCAGCTCCCGCGCGTCGCGTTGCGCGAGACGCCCCAGCGCTTGAGCATCCGCCACAGCGTCGTGCGCGACACGCCAAGCTGCTTCGCCGCGGCGGTGGCGTTGCCGGCGTGGCGCGCGAGTGCTCGCAGCACGTGCTCGCGAGTGACGTCGTCGAGCGAGCGCGCATCGGGATCGCGTCCCGACCCGCGCGGGCGCGCGGTTCCAAGAGCCGCGTCGCGCGCCAGGGAGCCGGGAAGCTCGGGATCGCCGCCGGCCCGCGGCGCGAGCAGCCGCGGCGTGCGCACCGACGCGGGCAGATCGTTTGCACCCAGCAGCGAGCCCTCGCTCACGGCGACCGCGTGCTCCACCGCGTTCTCCAGCTCGCGCACGTTCCCCGGCCACTCGTAGCGACCGAGCAACATCTCGGCCTCGGGCGTGAAGCGGAGCATCTTCCTCCCGGTGCGCCGCGCGGCACGATCCAGGAAGTAGGACGCCAGCAGTCCCACGTCGCCGCTGCGCTCGCGCAGCGGCGGCATCTCGATCTGCACCACGTTCAACCGGTAGTAGAGGTCGTCGCGGAAGCGGCCCTCCGCGACCAGCGACTGGAGGTCGCGGTGCGTGGCCGCCACCACGCGAACGTCCACCAGTCGCGGCACGTTCTCACCGAGCCGCCGGACCTCATTGTTCTCGAGCGTACGCAGGAGCTTCACCTGGGTGGCGAGCGGCATGTCGCCGATCTCGTCCAGGAACAGCGTGCCCTGGTGCGCGGCTTCGACGAGGCCACCGCGGTCGGACGTGGCGCCCGTGAACGCGGCCTTCGCGTGACCGAAGAGTTCGCTTTCGATCAGCGAGTCGGGCAGCGCGCCCACATTCACGGCGATGAACGGCCCCTGCGCGCGCCGCGACAGCACGTGGAGCGAGCGTGCGACCAGCTCCTTGCCGGTGCCGCTCTCGCCGAGGATCAACACCGTGCTCTCGGTGGGTGCCACGCGTGCCACGAGTTTCAGGAGCCGCTGCATGCGCGCGCTCGCGCCCACGATCGGCGGCAGCGGGAGCTCGCCCACCTGGGGTGCCGGGCTCGCGGCCGCGCGCACGGATGCGGCGCGCGGAGCCGCTCCACCCCGCGCCGGCGTGGCCCCCGGAGGGCCTAGCGGGTGGCGCGGCACCGTACGGGAGCGGCGTTGGACGCGATGCGAGGGCTCACCGTTTCAATATGGCACGGTCTCGGGGCCCCCTCAACCGCTGCCTTGTGCTCCGAAGATTGCAGATACCGCGCGGATCAATCGGTTACACGCCAGGTCCGCTCGAAATCACAACGGCTTAGGGCCAGCTTCGGCGTCATCTGCAATCTTCGGAGCACTGGCGTCATGTTGGCGGCGGCCGCCCTCGACGACGGTCAGGCGGGGCTGCCCCGTTGCCAGCCCCGGGCCGGGACCCGCTGCCGCGCCCGGCTCGCCGGGCGCGGCCCCCTCATCCGTGTCCTCCAGGTGCAGGTAGAAGAACGTCCACGCGTACTGGATCACCGACATGACGAGCGACAGGAGGAAGAGCGCCACGGTCGCCCATGTCGACCACGACGTCGACGGAAACGCGAGGAAGCCAAGCGCGCAGCTGAAGAGCACGCACAGCACCATCACCACCGAGAACGCGATCATCTCGAGCCAGCGCTCGAGCCGCGCCTCGGTGAGGCTGTACGAGCGGCCAAACGCTCCGATCACACCGGTCCGGCCCAGCACCACGGCCTCGGTGGCGAGCGAGAATCGGAACCCCACCCAGATGCCGGGGAGCAGCAGTAACAGTCCGCCGCCGAAGATGGCGGCGTTCCGCAGCAGTTCGGCCGCGAACAGCCACGGCAGGCGGCGCGCGCCGCGCGCGTAGCACTGGAGCGCCGGGGCCGGCCGGTGGCTCGGCCCCGACTCGTACACGGAGCGCGCCCGAAAACGCAGCATCGCCGCCACGAGCAGCGAGACCACGAAGTCGCCCACGAGGATGACGCTCGAGAGCATCAGGTTCCCGGCCACGAAGCCACCCGGCTCCTCCGGCGTCGGGACCACCGCCTGGAGCACGAGCCACGGCGCGTGCAGCAGCAGCGGGATCAGCAGCGATTGGAGCGCGTCGCGGCGGACCGCGAGGTCGAACGCCAGCGCGAACGCGTGTCGGGCGGAAGTGGGTGGGCGGTGGGGAGTGGACATGGGGCGGTGCGGGTCGCGCTCGATCGTAGCAGGACCTCGTGGTTGACGCTCGCGCGCGCGCATTCCTATGCTCGCCTTTCCATGTGCCCACTCTCCCATCTCGACGCGCGCGGCCGTGTCCGCATGGTGGACGTGAGCGCCAAGGCCGAGACGGTGCGCGAGGCCGTGGCCCGCGGCCGCGTGCGTATGGCCCCCGGCACGCTCCGGCTCGTGCGGCAGGGGAAGACACCCAAGGGGGACCTGTTCGCCACGGCGCACCTGGCCGCGGTGATGGCCGCCAAGCGCACCGACGAGTGGATCCCCCTCGCGCACCCGCTCCGCGTCGAGGCGGTGGACGTGGTGTTCACGCTCAGCGAGCGTCCGGCTGCGGTGCACATCGAGTGCCGCGTGCGCACCACCGGGCGCACCGGCGTGGAGATGGAGGCGCTGACCGGCGTCAGCGCCGCCGCGCTCACGCTCGTGGACATGCTGAAGGCGGTCGACCGCTCGCTCGTGATCGAGCACGTGGCGCTGTGGGAAAAGCGCGGCGGGCGCTCGGGCGAGTGGCGGCGCGCGGCGCGCCCGCCGGCCGCGCCCGCGCGAGCTTCCAAGAAACGCTCGGGCGCTCGCGCGCGATGAGCGCGCCCATCCCGCTCTCGTACGCCGAGGCTCGCGCCCGTGTGCTCGCGGCCGTGCGGCCGCTGCCCGCGGAGACCGTCTCGCTCGAGGACTGCGCCGGGCGCGCGCTGCGCGAGCCGCTCGTGGCCTCCCACCCGCTGCCGCCGTTCCGCAACACGGCCATGGACGGGTTCGCGGTGCGGAGCGCGGACCTCGCGGGCGCGAGCGAGGCGCGCCCGGTCATGCTGCGCGTCACCGAGGTGCTGCCGGCGGGTCGCGCGCCCGAGCGTCCGCTCGCGCCCGGAGAAGCGGCGCGCATCATGACCGGCGCCATGCTGCCGGAGGGCGCGGACGCGATCGTGCCGTTCGAGGAGGCCATGCGCCTGGGCTCGGGCGTGGACGAGCGCTGCGAGGTGCGGCGCACCCCGGCCGTGGGCGATCACGTGCGCGAAGCCGGAGCGGACGTGTCGCGCGGGGAGACCGTTCTGCAAGAGGGCCGTCAGCTCTCGCCGCAGGACCTCGCGATCGCCGCCGCGCTCGGCGTACCGCGGCTCGCGGTGTCGCCGCGCATCCGCGTCGCACTGTTCTCCACCGGCGACGAGCTGCTGGACGTGGACCAGCCGCTCCGCCCGGGCACGATCCGTGACAGCAACCTGCTCATGCTCGCGCTGCTGCTGCGCGCGAGCGGCGCCGTGCTGACGTTCGCGGAGCGGGTCCCGGACGACGTGGGCCGCGTCACCGCGCGCGTGCGCCACGCGCTCGCGGCGAGCGACGTCGTGCTCACGATGGGCGGCGTCTCGGAGGGCGACTTCGACCCGGTGAAGGAGGCGCTCGCGACACTGGGCTCGATCGAGTCGTGGCGGGTCGCGATGCGCCCGGGCCGGCCGCAGGCGTTCGGCACGGCGGACGGGAAGGTGTTCTACGGGCTCCCGGGCAATCCCGCGTCGGTCGCCTCCGTGTTCGAGGTGCTGGTGCGGCCCGCGCTGCGCGTGCTGCAGGGGTTCACGCAGCTCGACCGGCCGCGCGTGCCCGTCCGCGTGGCGGGGCGCGTCGAGTCGCGCGCCGGGCGCACGGACTTCGTGCGCTCGACGCTCACCTGGCGTGAGGACGGCCTGCTCTGGGCCACGCCCGCCGGTGCCCAGGTCTCGGGCCACCTGGGGCCGCAGTCCCGGGCGCACGGCCTGCTCATCGTGCCCGAGGCGAGCGAACGCCTCGAGCAGGGCGATCGCGCCGTCGCCCTGGTCCTGCGGCCGCCGGAGGGCTGAGCCCTCCCTGCCCTCCGGGATGTCGCCGCGGGCCGCGGTGGTCCGGACAGCACCACCACGGCCGCGGGCGCGTCGGTCAACGGGCCGCCTTGGCCTTCGCCCAGGTCGGCAGCGGCTTGCCGGTCTCGAGGAGCGTCTTCAGGCTCGAGAGCACGCGCGGCCAGCCCTGCGTGATCCCCTTCTCCATGCTGGAGCCGGGCACCAGCTGATCGTGCGTGACCGTGAGCTTCACCATCTCGTCGATCGGCTCCAGCTCGAACGTCACGCGCGAGTAGGCGCTCGCGTTCGCGGCGTCGGCGGGTGACGCCCAGGTGATCACGAGCCGCTTCGGCGGGTCGGACTCCACCACCTTGCCGACGATCCTCACCGTGCCGGACTCGGCCTCGCGGTGCTCCCACGTCGAGCCCGGCTTCCAGTCGGAGACGTTCTCGTGGCCCCAGTACTGGCGTGCGAACTCGGGCTTCACGATGGCGTCGAAGATTCGCTTCGGCGTGGTGGCGATGTACATCACGTACACATGCTCGGTCTTCTCAGTCATGACGTTCTCCCTCCAGTTGCTTCTTGAGCTGGTCCAGCGCCTTCAGGTTCATGCGTTCGAACTTCTTCACCCAGCGGTCGTAGATCTCGTGGATGGGCACGGGGTTCAGGAAGTGGAGCTTCTCGCGGCCGCGCCACGACGTGCTGACGAGGTTCGCCTCCTCGAGCAGCGCGAGATGCTGCGAGACCGCCTGCCGGCTCATCCCCATGCGCTCGCAGAGTTGGCCCAGCGTGAGCCCGCTCGACTCGAACAGCCGGTCGAGCAGCTTCCGCCGGCCGGGATCCGCGAGGGCCTTGAACACCGCGTCCATCCGGTCCTCCTCCTGCCCTGTATTATGCAAGCATTTACTTGCATGTCAAGCACGAAAAAACGAGCCCTGGTCGCGGTGCGACCCCGCCAGCCCGGGCGGGGAAGCGCCGCTCAGGTGGCGGCGAGAGGTGGACCTACGGCGCCGGCGTGTGCGGCGCGAGCGCGCGCCGCCCGGGCCAGCGCGGAGCGCAGTGCGACCTCCGAGGGCACGCCGACGAGACGCCCGGCGTCGTCCTGGTAGAGCCGGCAGCAGCTCCCGTGGCGCTCGGCGCCGCCGACCGGCTCGCCGTCCACGAGGATCGTGGGCGATGCGTACGACCGGTAGCGCTCCGGAGTGCCCGCCGCTTCGGTGTCCACTTCCTCGAACGCGGCCGCGCCGCCGGACGTGGACAGCACGCGTGACAGCAGCTCGCGCGCCGCCGCGACTTGCGCGCAGCCTTCGAACATCACCAATTGGATCCGCATCGTGTCCCCCGACACGGTGTTGGATCGCGCGACGGCTCAGCGCGCGGCCACGCCGCGTCGCGCCGGTGCAGCGTCTCGACAATGCCACATCGGGCGCGAGCGCCACAACGGAATCGTCGCGAACACGCGAACCATCGGTCGAGAATGCGAACGCCTTCGCGCGCGCCGACCGATACGTGCCCATCACGAGACAGGCGTGTCAGCGGCTCTCGATCACGTCCCCGGTGTCGATGAAACCGTCGCTCACCGGCACGCGCTTGTCGCCGACCCAACGATCGAGCCTGCTGAACCGCGACGGCAGGCCCTCCACCGCGAGGCTGACGCCGGTCCGGAGCTCGTAGTGCAGGTGCACGGTGAACACCGAGCCCGAATAGCCGACCACGCCGATCGGGTCGCCCTGCTTGACGACGTCGCCCACACGCACGCGCACGCTGCCGCGCTGCATGTGCGCGAGCAGGCTGCACTCGCCGTGCCCGTGGTCGATCACCACCGAGTTGCCGGTGAGCGTGTTGGGGTCACGCATGATGTCCGCGAGCGCGAGCTGCGTGCGGTCCACCTCCCAGTCGGGCTGGTCGTTCACCGCCGCCACCACTTTTCCCGCGCCGGGCGCGCGCACGGGGACACCCCACGAGTACCAGTCGTTGTTCCGCTTGCCGTCGGTGCGCCACATCGAGCCCTTCTCGTCCACGAGGCTGAGGTCGTAGGCATAGCGCCCCGGATTGCGGGTGAGCCCCAACTTCGCGATCGGCGGGAACGTGGTGTCGAGCCGCCGGTGGTGCGCCAGTCCATCGTGGGCGTCGAACACGAACACGCGGCCGGCCAGCGGGAGGATCAGGTCGGTGTGCTGCTCGAATGTCCGCGGGCGCACTTCGGCATGGACCGTCTCCGCGCGCGTCGCCGATTCGAGGATGAAGCGATACCGCAGGCTGGCGAGCGGCAGCGCTGCATCCCACTCCGCGAACGGGTTGAAGACGAGGAGCGGCTGCCCCGCGCTCACGGTGCGCGCCGGCAGCGTGCGGATCGACGGCGCGGTGCCATTGCCGCTGATGAAGCGCCTCGCCAGGAACCGCCCGCGCGCGTCGTGGGCGCTCACCACGACGTCGGCGAGCTCGAGCGTGTCGGGCCCTTCGTGCTCGAAGCGGAAGTCGACGTGCACGCGTTGCAGGCCGCGGCCCGGTTCGATCCATGCCGTGTCGGGGAGCGCGCGCACGCTCACCGCACGTGCGGGCGGCGCAGCGAGCACGAGGAACATCAGCGCGGCGACCCGTTTCATGACGCGGGAGCCGGGCTCGCGACCTCGGTGCCACGCACGCGCCCGGCGAGCAGCGCGAACACGATCAGCGCCGCGACGCCGACGGCGGCCTCGGTGTAGAGCATGCCGTTCGTGCGCCAGGCGTGGTGTGCCTTGCCGTCCACGCGCAGCATGACCCAGCTGAACTGCGTGTTGAGCGCGAAAAACAGGTTGATCTTCGTCGCCGCCGCGGTCTCGCCGATGATCGCGAGCACCATCGCGGTGATCGTGGCCGCGCCCATGCCGAGCGCGAACGTGTAGAACAGCGTGCCCACCGCGAACCCGACGTTCGTGCGCGGCGAGAACGCGATGGCGATGCAGGCGAGCAGGCCGAGTGCGCACGCGGTCGCATACGCCCACGGCTTGCTCATGCGGTCGGCGAGCCGGCCGCCCGCGAAGCAGCCGGCCACGATCGCGAGCCCGCCGCCCAGGCCCAATACCATCGAGGTGGTGTCCGCGCCCGCCCTCCACTCGCTCGCGATCGACCCGAACAGGCCCTGGGCGGCGCCCGTGCCGATCGGGAGCACGGCGAGAATGAGCCCGATGCGCCCGGCCTTCGAGCGCAGCACGGTGAGGAGCTGGTGTCCGGCGTCCTTGAGCCTGTCGAGCGCCGAGCCGTCGTGCAGGTGGCGCGGCGGCTCCTCGACCAGGAACAGCGCCAGCGAGCACGTCCACAGGATCGCGGCCAGCGCGACACCCGCCATCCACGGCTTCGGCATGTGCGTCATGAGCCAGAGGCCGATCCCGCCGCCAGCGGTCTGCGCGAACTGGTTGCCGGCCTGGAACCAGCCCGCCGAGCGGCCGCGCCCGCCCGGCGGCGTGTTGTGCGTCATCAGGCCCTCGGTCGCGAACGCGATGAACGTGCCCGCCGAGCTCGTGAACAGCACCAGGAACATGAGGACCGGCATCGTGCGCGGCGACAGGGGCAGCGACGACATCGCGATGATGCCTGCGGAGACGAGCGTGATGGCGATCCGGTACCAGAGCTTCCGCGACAGCGTGTAGTCGCCGAACGGTGCCCAGGTCCACTTCCATCCCGAGGGTAGCCAGCTCATCCCCACCACCCCCGAGATCGCGTCCACCGAGACGCCCGCCTTGCTTGCGAGGAACCCGAGCGCGATCGACGGGAAGCCGAACGTGAGCCCGAACGGAAAGTAGAGCGCGGACCACACGAACGGGTGCGGCGTGCGCGGGCCGCGGGCGGCGAGTGGGGCGTGTGACATTCGCGGCATGCTAGGGTCTCCGCTCTGCTTTCGCACGTTCAATTCGAGGTGTGAATGAGGGCCGTTCGCATGACCGCGGCGAGCCGGCCGCTGGAGCTGCACGACGTCGCCCCGCGCGAGCCTGGCCCGGGCGAGGTGCTCGTGCGCGTGCGCGCCGCGGGCATCTGCCACTCGGACGCTCACTACCGGCGCGGCCTCTCCTCGATGGGCCCGCTGCCGTTGACGCTCGGGCACGAGGTCGCGGGTGTCGTCGAGCGCCTGGGTACAGACGTGCGCTCCCACTCCGCAGGCGACCACGTGAGCCTTCACTACCTGCTCACGTGCAACGCCTGCGAGCACTGTCGCGCGGGGCGCGAGACGTACTGTCCGTCGGCGGCGATGCTCGGCCACCACGTGGACGGCGGCTTCGCCGAGACGATCACCGTGCCCGCGAGGAACGCGGTGCAGCTGCCCCAGGAGATCCCGTTCGAGTGGGGCGCGATCATGATGTGCTCGTCGGCCACGGCGCTCCACGCCCTGAGGAAGGGCCGTGTCCGCTCCGGAGAGCGAGTGGCGGTGTTCGGCTTCGGCGGCCTGGGCGTCTCCGCCGTCCAGCTCGCGCGCGTGCTGGGCGCGAGCGCCGTGTTCGCGGTGGACATCCGCCCGGAGAAGCTGACGCTGGCGGCGAAGCTCGGCGCGGTCGCGATCGACGCCTCGCGCGGGGATCCGGCGGCGATGCTGAAGGACGCCACGCGCGGCGCCGGGATCGACGTGGCGCTCGACTTCGTCGGCCTGTCGTCCGTGATGCGCCAGACGGTCGGCTGCCTCGCGCCGCAGGGCCGCGCCGTCCTGGTGGCGCTGAGCGACCAGCGGCTCGAGCTGGACCCCTACCGCGAGATCCTCGGGCCCGAAGCCGAGCTGATCGGCAGCAACGACCACACGCTCGCGGAGGTAGAAGAGGTGATCCGCTTCGCGAGCGCGAAGAAGCTCGACCTCTCCTCCGCGGTCACCGCGACGGTGCCGCTCGAGGCCGGCGCCATCAACGGCGTGCTGGACGCGCTGGAGCAGGACCGCGCCGGTGTGCGCACGGTCGTCGTGCCGTAGAAACTCGACAGCGAACGCGCGGGCGGCGGTCGGCGCCACGCGGCAGGCGGTCCTACGCCGCCGGTTGCCCTCGCCAGAACACGGGGACCAGTGTGGTCCAGAACAGCACGCCCAGCGCCGCCAGGTTCACGTCCACTTCGTAGGTGAGGAAGTGCCCGCCGGTGGCGTAGACCCAGAGTACGAACGAGACGGCGGAGACGAGCACGGTGAGCCATTGCGGGCCGCGGCGGTCGCTGGTGCCGAACGCTCGCACGAGGATCGTCAGCACGAGGCAGGCGATCGGCCACAGGCCGGCGTAGCGCTCCTGCGCGAGCGGGCGTCCGGCGAGGTAAACGGCCACGATCTCGGCGGGCACGAGCTTCACGAGCCTCGTCAGCCAGGGATCGATCGGCCCGGCGGGCTGGCCGACCACCGCCGAGCGATCGGCGGCGTACAACCGAAGTGGCGCGTTCATGAGCCCTCCGCTCCGAGAGCGGACAGCGTCAGCGGCGCGCCTTCGCCAGCTCGGCCACGCGCTCGACCAACTCCAGCAACGACGTGTCGTCGATGCCGTCGTCGAACGTGACCTCGTGGGCGCGACCGCCTTCCTCGATCCGCACGCGGTACTGGATCATGTCGGGAAGCTTCGAGAGCCGGGCCGACGCGAGTCCGAAGAATGCCACGCCCTGCACGAGCTGTGTCAGGCTCTGGCGCGCCTCCTCGGGGAGCGCATCGGTGTCGAGTTCGTGCTCTCTACGAAGCCCGGCGAGTCCTCCGCTCTGGACCACGTGAATTCGCACGCTGAGCGGCCCCCTTCACCTGCGCTGTCGTCTGCTTCCGAGTGCCCGTCTTTTTCGTCGAGGCACTCTGGACGTCGATTCCCACCTGCTTCCAGGCCGAGCGCACCACGGACGCGCCCTTGGTGCCGAACTGACGTCCGGCGGCGTCCACCGTGGCCGAGGCCGCGACCATGAAGTCGGCGTCGCGATGCAGCGACTGCGTGAGCGCAAGGTACCAGACCTTGCCGGCCTTGACCCACGCGCTGCCTCCGAAGCCGAGCGATGCCAGATAGAACGCGTGATTCGGGATGCCCGAGTTGATGTGCACGCCGCCGTTGTCCTCGTCGGTCTCGACGTAACCGTCCATGTGCGCGGGCTGCGGATCCTTGCCGACGCGCGGGTCGTCGTACGCCGTGCCCGGCGCCTTCATGCTGCGAAGCGCCTTGCCGTGGATCCCCTTCGCCCAGATCCCGGCGCCGATCAACCAGTCCGCGCGCTTCACGGTCTGGCGGTGCGCGTGCTGCTTCACAAGCGAGCCGAACACATCGCTCATGTGCTCGTTCAACGCCCCGCTCTGGCCCTGGTAGTCGAGCCCGGCCTCGTACTGCGTGACGCCGTGCGTGAGCTCGTGGCCGATGATGTCGAGCGACGACGTGAAGCGGTTGAAGATCTCACCGTCCCCGTCGCCAAACACCATCTGGCGGCCGTTCCAGAACGCGTTGTTGAACGAGCGCCGGTAGTGGACCGTGGCGTCGAGCGGCAAGCCGCGGGCGTCGATCGAATCGCGACCGTGCACCTGGAAGAAGTAGTCGTACGTGGCACCCAGCGCGTCGAACGCCTCGTTCACGCCGAGGTCGGCGCTGGGCCCGTCCGCCTCGTGACGCACGGGACGACCGGGAAGGAAGAAGCCGTGCTCGGCGTCGTAGATGGTGCGCCGCCGGCCCTCACTGCCGAGAGCACGGAGTGGCGTCACGCCGCGGAGCGACAGGCGCTCGGTCGTCAACTCGGAGCAGAACACGAGGCTCTGACGGCCGCGTTCGGCGAGTCCCGGGAAGTGCGCATCGCTCAGGTTCGCCATATGAGCGAATATGTGGGGCGGCACGATCGCGCGCGCCTTTCGTCGGGGATCCTTCTCGACATCGACTCGGCGCACTGGGCACCTCCACGTTTCGTCCCTGTCTCGCCTCCTCACGGAGGCCATGGGGAGCATGGGCGTTCGGGGTGCCGCCACGGCTCGATGCGAACCGTGACGCGTTGCCCCTGCCTACGACTCCTCGCGGCCGCCGGTTTCGCATGCGAGCGCCGTGCCGCGAGTGGGCCGGAGCCGTGCACATTCGGAGGCAGCGGGCGGAATGGTCGGAACGCTCGCGTCGGTGCGGGTTTCAGGGCCGGAGCGCGCGGCCGGCCGATGGGTCCAGCGCCGAACGCGAGGCGAAGCACGCGTTCGCCCGGCCAAACCTTGGCCGTGCACCGAGCGAAACATCGCCTGCGTGTCCCGGGCTCGTGAAGCCGGTCCCGGAGTGCGTTCGCAGCGCGCCCGACTCGCCATGCGCGCCGCATGCTGAGCGTGGGCGCCCACGCCAGTGTTCAGCCGCGCACGAGCAGTCGCTGCACGAACCAGAACCCACCCGCAGCCGCGATACCGAACGCGAGCACGCGCACGATCCGCGCATGCGCAACGGGCGCACGTTGCGCGAGCCACCCGAGCGGCGGCGCGACGAGCAGCACGATCACGGCCTGGCCGATCTCCACGCCGAGGTTGAAGCCCGCGAGCGACCACCCGAGCGCCTCGCGCGGCAGCCCGAACTCGGCGAGCACGCTCGCGAAGCCGAAGCCGTGGATCAGGCCGAAGCCGAACGCGAGCAGAGCGCGGCGATCCCGCGCCAGCTCCGCGGCACTCGCGGCATCCGCGTCGGAGTGCGGGCCACGGCGCACCCGCAAGGTCTCCACCGCCACGAACACGATCGAGAGCGCGATGAGCGGCTCGACGAGCCGGCCGGGCAGGCGCACGAGCCCGAGCGAGGCGAGCGCGAGCGTGATGCTGTGCGCGATCGTGAACGAGGTGATGATCTTCAACAGTCGTGCGAGCCCGCCGCCCAGCAGCAGGAGCCCGAGCACGAACAGGATGTGGTCGGGCCCGATGGCGATGTGGTGGATGCCTGCGGGCACGAACGTGCGCAGCACCGCAGCGACGCCCGCGGTTCCAGTGCCGTACACGCGGAGCACGCGGTGCTCGGCCGTGAGCACGTCCTGGCGCAGCAGCACGCCGTCGCGATAGACGCTCACGAACGTCTCGTGGTTCGCGATCATCGGGAACACCGGGCCTTCCACCTCGAGCGCCGCGGGCGGACGCGGCAACGACGCCGCGAACGCCACCTGCACCCCGCGGCCCTCGGGGTCGGTGCGCGCGCCGCGGTAGTCCCAGTGGATCGCGCGCCCGTCGGCGCGCAGCACGAGCCGCCGCCGGAGCGAGTCCGCGAGCGCCGGCCCGGCGCGCTCGAGGAACTCCGGACGCCGGAACCACTCCGGCAGGGGCACCTCGAGCACCATCGCCGCGTCGTCCGGGTGCACGGTCAGCGCGCCCGCGAGTGAGTCCGCACTCCACCTGAGCTCGAGGTGCGCGTAGGAGACGTCGTGCGCGCGCGCGCTCGCAGCCGCAACGAGCAGCGCGCAGGCCAGCGCGAGCCCGCAGACGGATGAGCGACGCAGCAGGCGCATCAGGGTGCGGACGGCGGTTTCGCGTCGGGCACGAGCCTCGCGAACGTGAGCGAGGCCCAGGTGCTCTCCCAGTCGGCGTCAGGCGTCCCCGGCGCGCGTTTCGTCTCCGACGCCGCCACCATGTGCACGGTGCTCACCAGCCACTCGCCGGCCGCGCGCACGTCCAGCCGCACGTCACCGTTCACGTCGCTTCGCGCCTCCTGCGCCACCTCGACCGAGTCGCGCTCGAGCACCGGCCGCGTGTGCCCGTTCGCGGCGAGCGGCTGGCGCCACGTCTTCACGAGCGCGCCGGCCAGCGGATGGCCCTGCCAGAGCACGCGCACGCGCAACTCGGATGCAGCACCCGGGCGCGAGCGCGGCACGAGCTCGAGCGGCTGCCCGAGCGGCTTCGTCGCGCGCCGCTCGTCGCGCCCGGCGAGCCACGCCTTGCAGCAGCGCCGGTAGCGCTCGCGACCCAGCGGTTTCGGCTCGAGGCGCGCGCGCGCCGCGAGTGGCCCGGACAGTCCTTCCTCCGTGAGATAGGCGTCGAACTCCCCCGCGGGCAGCTCGATCGAGGCGAACGTGGACTGGTACTGCACCCAGCCACCCGTCGTGTCCACGAACGCCTGGGCCGCCCAGCGTGTCTCGCCCTCCGTCGCGAACGGTGCGAGTGCGAGACGTCGGTCCGTGTGCCACGCGAACTCCACACAGCGCGCGCCGGTCCATGGTCGTGTCTCGCCGCGAAAACCCGTGCCGGAGAGCGCCCGCACCTCCACCACCTCGCCTCGCCTCGGCGCGTGGTCGGTGACGTCGAGCCAGAATTGGTGGGCGACCGACACGCCCGCCGATGCCGCGAGCAGTACGAGTCCGAGCACCGCCGGGCGGAGCGGAGTGCGTGTGCGTCGCATCGCGGATCAGCCGGCGATCTTGCCGAGCATGACGACCTGGCCCGACGGCTTGTGCGGATCGGGCGAGCCGCCGGTCGCCTCGAGCGACACCGCGAACGCCGCCACCGCGCCATCCCGCGCGATGTGCTCCAGGCGCACGACCGCGCGACCGTCCGCGCCCGCGCGTACCACGCCGAGGCTCGTCGGGCCCGCCGCGGTGATCGCCCACAGCTCGTAGTCGCGCGCGTTCGGCGCGGTGAAGCCCTGCGCGAACAGCAGCGCGCGGTCGGACGCGGGGTCGTAGTGGACCTCCGCCGCCAGCGCCGGCGTCCCCGGCGTCGTGGACGCGAGCGTCACCGTGCGGGCGCCTGGCGCCGTCATCACCGACGCCCAGCGACGCTCCTCGTCGAGCGCGAGCTGCAGCGAATCGGTGTGCGCGCGCGCCGCCGTGAGCTCGCGCGTGAGCTCCTCGGTCCGCCGCCATGCGCTGATGCCGGCGAGCGCCACCGCGATCAGCGCGGCCGCAGCGAGCAGCGCGCCGGCCGGACTCGCGTACCACGGGCGTCGCGGCAGCGCGATCACGCTCGTCTCCCCCATCTGCCGGCCGCTCGCGCCGCCCGCGTCGATCGCCGCCAGCACGCGAGCACGCACCGCGGCGGGCGCGCGCTGCTGCGGCACCGACATCGCGAGCACGAACGCGCCGCTCGAGAGCGCGCGCAGCTCCGCCTGGCACTCCGGACAGCCCTCGGCGAGGTGCGCCTCGAGCTCGGCCCGCCCGGCCTCGTCCAGCACGCCGAGCACGTGCGCCGCGCACAGTTCGAGGTGGTCGTCGCGATGGCGGCTCATGGCAGCGCCTCCACCGGCACGCGCTCGCGGAGCTTCATGAGCGCCTGCCTCGTCCAGGATTTGATCGTGCCGAGCGGTGCGCCCAGCTGCGTGGCGATCTCGCTCTGCGACAGCCCTTCGAAGTACGCCATCTCCACCACCCGCCTCTGTTGCGGCGCGAGCGCCGTGAGCGCGGTCGCCACGTCGTTCCGCAGCACGCGCCGCGCGTAGCCGGTCGCGGGATCCGCCGCCGGCGGCGGCGGCTCGACCTGCGCCTCGACCGAGGCGGCGGTCTCCGCGCGGCGTCGGGACCCGAGTCCGCGAAGGCGGTCGAGGGCGCGGCTGCGCGTGATGGTCACGAGCCAGGCGCCCACGGCGCCCCGCGCCGGGTCGTACGAGCGGGCCGAGCGCCAGGCCTGGAGCCACGAGTCCTGCAGCACTTCCTCGGCATCCGACGCGCTCCCGACAATCCTCAGCGCCAGCGAGTACAGCAGATCGGCATAGCGATCGTAGAGCTCGGACAGCGCGGTCGGGTCTCCCCCGGCCACGCGTTCCCAGCAGCGACGATCCCGTTCCGTTTCGTTCATGGTCTGCCCGTCCCGGAGCGGGCGGGCACCACCACTACGAAGCGGACCTGCGATCGGACCAAGGGCACCTCGGCCGGCTGGGGGAAGGCGCGACGGAGCGCGTACATTAGGAGAGCGCCCGGCGGCGGCTCAACCTTGCACGCCGGCGCCGCTTCCGGGGTTCACCCACCCGGCGTCCCGAACGCGAAAGGCCGCGCGGCTTTCGCCACGCGGCCCTCGGTCGGGAGTCCCTGCAAGGCCCCCGATAGCACACAGACGCACGCCAACCCTCGTGCGCTGTGGCCGTCCACGCGCGGAGGTTGCGCGTGGGTGCGACAACGGTGACGGAGGGTGTGGGTCAGCCGCGGGGGGGCTGAACGACCGGGAGGATGGCACGATCCATCGTGTCCTCCGCGGATGTCGACCGAAGATCGAGACGGCTCGAACGGGGGGCATCAAGCCCGGAACCACCGAACGCGACGAGCGCCTCGGGTGCCGGTTGCTCGGATCCCACCGTGTCGGAATCGGACTCCGCGGCCGGATCGGTCTCGGCGCGCGACGGCCCGGTCGGAACCGGGCCGGAGGAGGAGCACGCATCGAGGGAGGGCGCGTCAGCGCCACAGGCGAGTGCCGGCACGTTCACATCGTGCGCGTCCACGGCGTGGAACGCACCCGCCGGCAAGCTCCACGCCAGCGCTGCGATCGCGACGGCGAGGACCGGTATCACCTTCCCGAGCAGACTCCTCATGCTGGAATTGAACCGCAGCGGAGCACTCGCGCACAACGGGGAATTCTGTGTGAGTGCGCAATTTCGGCCCTGCTCTACGCCGATCGGCCACGCGCGACGCGATGCGATGGGGTCGGCGAGGCCGCGCTCCAGCCGAACGCGTGCCCCCTCCCGGCCTCCCGGCGCCGGGGAGCAGTCGCCGCCGGAGGCGGTCCGCCGGCTCCCGGCTTACTCGCTTCGCCGCTTGGGGTTGGCCGCTGGCGGTGGTTGCCCGCGCCGGGGTCGCTCGTGTATAAGTCGCCGGTTGGCCGGGACCCCGCGTGTGGAGCGGGTCCAGGAGCGCACACGCAAGGCGATCCAGCGACATCCCATCCCGTCTCCGGAGGCGGCATTGTCTCGGAAGGCACTCTTCCTCCCGCTCGCAGCACTGTGCGTGGGGTCCTGGGCGCTCGGCTGTGCGCAGACGCCAGGGCCCGGGCTCGCCCGCGGCGAGCAGCTCTTCGGTACCTGCGTGCCGTGCCATGGAAAAGAAGGGCACGGCGACGCCACGCTCGAAGCACCCGAGATCGCGGGCCTGCCGCAGTGGTACGTGGAGCGCCAGCTCACGAACTTTCAGTCGTCCATGCGCGGCGCGCACCCGCAGGACTCCACCGGAGCCCGCATGCGCCCCATGGCGCGCACGCTCTACCGCGCCGGCGACGTCACTTCGGTCGCCCAGTACGTGGCCACGCTCAGGCCGCAGGTGCCCATGCACACCAGCGTTCACGGCGACACCGCCGCGGGCCGCGTGCGCTACCAGTCGGTGTGCATCGCCTGCCACCTGGAGGACGGCTCGGGCAACGAGGCGCTCGGCGCCCCGCCGCTCAAGAGCCAGTACGACTGGTACATGTTGGGCCAGATCGAGAAGTTCAAGTCGGGCCTGCGCGGCGCGCACCCCGACGACGCCATGGGTGCCCAGATGGCGGCCATGTCGCAGACGCTCGAGGACACGACGGCCATGCACGACGTCGTCGCCTACATCCGCTCGTTGCAGAAGGAGCCCGTGAATGGCCGGTGATGGATTCGAAGAGGACTGGGCGGTGAACAC
>DATNFC010000159.1:0-12791 GCA_035606545.1 Candidatus Methylomirabilota bacterium
CTGCGCCTCGATCGCGGCCTTCTCGCTCTGGAGCTGCTCGTTCGTCTTGCTCAGCGTCTCGACGTTGGTCTGGAGCTCCTTGTTCTTCGTCATCGCCGCGTCGTAGTTCTTGTTCAGGTCGGCGTATTTCGACTTGGACACGCCGCAACTCATCGCGGACAGCGTCAACGCGACCAGCGCGGCGACGGCTGCCGCACGTGCACCAACCCGCTTCGTGATCATGGGTCCTCCCCGTGGCCGGCGGATGGGAACGCGGTCGCGTCCGAACGGGGCACGACCCGTCGTTTCCGGGCGATCCGTCGACGGTGAACATCTCCCGCCTGCAGGCGGGCACACGACGGCGAGGCTAGGCAGTGCCGCGGTCTCCGTCAATGGCCCCCAAGGACGAGCCGCGACGCCCGCGCGGTGGGACGTCAGAACACCTCCTGCAGCCCGAAGAACCAGCGCGTCTGGTCGTCCTGGCCGCGGGCGGCGTCCACGGACAGGTTCGTGTTCGTCTTCTTGTTGAACTTCATGCGCATGCCCACGCCATAGCCCGGGTCCAGCGAGCCGAACGCGCCGTCGCCGGGGGCCGTGGTCGCCACGAAGTTCACGAACCCGACCGCACCCCACATGTCGTTCTTCGACAACCGCATGCGGTACTCGAACTCGGTGTAGATCTGGTTCGTGCCGCGGATGTTGCCCTGCAGGTAGCCGCGGCCGCTGCGGCCGTACGTGTCCCAGCCGATCGCGGGCAGGTCGAGGTAGGGGACCTGTCCGAACGTGAACCAAAGCGTGCTCCAGATCGCGAGCACGTTGGGCCTCTTGCCCGGCATGCGGAGGAAGCCGCGGAAATCGCTCCACAGCGTCTGCATGTCCGCGTCACTGCCGAACGCTTTCTGGTAGGAGCGGATGCTGCCGTTCCAGAACACGCCGCGGCTGGCATTGATCGCGTTGTCGCGCGTGTCCATGAGCACGTTCGCCGACAGCGCGACCGATTGCGTCTGCTCCGGCGTGCCGCCGCTGTAGACGCTGAACGGCGTCAACTCGCCGTTTTCCGCGCGCTCGTCGCGGATGTTCGCGTAGCGATCGAAGTGGAACCCGACCCCCACGTACACGAACGAGTCCTGGACGCGCTTGTACACGACCTGGTGCAGGCGATAGAGCACGAAGTCCATCGGGTAGGCGGTGCGCCCGGGCTCGGCGGGGCCCAGTCCGAACGTCTCCTGGCTGGTATCCAGGTAACGCCAGTCACCGCGCAGCACGAGGCTGTTGTCCGGGAGGTAGAAGTCGGAGCGGAACTGGACGCTGATCTGCCCCGTCGTCGAGTAGCTCGCGCCCAGCGAGCCGGCCGAGAGCTGCGTGGTCTCGCGCTCGCCCAACCAGCCGCCGAGCGACACGCTCACCCCCGCGAACGCGCCGTAGCTCGGGTTGTAGCCCAGCGACGGCAGCAGCGTGATGGAGAGCCCCGGACGGGTCTCGCGCACGATCTCGGTCTGCACGTCGCGGCGGAAGATCCTCGCCAGCACGTCGCCCACGTCGCGCAGCGCAGCGAGGCTGTCGGCGGCGCTGTGGGCACCCGGGACGGGCGCGTCCTGGGCGCGGGAGGGTGGGGCCGCGAGCACCACGAGCACGCATACGACCGCGCGAACGCACGACACGATGGCAGCGCGCGGCCCTGAGGTTCGCACGCGGCGCACCATAGCGGTCGTCCCGCCCCGGCGCCACCGGCACGCGGGTCTCAGTAGCTGGCCCCGATCGCAAGGTAGAACTGCCAGCGCTTCGACTGGTCGCGCGGCAGCGCCTCCACGTCCTGGCGGGAGTTCGCGGCGCGCAGCAACTCCGCCGGATCGACCAGATCGGTGAGCGACGGGTTCAGCTTGTAGCCGAAGCCCATCTTGATCGGACCCACCGGTGTGCGCATGTCGACGCCGGCTCCGGTGGCGTAGAACGTCCGCTGCTGTCCGTGCGCGGCCTGCTGGAGGTCGAAGCGGTGGTCCTCCGTGCGCACGCGGCCGCCGTCCAGGAACAGGTGAGTGCCGAAGTTCGGGCCCAGCCCCGGGAGCGGGAGCTGCAGCTCGACCGAGAAGCTCATGCGACTCAGGCCTCCGATCGGCACGTAGCTGTCAGCGTGCGGAATCGTGTCGCCGCCCTCGATCGTGAACAACACCTCCGGCACCTTGGGCCCGAGCAGGCGGTTCTCCCAGCCGCGAACGTCGCCGGTGCCGCCGGCCGTGAACATCACGTCGCGCAACTGCAGGAACTTCGTCCTCGGGTCCTCGCCGGGGTCGGGGATGCTCTTGCCGAACGGGAACAGCCGGCCGAGCGCGCCGCGCGCGGCGAGCGTGACCCGCCGGTGGAGCGGCAGGAACGCGTTCGCGGAGATGTCCGCGCGCCAGAATTCCGTGCTCGACCAGGTCGAAGGCGCCGTGACCTGCAGCGCGGGCCGCGCCAGGATGCCGAGTCGCGGATTCGCGGCGCGGTCGAGCGTGCCGACGATGCCGGAGAGCGTGAAGATGCTGCTCTTGACCGAGTTGCCCAGCCGCGCGCCCTGCGCCAACTGCGTCAGGAACGTGAGAAAGTCGATCTCGCCCGCGACCAGGTCGCCGGCGCGGTACTCGTGGATCTGGCGTTCGGCGATCTGGTAGTTGAGCGATGCGGACTGGAACTGCGACACCTGGCGCACGAGCGTGGCGTTGACGCCGTACTGGGTGGAGCGGTCCTGCGAGTCGTCGCGATACTCGACGAACGGCGACAGCACGCCCGCCACGGGCCGCAACAGGAACCCCGGCTGGCGCAACGCCACGGCCAGCCGATAGCGCTCGTCGGGGTTGTCCGCCACGGCCCACCATCCGGTCTGGGCGACGCCGCTCACCTTGAGCGAGCGCCCGCCGCCGGAGAAGTCGAAGTGGTCCCAGTTCGACTCGGCCGAGATGCCGCCATCGGTCACGTAACCCAGATCGGCGCCGATCACGTGACCGTCGCCCTCGGTGATCTGCACGCGCACCGGCAGCGGGTGGATGCCCAGCGCCTCGGCGGCGGGGCCTCGCGTCGTGTCGCTCGTGTCCACCGCAGCGAGCGCGGGCACGTCCACGTTCACGACGCGGATGATCTCGAGCTGGCGGAGCTCGAGCCGCGTCCGCTCGAGCGCGGCCGCGGAGTAGGCATCCCCGGAGTCGATCGGCACCAGCCGGCGCACGGTGCCCGCGGAGAGTGTCTTGTTGCCCTGCACCTTCACGCTGCCGAAGCGCGCGAACGGCCCCGGCGCGACGCGGTAGTCGAGCGTCACGACCGAGCGCGCGCTGTCCGCGTGCGGCACGATCCACGCGGTCGCGACCGGGAAGCCGCGGTCGCGCCACCACGCCCGCAACCGCTCGCGTCCCTCGCGGGCGTCGTCGATCGCGAGCGGCTTGCCGCGCTGGCGAACGAGCGAGCGCTCGAGGCGCCTCCACGAGCCGCGCTGGTGCTCGGGAGCAGGGAGTGCCACGGCCGAGTCGGCGGCCAGCACGCGCACGTCCGTGAGCACGAGCGGACGGTCCTCCTCGATGCGGATCGTGATGTCGAGCAGGTTCTTCACGTCGTCGCGCGTCACGTCGTAGCGGACGCGGGTGTGGAGGTAGCCGGCCGCAGCGTAGGCCTGGCGGATGCGCACGACGTCCTGCTGCAGCACGAGCGGCGAGAACGGGTGGTGGCCGGGGGCGGGGACCATCGGGATCTTCCCCAGCGCCACGCGCAGGCCGTAGGCGCCGCCGCGGTCTTTCGTCTTCAGGAGCGCGCGCAGCTTGCGCTCGCTGAGCACGTGCTCGCCGTCGAGGCGGAGCGTGCGCACCTCGGTGAGCGCGTCCACTTCCACCTGGGCGCGCCCTGCGGACGCGCCCAGCGCGAGCGCCAGCAGCGTCAGGATGGACGCGTGCCTAGTACGCACGGCGCACCCGGATGAACGACCGCAGCTTCGCAGTCTCGCCCTGGAGGTTCAGCACCAGCCAGCGCGAGATCGCGTACTCGACCTCGAACGCGGTGGAGTTCACGGTGGAGTTCGAGGTGTTCGTGGACGTGTTCTGGCTGTAGTCGAGCGGGCTGCGGAAGCCGACGTAGAGCTGCGGGTCCACGTAGCGTCCGGCCACGAGCGTCGCACCGCGCAGCGGGTCGTAGCGCACCTCGAGCACGTCGAGGCCCACGGCCTCCTGCGCCACGCTCTCTGCCGGCCCGGTGAGCTGCGACAGCCCGATGTCGCGGAGCAGCGACGAGTTCGAGCTGCTGTTCGTCGATGTGGGCGGGGCCGCGGACGAGTGTCCGGTGGCGATGTAGTTCACGATCTCGGCCTCGCTCATCGGCGGCTCGGAGCTCAGCGTCAGCTTCAGGTGGTCGGGCGTGCCCTCGACGTCCAGGCGCACGACCACGTCGGTGCTGCTCGCGCTCTCCAACCCGTTCTCGGGTTTGAACTGGGCGTGGATCGAGACCGCGTGGTCTTTCATCGCGCCGTTCAGCAGCACCTCGCCGCCGCTGATGTCGAAGCTGCGCGCGAACTGCTGCACGAAGCCCCGGTTCGGGATCGGTTCGATCTTGCCGAACAGCTCCGGCTCCGCGTGCGGTCCCTTGCGCAACTTGAAATCGCCGGTCAGAGCCACGGACATCTTGGGCGGGACACGCTGGCGTATCCAATTATCGCGCCCCATCTTGATCGCCAGCTCCAGGTCGGAGGCGTCGTAGAGCCGGAGCGGCAGCGCGGGCGCATGCGGGGCGACATAGCCGAACGTCTCCTCCATCATGCGCACGTCCGCGGCCGTGAGCTGCACGTCGGCGCCCGCCTCGACAGCGGCGAGATCCGACTGCGTGATCGTGAACGACG
The DNA here is from genome assembly GCA_035606545.1 of Candidatus Methylomirabilota bacterium. Lineage (GTDB taxonomy): Bacteria > Eisenbacteria > RBG-16-71-46 > RBG-16-71-46 > RBG-16-71-46 > JAIOPA01. The sequence goes on from DATNFC010000159.1 coordinate 4,829, forward strand.
AGTTCAGCACGTTGACGCTGCCCTTGACGACGGGAGCGTCGAGCCGTCCGGTCACGTCCACCTCGCACGTGGCCGTGGCCTTCAGGTCCTGCGAGCCCGCGAACACGAACTTGTTCGTCTTCACGTGGAGCTTGGGCTCGACGCGGGTGACGCTCGCGAAGCGTACCTCGCCGCTCGCCTCGAGCGTGCCCTTGCCGGAGCTGGCGTGCGCCTGGCGGAGGATCAGCCGGTCGCCCTGGAACTCCGCGCGGAGCGCGAGATCCTTGTAGATGACGCCGAGGCCAGGCACGGGAAGCACACCGCCGGCGACCTCGAGGCTGCCGCTGCCCGCGAGCGCGCGCTCGTCGCCGTCCAGCTTCGCATCCACGTCGAGCGTGCCGCTCGGCGTGCCGACGGCGCCGGGGTCGAGCAGCGGCGCGAGCGAGGCGAGCGGGAAGTCCTTCGCAGCAACGCGCACGTGCACGGGGCCCGTGAACGCGACGGGTGGCTTCGAGCCGCTCGAGGGTTCGGGAATCGCCAGCGACGCCGTGAACGGGAGCTGCGACGACCACGCCAGCGAATCCGCACGCGGCGACGTGAACGCGCCATCCACGCGGGCGCGTCCGTCCGCGGCGGCCATCCGCACGCCCACCGATCCCGCGCGTTCGCCGCCAAGGAGCAGCGCGAGCTGGAGCTGGCCATCGGCCTTCGGCCGCGCCGCGGGACCCCTGAGCGCCAGCTCGCCGTCGAGCACGCCGCCCAGGTCCTGCCGGCCGATCCAGCGACCCAGTCCGGGGAAGCCGACCCGGCGCAGGGTCACATCAAGGTCCTGCTCGCCGCGCCGGTCGACCCCGCCACGTACGCTCAGGCGTCCGCTGCGCGAGCGCAGGTCCAGACCATCGACGCTCCAGCGCGTGCGGGCGATCTCCACGTTCGTCCGCTTCGCGAGCTGCCAGCTCACCGTATCCGCGCGGATCGCGAGCGAGTCCAGCGTGACGAGCGTGCGCAGTGAATCGAATGCGGCGCTGCCGACGACACGCACGCTCGAGCGCACGTCGGTGCTGGCCCCGGCGTTGAACGTGAGCCGCCTGCCCTCCAGGCGGGCGCGCGCGAAGGCGTCGCGCACGGGAACGGGCAGTCCGTGGAGCAGGCGCAACGCCAGCGTCGCCGAGGCCCCGGTCGCGTGCCACGAGCGATCGAGCGCGCCCTCCGACGTGAGATCGGCACTCGAGAGCCGCAGGCCGTTCCACACCAGCGCGCGCACGCTGGCGCGGATCGAGGCGGTGCGCGACGTGTCCGAGCCTGCGACCGAGAGGTCGAACGCTCCGCTCGCCAGCGCGAGCGTGTCGGCGCGCAGCAGCTCGCGCAGCGGCGATGCGTCGCGCACGTCCCCGTGCAGCTCGAGGCGCGTCCGTCGCGAGCCGGACCCGGCATCGATCGTCACCGTGCCGCCGCCGCGCACCGTGCCGACGTTCGAGCGCGCGAACAGCGTGTCGACTTCGAGCAGTCCGCGCTGGAGTCGGAACGATGCGGCGAGCGTGTCGAGGCGCGAGCGGCCCACGCCGCCGCTGCCCCTCACCGTTCCCTCGGCCTCGAGCGGTACGCCGGAATCGAGCGTGAAGCGCGCGTCGGCGAGCAGCGCACCGCGGGAGGGGAGCGAGTCGCGCCCGGCCAGCGCGGCGAGCAGCTCGAACGGGATGCCGCACGAGGCCGTGCCCTGCGCGCGACCGCCCTGTCGCCTGACGTCCCCGCGCACGGCGAGCGTGCTTCCCGACGTGCGCAGCGAGCCATCGATGTTGGCGCGGTCCTCGCCGAGCGTCGCCTTGAGCTCGCCGCCGTCCAGGCTCGCGCCGCCGAGCCGCGAGCGTTCGAGGCTCAACGCGGCGCTGCCCCGGGGGGGCAGAGCTTCACCCGCACGCGCGCGGAACGCCCCGGTCACGCTGCCCGCGAGGTCCGAGCGCAGCGCGGCGGAGCCGGTCCAGGCCGCGAGGTCGACGTCGTCGAAACGCAGCTCGGTGAGCTGAGCGCTCGCGGGGCGGTCGAACGGGCGTGCGTCGGCAGCGAGCCGGATCGTGCCGGCCGCGGTGGCGAGCCGCGACTCCGCGTGCGCGTCCCCGCGCGCGAGCGTCACGCGCGCATCGCCGGAGCGGATGGCCTGGCCACGGAACGTGGACGGCGCGAGCGTCAGGCGCACGTCGCCGGAGGGACGAGGGCCTTCCGTGCTCGCGAACCGGGTCACGTCGCGCGCCTCGGCCGTGATCGAGCCGCCGAGCCGGCTCGCGAGCGCCGGCTGGCCGAGCAGCCGTTCGAGGTCGACATCGTGGAACGACGCGTCGCGCACGTGCGATGCACCGCCCGGCGCGGTGCTCAGCGCGAACGAGCCCACTTCCAGTGTGCCGGCATCGGATTCCGCCCTCAGCGAACCGGTGAGCTCGGCTCCATCGAGCTTTGTGCTCAGCTCGGCAGAGCGGATGTGCAGTGAGCCCAGCGTCGACGGTGCGACGTGCAATTCGGCCACCATGCGGCTTCGGCGCTCGCGGTCGACGCTGCCGTTTCCGGTGAGCCGGCCGTTGACGCTGCTCGAGAACTCGCGGCCCGCGAACCGTGCGACATCCGCATGCTCGAGCGTCAACGAGCGCAGCTCCCAATCGATCGTCCTGCCCAGCTGCGCGCTGCCATCCAAGTCGACGCTCCCAACGGCCCCGCGGAGCTGACTTGTAACGTTCACCACTGCAGGTGAATACCCCGTGCCTTTCAGGTTGACTACGAGCTTCGCGTCGACGCGTTCGGCGAGCCACGGCCACCACGCCAGGTCGCCGAGGCGAGACGGCATCCGATCGGCGCGCAGCTCGAGCGCGTACGCGGGCGCCTTGCCGAGCGGCGTGCCAGATGCCTTGAGCGTGAGCGTCGCACCCGCGAGGCGCGCGCTCGCAGCCGCCTGCAGGCGACCATTCGTCATCGTGCCGTCGAGCAGGAACGCGTCCAGCGCGACCGCACCCATGCGCGCCTGGGTCGCGGTCGCGCGCGTCGTGCCCGACAGCCGGTCGGTGCGCGTGCCCTCGAGCGCGATATCGACGCGCAGCTCGCCCGCGAGCGGCACGCCGGGGACGAAGCCCGCGAGGTCCGCGAGCGCGAGCGGCCGCGCGCTCAACGTGAGCCCGGCGCTCCGGAGCGTGTCGGCGGAACCGACCGCGAGCCCGCCGTGCCCCTCGACGTCGCTCGCAGCTCCAAGGAAGCGCAGCCGCGCAAGCTCCGCCCGACCGCCCGTGAGCGATGCGGCCAGGTTGAACGCCGCCGAATCGCCGCGGCCGGCGCCGGGATGGAGCGCGCCTGCGAGCGAGTCGACACGGAACGCGAGCCCGCGGCCGAGCTTCAGATCGCGCGCGCGCAGCGTCAGGCGCGTGATGCGGAAGCCGGTGTCGGGCTCGCCCGCACGACCGCCGATCGTGCCCGCGTCCAGCCGCAGGCGCGCGACGCGGATGGGGAGCCCCGTGTAGAAGCGCCCCTGGAGCACCTGCTCGAACGTGAGCGGCGGCTTCTTCACCTTCACCGTACGCTTCGTGGTGTCGCGCGCATCCGCCGTCACGAGCAAGCGGTCGAGCGCGACCTCGCTCACGTCGAGCCGGCCGAGCACCAGCGCGCCCAACTGGTAGCGCGCACGCAGCGTGTCGACGGCCGCGATCAACGTGTCGCCGCGCGCCACGCGCAGGTCGTGCAGCTCGATCCAGCCGATCCAGTCGCCGCGCACGCTGGCCACGTGGGTGGTCGCGCGGGGCAGCGGCGCAACGCGGGAGAGAAGCAGGTTCGCGAGCCAGGTACCCACTGCGGGCTGCCGGATCACGATCAGCGCGAGCAGCAGGCCACCGCCGAGGACGGCCGCGGCCACCGCCGCCCAGCGGGCGGCGGGTTTGCGGCGCGGGGGTTCGTCCGCAGGACCGCCGGCACGTTCACGGCGGGGCGCACTCGGGGTCATCGCGGCGGCAGGCCCTCTCGGACGAATCTTCCACAACACACTGGGTTCCAGCCCGGCAGTATAGCCCGCGTGAAGCAGGGACCGACGCGGACGCGCGCGGCCCCGGCGCGGCGCCAAGGGCCGTTCAGGCTGCGTGGACGGCTTTTGGGTCCGGGTGCCAACGAGTATAGTGACCCGCCACCCCGGACACCCGGCCACACAGGAGGCTTCACGTGAGAAAGTGGTACCTGCTTCCGCTGCTCTTGGCGCTCGCCGTGCCCACGATCGCCGCCGCTGACGACATGGAGAAGTACGTCGAGATGATGCGGTCCGACCTGCGTACGGGAAAGACCGCGCTGCTGACGGAAGCGCTCAAGCTCAGCGATGCCGACGGCCAGAAGTTCTGGCCCATCCAGCGTGAATACGAGACCGAGCTGGCGAAGGTCGGCGACCAGCGTATCCAGCTCCTCAAGGACTATGCCGCGGCCTACGACTCGCTGACCCCCGAGACGGCGAAGTCGCTCATGGACCGTGCGTTCAAGCTCGAAAGCACGCGGCTGGCGGTGCTCAAGAAGTATGCAGACAAGGTGTCGAAGACGGTGTCGCCGCCGGTCGCCGCGCGATTCGCACAGGTCGAGGCGATCGTGAACTCGCTGATCGACCTCAAGCTCCGGGCCGAGACGCCGCTGGTCCCCTGAACCGACCGGGCACGCTCGCGCACGCTGTGAACTTGCCGGTCAGCCGACCGGTCACTCGATCGAGGAGGTAGGGATGCGTCTCAAAGTGACGTTGCTGGTCGCGTTGCTGGTGGCGAGTTCGGTGGGCACGGCGCTGGCGCAGCAGCCCGGCACGCGTGGCATCGAGATCACGCCGCTGTTCGGCTACCGCTGGGGCGGTGGCATGTCGACGATCCCGGGCATCCGGGACTTCGACACCAAGGACAACATCAGCTACGGCGTGGCGCTGGTGAAGCGGCTCCCGCGCAACTCCGCGGTGGACATCAACTGGACGCACTTCTCGGGCGACATCGAGGCGACGACCACGCAGGCGTTCCCCGGCAGCCCGCCCGTCGGCACGAAGCTCAGCGGTCCGTCGATCAACCGCGACGACATCCTGATGAACGGCTACTGGTACGCGTTCGACCCGTCGCGGCCGATGATCCCGTACTTCACGCTCGGCATCGGCGCGTCGATCTTCGGCAGCGAGAAGACGTCGACGATCGGCCGCTTCGCCTGGAACATCGGCGCGGGTCTCCGTCGCGAGCTCAACGAAAAGCTGGCGCTGAACATCCAGGGCCTGTGGCTCCCGACGTGGGTCACGACCGGCTCGGGCCTGTGGTGCGACCCCTGGTACTGCTACTCGGTCGGCACGGGCGAGTACTACGACCAGTTCGAACTGTCGGGCAAGCTCAGCATCAAGCTCTGATCGGCCGCCCGAAGCAGGAGGGTCTTCCCATGAGATCCATGTTCCGATCGTCGGTGAGTTCCTTCACCGGTCTGCTTGGCATCGCGGCGCTGCTGGCGCTCGCGACTCCGGCGATTGCCGACGATGCGGCAAAGACCAAGGCGAGCCCCGCGCCGGCTGCCACCTCCACCGCCCCGGCCCAGACGCAGATGACGATGAAGGAGGCCAAGCAGAAGTTGGGCATGGTCGTCTTCCCGGCGAAGGGCCAGACGGCGCAGCAGCAGGAGATCGACGAGTACGAGTGCCTGGTGTGGGGCGCGGACCAGGCCGGTGTCACGTCCAAGTCGATGAAGGACCCGAAGGCGGCCGGAGCGGCCGCGTCGGCCCACGTGGATACGGCCGCCACCGGTGCTGCGGTGAAGGGTGCGGCGAAGGGCGCGGCTGTCGGCGCGATCTTCGGCTCGATCTCCGGCAACGCCGGCGCCGGCGCCGCTTACGGCGCCGCCGGCGGGGCGCTGGCGGGCCGGGCGGCGAAGCGCGAGGCCAAGGCGAACGCCGCGGCGCAGGCCGAGCAGAAGGCGGCCGCCGAGAACAAAGCGAAAATCGACGCGGTGAAGAAGGGCATGACCGTCTGCCTGGAGTCGAAGGGCTACACGGTCAAGTAGGTCGATCAGGAATACGCCGGGGCGGTCGTGCTCACGACTGCCCCGGTTTCGTTTCCACCGCGCCTCCCGAGCCGGGCGCCACGCGGTGCGTCACCTCGCGTTGCGGGTACGGGAACGCGATGCCTTCCTGGTCGAAGCGCAGCTTCACCGCGCGCGTGAGATCCCAGTACACCTCCCAGTAGCGCTCCTTCCGCGTCCATACGCGAACGATGAACTGCACCGTCGACTCGCCGAGCTGGTGCAGGCGGATGACCGGCGCGGGCTCGGTGAGCACCTTCTCCTCCGCGGTCACGACCTCACCCAGCACGCGCTGGACGCGGTCCACGTCCTCGTCGTAGCCGACACCGAACGAGAGATCGACGCGGCGCAGCGGCTCCGCCGTGCGGTTGCGGATCACGCCGCTCCAGATCGCACTGTTCGGCACGATCAGCGTCTGGTTGTCCGGGGTGAGGATCGTGGTGGAGACGAGGCTCATGCGCTTGACCGTACCGAAGACGCCCGAGGACTCGATCTCGTCGCCCAGGTCGTACGGCCGGGTGCCGAGGATCAGCGCCCCGGCGGCCAGGTTCGCGAGCGTGTTCTGGAGCGCGAAGCCCACCGCGAAGCCGGCGATGCCGAGGCCGGCGAGGAGCGGCGCCAGCTGCACGCCGAGCTGGGTGAGGATGACGCCGAGGCCGACCAGCATCACGCCGCTCACCGCGAGCCGCGACAGCGTGGCGCGCATGAGCTCCGAGAGCTGCGAGCGGCGGACAGCCCGGCGCGCGAGGCGCCCCACGGCGCGCGACGCCCAGCGAAACGCGAGGAACGTCACCGCCACGAGCAGGATCTGGAACACCCATTGCGGGGCCTTGACCGCGAGCAGCTCGGCCAGGTGCCCGCCCCAGGCCCGCAACAGGCCCACGGCCACGTTCCAGCGAAAGACGTCGGTGGTGATGCGACCCGAAGACAGGATCAGCGCCACGCGCAGGTCATCGTCCTCGAGCCCGAGGCGGTCCATCAATTCGATCGCGGTCGAGAGCCCGAGCGTGGCCCGTCGCAGCCGCTCCTCGCTCGCGTCCAGTGCGTAGCGCAGGTCGGTGCTCGCCGGCGTGCGCGCGAGCTGCGCCGCCGTCGTGGCGCGGTCGCGGGTCAGCACCTGCACGCGGGCGACGAGGCCGCTCGCGGCGTCGCGGAGCCCCTGGGTGAGGTACGTGCGCTGGGTCGTGACGTCGATCCGATCCCGCTCGAGCGCGAGAACCGCATCCACGAGCGCCCGATAGGATTCCAGGACGCGGTCGCTGAGACGGGTCATGTCCGCCTCGATCACGAGCCGCTGCGAGCCCGAGGCGGCATCGCTCGTGCGGCCCAGTGCCGAGAGCTGCCGCCGGCGGCGCTCGAGCTGGTACACGTAGCCCGGCCACAGCCCGCGGAACGCGGCCTGGACCCGCTTCCGGTCGCTCGAGACGTCCTCGCCGCGCTCGAGCTTCGCCTGCAGCTCCTCCGCCACCGCCATCAGCCGGGTGTGGGCGTCGAGGTGCCGCTTCCATAGCAGCTCCTCGAGGAAGTCGTGCCCCGCGCCGCTGCTCGAGTCGGCGAGCGCGGTGAGCGAGTCGCGCGAGCGCGCGGCCTCGCCGAGCTCGACGAGCAAGCGTTCAACCGGGTCCGCGGGCGCGGCCGCGGCGAGGACGGCAGGCGGCGCGGCGAAACCGGCGCCGGCGGGCATGCACACCAGCGCGGCGGCGAACGCGAACGGGATCAGGTGGCTCGAGCGGCTGGACATGGGTGGGCCCTCGCTGGCCGCTCGGCGCGGCCACGATGTAGAGTCGCCGCATGTGCCGCTCGGGCGCAAGCCCGGGTCGAACGCCGGAGCTTCGAGCGGGGGGGAGATGCGGGCAGCCGTGCGGTCGTGGGTGCGCGTCGCAGCCGTCGCTGTCGCGATCGCGCTGAGCAGTACCGCGCTCGCGGCGAGCGCCGCCACGGAAGC
>DATNFC010000160.1:0-4795 GCA_035606545.1 Candidatus Methylomirabilota bacterium
CGTCACCCAGCCGCATCGCCCACTCCACGAGCGGCAGGTCCAGCAGCGGCACGCGCGCCTCGACCGAGGCCGCCATGCTCATCTTGTCCATCTTGACCAGCAGGTCGTCGGCGAGCCACACGCGCACGTCCACGTCGAGCATGCGGTCCAGCGCGCTGCGCGCGCGGGTGTCGGCGAGCGCGCGGCGGAACGGCTCGACGCCCGCGGCGGCGTGCGCCGCGAGGCCGTTCGCCATGAGCGCGTCGCGCTCGCGGCCGACGAAGCCGGCGAACCACGCCGCGAGCCGCTCGGGCTCGTCACGGAAGCGCGCGCTCCTCGCCACGACCTGGAGCTTTCGGAACGCGAACGGCAGCCGGTCCACGAGCCCGCCGAGGAACGCCTCGCGCAGCGCCACCGGCAGGCCCGCGAGCCGCCGCGCCCAGCGCTCCACGGCGTACTTCGGATAGCCCGCGAACAGCTCGTCGCCGCCCTCGCCGGTCAGGACCACGGTCACGGTCTCGCGCGCGAGGCGCGACACCATGCACGTGGGGATCGCCGCCGGCTCCGAGAGCGGTTCGTCCTGGTGCCACACCAGCGCTGGCAGCTCGCGCTCGAGGTCCGCGGCGCCGACGAGGATCTCGCGATGCTCGGTGTGCAGGTGCTCGGCGACCCGACGCGCGAACGGCAGCTCGCTGTACGGGCCGGGCGCGTCGAAGCCCACGGAGAACGTCTGCACCGGCCGGTCGGAAAGCCGGCTCATGAGCGCGACCACGAGGCTCGAGTCCACGCCGCCCGAGAGCAGCGCTCCGAGCGGCACCTCGCTCATGAGATGGCTCTTCACCGAGGCGGTGAGCCGGCTTTCGACCTCGGCCAGCGCTTCGCGCTCGCCGAGCGGGCGCTTGGGCTCCCATGCCGGCATCCACCACCGCTCGAGCTTCGGCTCGCCGCGCTCGACCGTGAGCGTGTGCCCGGGCGGCAGCTTGTGGATGCCGGCGAACAGCGTGCGCGGCGCCGCGGCATAGCGCAGCGTCAGGTGCTGGACCACGGCGTCCGGGTCGGCGACGCGGGGCACGCCGGGGAACGCGAATAGTGCCTTGATCTCGGACGCGCACACGAACGCACCCCCCGAGGTGCGCGCCCAGTACAGCGGCTTGATGCCGACGTGGTCGCGCGCCACGAACAGCCGGCGGCGCGGGCGATCCCAGATCGCGAGCGCGAACATGCCCTCGAGCCGGCGCACGAACGCCGGGCCCCACTCCTCGTAGGCGTGCACGAGCGTCTCGGTGTCGCTTCTGGTCCGGTAGCGGTGCCCGGCCCGCTCCAGCTCGCGACGCAGCGACTCGTGGTTGTAGATCTCGCCGTTGTAGGCGATCCACACGCTGCCGTCCTCGTTCGCGAGCGGCTGGTGCCCGGTGGCCACGTCCACGATCGACAGCCGGCGGAACGCGAAGCCCACACCCGGCTCGGCGAACAGGCCCTCGTCGTCGGGCCCGCGATGCCGCAGCGCCGTGGCGGCGGCTGCGAGCCAGCCGCGCTCCGGCGTGCTCCCAGCCTCGTCGTGGAACGCCGCGAACCCGCACATCCTCAACGTCTCCCCTGGACCAGCCCCAGCCGCTTGCGGAACAGGAACGACAGGTTAAGCCAACCGTCCCGCCACTTCTGCAGCTTCACCTCGCCGATCCGCGCCCCGTACGCGATGTGCTTCTCGCCAAAGCGGAAGCCGCGGAGGATCGCCTCGAGCTTGATCTCCTGGCTGAACGGCATGCCGTCCGACGTGACGTTCATGCGCTCGAGGATCGAGCGGCGGAACACCCACATGCCGGACTGGCTGTCGCGGATGGGGCGGAAGAACAGCACCATCGCGGTCGCGGTGAGCACCCAGTTACCGATCCGGTTCGTCATCCCCATCGCCGCCGGGTCGGCGAGCGGGAAGCGGCTCGCCGAGAGGAAGTCCCAGCGCCGTTCGACGAGCGCGTCCACGAGCTCCGGGATCGCCTCGGGCGGGTAGGTGCCGTCGCCGTCGAGTGTGATGATCACGTCGCCGCGCGCCGCCTTCATGCCGGCCTTGTACGCGGCGCCGTAGCCGGGACGCTTCTCGCTCACGACCTGCGCGCCCAACGAGCGCGCCACCTCGGCGGTGCGGTCGGTGCAGTTGTTGTCCACCACCACGATCTCATCCACGTCCGGCGGGCAGCGCCCGATGACTTCGCGAACGCCATCCTCCTCGTTGTAGCAGGGGATGACGAGGCTCAACTTCAGGTTGTGGCGCATCCGGTCGGCGGGTCCTGGGGCTTTGGGCTTTCGGGCAGGGCTCGGGGGGGCGCGCTGGAAAGCGGGCCGGCACCCCGTCGGGACGCCAGTGAGCGGTCCGGGACGGGGGTCGAGCGCGGAGGTGATGGCGCGTGTGGCCGAAAGAGCCTATCAGCCTCGCGGCGACAGCGGCAAGAAACCTCTGCGCTCCCAAACCCGAGTGCGTGTTAGGCTTGGCGGTCCATGCGTCCATCCCATGGCCGCCCTCCCGAAGTCCCCTCGCTCGACCCGCCGCCCGCCCGCCTCGCGCTCATCGACCCGGCGCGGGTGGCCGCCGTCGTGCCCGCCTGGAACGAGACCGGGAAGATCGGCCTCGTGGTCCGCAAGGTGCCGCGCCGCTGGGCCGCCACGGTGATCGTGGTCGACGACCACTCGAGCGACGACACGGCGGGGGAGGCCCGCTCGGCCGGCGCCGAGGTCGTGATCCGGCACGAGGTGAACATGGGCGTGGGGGCCGGCATCCGCACCGGGCTCCTGGAGGCGAAGCGCCGCGGCATCGAGTTCGCCGCCGTGCTCTCCGGCGACGACCAGCACGAGCCGGACGAGCTGCCGCGCGTGCTGGCACCGCTGTTCGCTGGGGAGGCCGACCTGGTACAGGGCTCGCGCTGGCTCCCGGGCGGCGCCACGCCGGGCATCCCGGCCGACCGGCGCTGGCTCACCCAGCTCTACCCGCTGCTGTTCCGGCTCGCGAGCGGGCACCAAGTGACCGACGGCACGAACGGCCTGCGCGCGTTCCGCCTCGCGCTCCTCGACGATCCGCGGATCCAGCTCGAACAGTCCTGGCTCGATCGCTACGAGCTCGAGCCCTACCTGCTCTACCAGGCCATGCGCGCCGGCTACCGCGTCCGGGAGGCGCCGGTGACCGTTCGCTATCATGGTCGCGGCACCACGAAGATGCGCTTCAAGGACGGTTGGCGCATCCTGCGGCCCCTCGTCTACCTGCGGCTCGGCCTGCGCCACTGACCCCATTGGAGCGTCTGCGTCCATGATCCCGATCGAGAATGCCCGCGTGCTGGTCACCGGCGGCGCCGGCTTCATCGGCAACAACCTGGTCCGTCGCCTGATACGCGAGGGCGCCCGCGTCACCGTGCTCGACGACCTGTTCACGGGCCGGCTCGAGAACCTGCCGCGCAAGGGGTTCGAGTTCGTGCAGGGCTCGGTGTGCGACCCCGCGATCGTGGACAAGCTCGTGGCCGACGCCGAGATCGTGTTCCACGCCGCCGCGCGCAACATCGTCGTCTCCACGCGCAACCCGCGCGAGGATTTCGAGACCAACATCGGCGGCACGTTGAACGTGCTGCTCGCGGCGCGCGCCACGAACGGCCGCGTCAAGCGCCTGGTGTACACGTCGTCCACGTCGGTTTACGGCAACCCGCGCTACCTGCCGATCAACGAGGACGACCACCTGTCGCTGCTGACGCCGTACGCGGTGTCGAAGCTCTCCGGCGAGAACTACTGCATGGCGTTCTTCGAGTCCTACGACGTGCCCTCGACCGCGGTGCGCTACTCGAACGTGTTCGGCCCGGGCCAGGACCCCGCGAACCCGTACTGCGGCGTGGTGGCGAAGTTCATCGAATCGCTGTTCGCCGGGCAGGCGCCGGTGATCCACGGCGACGGCAACCAGACGCGCGACTTCACCTACATCGACGATGCTGTCGAGGCCACGGTGCTGGCGGCGCAGTCGGATCGCGCGCTCGGCGAGGTGTTCAACGTCGGCACCGGCGTCGAGACGCGCGTGAACGAGCTGGCCGCGATCCTGTCGCGCCTCGTCGGCTCGACGCTCGAGCCGCAACACACGAACCGCCGCGACATCGACAACATCCGCCGCCGGGTCGTGAACATCGAGAAGACCCGGCGCACGCTGCGCTGGGTGCCGAACATCACGCTCGAGGCGGGCCTCAAGAACACCGTGCAGTGGCAGCGCGAGAAGGCGCTCGAGCGGGCGTGAGCAAGGTGGCCCCGGCATCGATCCCGGCGCCGCCGGGCGACGGGCAGGATCCCGGGGCGGCCGAGCGGCGGCGGCGCTTCATCGAGCGCACACTCGAGCAGCGCCGCGACGAGGACGGTCGGGCGGTCCTGGCCGCGGAGTGGCGCTACATCGGCCCGCTGCTCGCGGGCCGCGCACCCGGGCGCGGAGCGCCGGGGGCGCCCCCGCGGACAGCGGGACCCGGCGCTGGGCCGGGCCGCGATCCCGCGCCGGGGCTGGGCGACGTCCTCGACCTCGCCTGCGGGTCGGGTCACCAGACGCTCGCCTGGTCGGAGCGCGGCTACCGGGTGACCGGGCTCGACTTCGACCGCGACCTGATGCTGGCGGGGCGCGCGCGCCTGGCGAGGGCGGATGCGCGAGCGGCGGCGTGGACGCAGGCCGACGCCACGTCGCTGCCGTTTCGCAGCGCGTCGTTCGACCTGGTGTTCAACAACTCGCTGCTCGAGCACGTCCCGGCCTGGCGCGCGGTCCTGGCCGAGACGGCGCGCGTGCTGCGGCCGGGGGGCGTGTTCGTCATGT
>DATNFC010000161.1:0-3135 GCA_035606545.1 Candidatus Methylomirabilota bacterium
GGTGGTCGAGCGAAGCCGGCTCGACCCGCAGGATCGCCTCCTGCTCGGTGATGAGCCCCTCGCCCACCATCTCCACCGCGATCCGCACCGCGGCCTGCGCCGTGCGCTTGCCGTTGCGCGTCTGGAGCAGGAACAGCCGGCCTTCCTGGATCGTGAACTCGAAGTCCTGCACATCGCGGTAGTGCTTTTCCAGGCGTGAAGTGATCTCGCGCAGCTGCCGGTAGACGTCCGGCATCTCCTGCTCGAGCCGGTCGATCGGCAGCGGGGTACGAACGCCCGCGACCACATCCTCCCCTTGCGCGTTGGTCAGGTACTCGCCGTAAAAATGGTTCTCGCCGGTGGACGGGTTGCGGGTGAAGCCCACGCCGGTGCCGCTCGTGTCGCCCATGTTGCCGAACACCATCGCCTGCACGTTCACCGCGGTGCCCAGGTCGTCGGGGATGCCGTTCTGCTTGCGGTAGTAGATGGCGCGATCGTTGTTCCACGACCGGAACACGGCGTCGCGCGCCATGGCGAGCTGCTCGAGCGGGTCTTGAGGAAACTCCCGGCCTGACCGGGCGCGCACATGGCGCTTGAACTCGGCCGTGAGCGCCTCGAGGTCGGCCGCCGTCAGCTCGGTGTCGAGCTTCACACGCTTGCGCTTCTTCGCCGCGGCGATCAGCTCCTCGAACTCGTGCTTCTCGAAGTCCATGACCACCGACGCGAACATCTGCACGAAGCGCCGGTAGCAATCCCACGCGAACCGCGCGTTCCCGGTCTTTTCCCCCAGGCCACGTACCGAGCGGTCGTTCAAGCCGAGGTTCAGGATCGTGTCCATCATGCCCGGCATCGAGAACTTGGCACCCGAGCGCACCGAGACGAGCAGCGGATCGTTCGCCTGGCCGAGCGCCCTGCCGAGCGTGCGCTCGAGCCGCGCCAGTGCTTCGTCCTGCTGTGCGGTGAACGCGGCCGGAAGCTGCTTGTCGTGCGCCTGGTAGTGGCGGCACACGGCGGTGGAGATGGTGAAGCCGGGCGGCACCGGCACGCCGGCGTTCGTCATCTCGGCGAGGCCCGCACCCTTGCCGCCCAGCACGTCCTTCATGTCGCCGCGGCCTTCGGCCTTGCCCTCACCGAAGAAATAGACGAAGCGCGTCTCCGGGCCGCTACCGTCCGGCGCCTGGGAGTGTCCGCGTTCGCTCACCATCGTCTCGCTCTCCGTGCTGCTCATATCGACGCTCCTTCCCTTCCCTCGCACTCCGCGGTCCCTGTCCGCGACCTTGAACGCGTTCCGTCCCTCACTCCACCCCGCGGATCTCTCCGCGGACGACGATCGGGCGCTTGAACAGCATGGTGTCCACCTGCCCGTTGAAAACGATGCGCCGGAGCATCGTGCTGGAGACGGTTTCACCGTCCACCTCACGTGCCTCGCGCCGCGGCCACCACACGCCATCGACCTGCACGAACTCGCTCCATTTCCGCCGGTCGCGCCAGCCGCCCTGCAGCGTGGGCTGCAGCTCCACCGCGACCACGCGGTGGGTGGCGCCATCGAGCGACAGCCGCACGCGGCCGTTCGAGCGGGACGTGAACTCGACCAGGTCGCAGGGCTTGCCGTCCAGTTCGACGCGGCTGGAGAACGCCGCATCGCTCGCGGGATCGCTCGCGGCCCGCAGCAGGTGCAGCAGGTCGCCCTCGAGGATCGCGCGCAGCGAAAGCAGCGTCGTGCTGTCCGAGGGCACGAGCGACGCCGAGTCACCGGCCATCGACAGCGCCCAGCCGCGGGAGCCGTCCAGGATCTGGCGGTGCTCGAAGTCGAGGAAGCGGGTGGTGTAGGCGAGCCGCTGCGGGTCCTGGCGCAGGAAGCGCGACTCGCCGGAGATCGAGCGCCCGCCGATCGACATCGTCAGGTCGCCCTCAGACTGTGAGGTGCGCACCGCCTTGAGCTTCGCAGCGCCGCCGTGGGCCACGACCGCGGCGTCGATGAGCTGGCGGCCGCGCTTGCGCTGCTCGGGCGAGAACGCGGCGGCGCGCGCCGCCTGCGGCTCCTCGACCTCGATCCGGAGCGTGTCGATGCGACCGAGCCGCGACAGCTCGCGCATGCGCAAGGCCGGGCCGGCGAGCAGCAATGCCGGGCTGCCGAGGCCCTTCGTCGGAGGCGAGCCGGCGCGCAGCGCCGCCGCTGCGCCCGCGAGGTGGTCGGCGGGAAGTCCCGCGGCGTCGCCCGCGAGCCAGGAGGAGAGAAGTTGCCCCAGCGTCTCAACGGTGAACGCCCATCCCTGCGCGGCTCGCTTGCGTGCCGCCGCCAACGGCTCGCCTGCGGGGGGGCTCGCCGCCACCGCGCGCAGCGCGTCGCGAACGCGCGCCGCCACCGCAGCGGTGGACTCCGGCCGCGCCGTCGTGCTCACCATCAGCAGGCTCGCGTCGCGGCCCGCCGAGAGCACGGCATGGGCGCCGGCCGGGAGCGCGCCGGCCTCGAGTGCCTCGCGCAGCACGGCCCAGCCCGCATAGCCGGGATCGGCGCGGCCGGGCCCGACCACGACCGCGCGCACCTCGGTGACCGGGCTTCCCGGCAGGTCCGTGATCCACACGCCCTGCGGTGCGACCGCCGCAGGCCGCGGCGTCTCGGCCGTGGCCTTCCCCGTCCAGCGGCCGAACCACTCCGTGGCCGATGCGAATGCGCGCTGCGGGTCGATGTCGCCGGCGATCGCGAGCACGCTCACGTCCGGCCGCCAGTGGTCGCGGTGGAACACCCGCACCTGTTCGCGCGACGCGGCGAGCAGCAGCGCGAGCGTGCCGCGCGGTGCGTGGCCGTACGGGTGGGCACCGAACGCCAGCCCGGTGGCGCGCTCGTCGGCGAGCAGGATGGGGTTCTGCGCCTGCGTCCCGAGCTGGCCGGCCACCTGCCGGCGCAGGTTCTGGAACGGCTCGTCGCCGAACAGCGGATTGATGACCGCGTCGCTCATGATCTCCAGCACGCTCTCGAACTCGCTCGCACGGCAGCCGGCGCCGACCTGCGCCACGTCACGGGTGACGCTCACCGCGAGCGTCGCGCCCAATGTGTCCAGCTCGGTCTCGAACTCCGCCACCGACCGCGACGTCGTGCCCTGGCGCAGCATCTGGGCGGTCAGGTAGGCCAACCCGTCCTGGTTCTTCGCCTCC
>DATNFC010000162.1:0-62220 GCA_035606545.1 Candidatus Methylomirabilota bacterium
CGACGTGGTCGGCCGCAGGGTGCGCACGCTCGCCGACCGGGTGTTCCCGGCCGGCGAGCAGGTGCTGCAATGGGACGGCACCGACGATGCGGGCCGCGGCGTCGGCCGCGGCGTCTACTTCGTCCGGAGCAGCAACGACAAAGGCACCGGCCGCATCATCGTCCTGAACCGCTAGTCGCCGCGTCCGTGCCGGCGGTCTGCTTCTTGTAGGCAGGTCGCGCCGGCCGGTTCACGGGGTTCTTCTTCAGCTGGTCGAGCGTCCACTCGATGGCCTTGTCCAGCTGCAGGTCCTTGCCATCCACGCCGGACTCCGGCGTGTTCTCCACCTCGATGTCGGGGTCCACGCCGTGGTTCTCGACGATCCACTTGCCGTCGGTGCTGTAGATGCCGAAGTCCGGCATCGTCACCGAGCCGCCGTCCACGAGCGGCAGGTCGTGGGAGATGCCCACGAGCCCGCCCCACGTGCGCTTGCCGATGATCGGCCCGACGCCCTGCTGCTTGAAGTAGAACGGGAAGCAGTCGCCGCCCGAGCCGGCGTACTCGTTCGCGAGGATGCACTTCGGCCCGTCGATGCTCTGGGTCGGGGTGCGGAACGACTCGCGGTCGCGGTTCGACCAGTACGTCCACGTCTTGCGCATCAGCCGCTCGACGAAGAAGTCGGGGATGAAGCCGCCGCCGTTGAAACGCTCGTCGACGATGATCCCCTGCCGGTCCACCTGCGCGTAGTAGCCCTTGCTGAACTCCTGGATGCCCGCGACCGCGGTGTTCGGCACGTGGATGTACGCCACGCGGCCGCCGGTCGCCTTCCACACCTTCTCGCGGTTCGCCGTCACCCACGCGGTGTAGCGCAGCGACGACTCGCTTCCGACCGGCTTCACCGTGACGGTGCGCGGCTTGGAGTCGTTCGGCGACGAGCCCAGCTTCAGCACGGTCTGCTTGCCGACCGTGCCCACGAACGCCTCGTACACGTTCTCGGGCGCCTTCACCGGCTGGCCGTTCACGGCGAGCAGGTAGTCGCCTTCCCTCACCGCGATGCCGGGCTCGCCCAGCGGCGCCGGCACGTCCGAGTTCCAGTCGCGCGCGCGGTAGATCTTCGCCAGCCGGTAGAGCCCGCTCGAGGCGTCCACCGACCAGTCCACGCCGAGCAGGCCCGTGCCCACGCGCCGGACCTTCGGGAACTCGCCGCCGCCCACGTACGCGTGCGACGTGGCCAGCTCGCCGATGAGCTCGCCGAGGATGTAGTTCAGGTCCGAGCGGTGCGCCGCGAACGGCACCAGCTGGCGGTAGCGCTCGCCGACCGCCTTCCAGTCCAGCCCGCCCATCCCCGGGTCGTAGTAGAAGTCACGCTCGAGCCGCCACGCCTCGTTGAACATCTGCATCCACTCGGCGTGCGGATCCACCCACGCCATCATCTGGTCGGTGGCGAGCTTGCCGTCGCCTACCTTCTTGCCCTCGCCCACGTCCACGATGCCCAACGTGGAATCCTTCCGGTACATGAGCTTGCCGCCGTCCTTGGAGAGCGCGAAGCGCCCGGAGACGCCGGAGATCACGGTCTTGTCCTCGCGCTTGTCGAGGTCGTAGACATGGATGCTGCGCGGCGCCTCGCCGTTCTCGTCGGGCGTCTCGTCCTCGGCGAGGAACACGACCTTGCCCTTGACGCCGACCACCGCGAGGTAGCGGCCGGCCTTGACCGGCAGCTCGGCGACACGCGTGCCCATCCCGTCCAGGTCGATGACCGTGGCGTCGGACTTGCCGCCGTCGTCGGCCGACTTCGCAGCTTTCCCGCCCTTGCCGCCCTTGTCGGACTTGTCGTCACCCTTGTCCGCGCTCTCGCCCGGCTCCTCGTCGCTCTCGGGTCCCACCGGTGAGCCCGTGGTGTCGCGCAGCGTCATCGCGTAGAGCTTGTCCGTGGTCGAGAACGTCATGTCCAGCTCGAACGTGCCGAACTCGGGCCGGAACGTGCGCCGGGAGATGAAGTAGAGGTAGCGGTTCTCGGGATCGAACGACGGCGCGAAGTCGTCGCTCATGCCGTCGGTGACCGCGGTCGATTTGCCGTTCGCGAGCGAGTGGAGCCAGATCACGCCGAAGTTGGCACCCGTCGGCTTCACGTATGCGAGCCACCTGGAGTCCGGCGACCACGCGAGCTGGAGGATCTCGCCGAACTCGCCCTTGTCCACCTGCGTCACCTTGCCGGAGGAGACGTCGCACCAGAACACGCGCCCGGTCTTGTCCGAGAACGCGAGTTTCTTCGAGTCCGGCGACCAGGTGAGCGGGAAGCGGAACGTGCCGGACTCCTTCGTCACCTGGCGGCTTGGAGCCTTGCCGTCGGCGCCGATCACGTACGCCTGGTACTCGCCGGTGGCGTCGGACCAGTACGCGACCCACTTGCCGTCCGGCGACCACGCGGGATCGCGCTCGCGCGCGCCCGGCGTGTTCGTGAGGTTGCGCACGTCGCCCTTCTCGGCCGGCACGGTGAACAGATCGCCGCGCGCCTCGATCACGGCGCGCTTCGCCGACGGCGACAGGTCGAAGCCGGCCATCCAGTCGGCGACCGAGCGATACTCGGGCCGCGTCGCCGGCTTGTCGTCGGGCACCTGCACGGAGAGCTTGTGCAGCTTCTCCGAGGGCAGGTCCATGACATACAGCCAGCCGCCGTTCTCGAACACGATCGCGTCGGTACCCACGCTCGGCCACTTCACGTCGTAGTCGGTGAACGTCGTCACCTGGCGCTGCGTCTTCTTGTCCAGGTCGTAGGCCCAGATGTTCGCGGTGCGGCCATTGCGGTCGGAGCAGTAGTAGACCGTGCGGCCGTGGAACATCGGCCACTCGTCGGGGCCCGGCCAGTCGGCGGTGACGTTCTCCGACTTGTTCGCCTTGAAGTCGTAGACCCAGATGTTGGGCGAGTTGCCGCCCTTGTAGCGCTTCCAGGTGCGGTTGTCGTACGTGGGGGAGACGAACGCGATCTGGTTCGCGTCGGCGGAGAAGCTCGCGTAGCCCGCGGTCGGCAGCTTCAGCATGTCCTCGAAGCCGCCGGCAGCGGGGATCTTGAAGAAGCGCGTGTAGCGCTGGATGTTCGATGCGCGCGACGAGCGGAACAGCAGTGACTTGCCGTCCGGGTACCACTCCGCGACCACGTCGGCCCCGGGATGGAACGTGAGCCGGTTCGGCTCACCGCCCGCGTACGGGATCGTGTACGCGTCGGCGTTGCCGTCGTACTCTGCCGTGAACGCCACGGTGTTGCCGTCGGGCGAGAGCTTCGGGAACAACTCCTGGCCCTCGTGCGTCGTGAGCCGCTGCGCGACACCGCCCGCGCGCGGCAGCGTCCACAGGTCGCCGGCGTACACGAACACGATGTGGTCGCCCTGGATGTCGGGCTGGCGCATGAGCCGGCACTCCTCGAGCGCCGCAGCGTTCCGGGGAACGAACGCGGCGCACGCGAGCGCGAGCGCGGGGATCAACAGGCGGCGCATGCGGCGGGCGCGCGACGGGTCGGCGTGCATGGAGTCCATGGGGGGAACGCATCCTCCGGAGGGGTCGAGGCTGGGGGGCCAGCGGAATGAGCAGTGTCCGGAGCGGTCCGCCGGCGGGTCAAGGCCCGCGCCACGAGCGCGCCGCCGCGGGCCGCGAACGAGGCGAGGACGCCGTCTCAAGAGCCTGCCCCGGAAAGTCGATAACCGGGGAGCGGCGTTGCCCCGACCCGCACACGGAGGTGGATGGCGTCATGGTGGTGAACCCCGGCGGGAAGCCGGGAGAGCCCGAGCCGAGCAAGCGACCCCGTCGGCCCGTCGACGACGGGCTCGACGACCTGTTCGCGGATCTTGGCTCGCCGCGGCCCGCAGGGCCCGCGCGCGAGCCCGCGGGCGGTCTCGGCTGGGACGTGCTCCCGGCTGCGAACGAGCCGCCCGCGCTCGAGGCGGACGAGTTGCACGCCGCTCCCGAGGACGATGCGCTCGAGGACGACGGCCGCGCGCCGCTCGAGCCCGCGGTCAAGGCCGCGGGCGTGTGGCTGAACATGTTCGCCCGCACGCTCAAGACCTGCCGGCTCTACGACGCCGGCAACCCGGCCGCCGTGCGCTTCCGCGAGGAGCTGGCGCGTTCGCTCCGCCAGCTGCTCACCGAGTGGGGCGCGGTGACGTACCGCTTCACTGCGGACGACGTCACCTGCGATGGGCACTCGCTCCACCCGGCGCGCTCGCGCGAGGACAACCTCGCGTTCGCGTTCTATCGCGACGGCGTGCGCGGCCTCACGATCACGCCCGGCGCCGAGCCGCGCGAGTGCGACGCGCTCGTGGACGCTGTGCTCGGCGTGACCGGCCAGAACCTGGACGGCGACGATCTCGTGACGCTGCTCTGGGAGGCGAACCTCCGCCACGTCGACGTGGACTACATCCCCGCCGAGGGCGAGACCGGCACCGCGGACGCGGCGGCGCAGCCGGAGGAGGGCGCGCTCCTGCCGTGGCCCACGGCGGGCGGCGGCGAGCAGGAGAAGTCGGCGGGCGAGCCGTCCGCGGGCCCCGAGCGCTCCGAAGACTGGTCCATGGGCCAGCTCACCGAGGAGGTGGAGGCCACGTTCGCCGAGCTGGACTTCATGTCGCAGCAGGAGGTGCCACGCTTCATGCAGGAGTTCGCGGCCGAGCGCAACGTGCCGCCGGCGACCGCGGCGCTGGCGGTGGCGCACGCCTGCCTGAACGCCGATCCCGGCGAAGACGACCGCAAGGAGATGGCGCGCTTCCTGCCGCGCGTGCTGCGCGCGGCGATCGCGGCCGGCGCCTGGGCCGACGCGCGCGAGGCGGTGCGGCTCGTGCGCGTGTGCGGCTCCAGCGAATGGTCGGACGAGCGCTTCTCGCAGGAGGTGCTGCAGCCGGTGTCGATCACGCGCGCGGCCGAGATGCTCGACACGCAGGGCCCGGCGGCGTTGAGCGAGTTCATCGCGCTCGCGAACGAGCTGGGCCCGACCGCGCTCGACTGGCTCACGCTCACGCTCAGCGAGTGCCAGACGCGCATGGCCCGCCAGCTCGTGGCCGAGGCCATCGCCGTGCGCGCGCAGGAGGATCCGTCGCGCCTGGCGCCCTGGATCGCCGACCCGCGCTGGTACGTGGTCCGCAATGTCGTCCACATCCTCGGTTGGGTGGGCGGGCCGGGCGTCGTGCCGCTGCTCCAGAACGCAGTCAAGTACCCCGACCCGCGGGTGACCGGGGAAGTGGTGAACGCGCTGCAGGCGGTGGAGCCGCGGCTCGCGCGCCCGGTGCTGATCCGCGCGCTCGAGGGCGCGGACTCGAAACTGTTCTGCCAGATCCTGCAGCAGCTCTCGGCCGCGAGAGATCCGGCTGTCGCGCGCTACGTCACCGCGTTCATCACCCAGGACCGCTTCCTCCAGCGCCCGGTCGAGGAGCGGCGCGCGATCTACGCCGCGATCGCCTCCACCGGCGGCGACGAGATCGTGGCCGAGCTGGAAGCGGCGATGAACGGCGGCAACTGGTTCGATCGCGAGCAGGAGGTGCACCGGCACGCGATCGCGCGCTGTCTCGCGCGCATCAACACGCCCAAGGCGATCGCCGCGCTCGAGGCCGGCGTCCGCTCGCGGCGCGCGCCGGTGCGCCAGGCGTGCGAGGCGGCGCTGCAACAGCAGCAGCGGAAGGCGGCATGACCGAGCCCGCGACCCCCGGCATCCCCGGACCCGACGATGCCGCCCATGCCGGCGCCGGCGACGCGCAGGCGCTCGCTGAGCAGGGCGCGCTGATCATCCAGCGCGTGGTGGCGCTGATGCGCACCGCGCGCACGTACGACGTGTCGAACATGGCATTCCAGCGCCAGCTCCAGGAGTTCATGAGCGTGCTGCGCCGGCTGCTCGACGAGGAGGAAGAGGTCACGCTGGTCGCGGTGGCCGACTACTTCTACCTGAACGGCGTGCGCGTGAAGGCCTCGACCGCGCTCATGGGCCAGTACCACACGCTGCTCACCGACTTCGAGCGGCGGCAGACCGGCGGCCTGCGGTTCACGCAGGGCGTGAACGAGGCCGAGGTCGAGCGCTTCTTCCAGATCTTCCTCGCCGCCGAGGACCCGGCGTTGGCGCCCAAGCTCCCGGAGACCGTGGACGAGGCGCAGATCCAGAACATCGTGCCGTTCCCGGCCGCACACCTGGACGCCGAGGACCTCGTGCGCGAGCTGGACGACCTTCCGAAAGCGCAGCAGGAACGAGCCCGCGCGAAACAGGTGTTCTGGCGGGCGGTCGTGGGTACGAAGAAAGTCGTGCTGCGCGCGCGGCAGACCGGCCGGCCGGACCTGCGGCATGCGAAGCGCGTCGTCCAGCCGATCGTCGACACGGTGATGAAGAGCGACTACACGCTGGTCGGGCTCACGGCGCTCAAGGACCACGACGAGTACACGTACGCGCACTGCGTGAACGTGGCCGTGCTCTCGGTGGGCATGGGGCAATCGCTTGGGCTCCCGCGCCAGGCGCTCGCCGACCTCGGCGTGGCGGGGCTGCTGCACGACCTCGGCAAGATGCGCGTCGCCGGCGACGTGCTGCGGAAGCCCGGCGCGCTCTCCGCCGAGGAGTGGCTGCAGATGCGCCGTCACCCGATCGAGGGCGCGAAGATGGTCGCGCGCATGCCGGGCCTGTCGCAGGTGATGATCGACTCGATGCGCGGCTGCTTCGAGCACCATATGAACTACAACCGCACCGGCTACCCGGACGTGGTCGTGGACTGGGGGCAGGCGACGCTGTCGCGGATCATCGCCATGGCCGACTGCTTCGACGCCATCACCGCGCACCGCGCCTACTACAAGCGGCCGCACACCGCGTTCGAGGGGCTTCAGGTGCTGATGGGCCCGAACCGCGTGAACTTCGATCCCGCCGTGCTGTGGGCGCTGGTCAAGACCGTGGGGCTCTACCCGGCGGGCACGGTGATGCAGACCGAGTCGGGCCACCTCGTGCTGTCGATGTCGCCGAACGCGAACGACGTCACGCGGCCGAACTGCCGGGTGCTGCACCGGCCCGTCGATGCGGGGACCACCGGCACCGCGGACGACGAGATCTGGGACCCGATGCCGGCGACCGAGACGGTGCGCCGCGTGCTGCCGCCCGAGGAGCACCAGACCGACACGGAGCAGTTGCTGGCGGCCTAGGCCGGTACAAAGCGAGAGGGCGGCGCCTTTCGGCGCCGCCCTTCGCGTTTCAGTGGGTCAGCCGTGCGAGCCTGGACGCTCCCCGTTTGTTCCAGCCCCACCGCCGCAGACCCACTCCCTGCGGGCGTCGATCGCGTCGACGCCCAAGTCGTCAGCCGTCGTACCGATGCCACGCACCGTGGTGGTAACGGAGCGAGCGGATGTGGCGGCCGCTGTTCACGTCGACCACGTACACGAGGCGCGGGTGGTGATAGGTGAACTGGCACTCGTCGAGCGACTCGTACCAGACGCCCGCGTACGGATCCCAGTAGCGGTACACGACCGCCGGATGGCTGTAGTACACCGGTTCGTGCACGATGACCGGGTTCGCGCTCGACGCGATCGCCGAGCCGATGATGAAGCCGCCGATCAGCGCGGCGACGGCCGGCGCGGCGCTCGAGCGTTCGCGCACGATCACGCGCTGCACGGGGTAGGCGTTGCTCACGCCCTTGTACCGGCGGTGACCCGCGTATGCCACCGACGCCGTGGAGAGCAACATCGAGGCGAGCAGGGCGCTATGGATGGTGCGCGTGACGTTCGAGTTCATGATGTCCTCCGGGTGCGGTCCGACTGCTTGCCCGGAGTAAAAGCAGCCCTCGTGCCATGTACGGCACGGGGCTGCATGTCCGCTGGCGCGATGGGGTTAGCGCGCCCGGGCGAATCGCCCCGGCGCCGGCCGCTGTGGCGGCCCCGCCACAGCGCGCGACCGCGCCGCGGCACCGGACGCGACGAGGCCGCGGCGGAGGGAGATCGCCGCGGCCTCGGGTCGCGAACCAGGATGTCGCGGCGCTAGGGCCGCGTCACCGTGTGGTTCGACATGTTGCTGACGTTGGCCCAGCGCACGTAGCCACCGGTGTCGATCGTCACCGTGGCGGGACTGAACGAGAGCGTGTTGCCCGCGCCCACCTGTACGAACGCGGAGTCGGCAGCGCCCACGACGACGTTGATCGTACCCGTCATGCCGCTGCTGCCGTGCGGGATGCAGTGATAGGCCCAGGCTCCGACGTCGTGGAAGAACAGCCGGTTCGACGTGCCGGGCGTGCCGGCGGTTCCCTGCGCCGGGAACGCGAGGCTGAACGTGGGGCCGATAACGGGCGGCGTCGGCGCCGTGCTGTCGCTGCTCTTGGAGCAGCCGGCGAGGATCGCGGCGAAGAGGGCCAGGGCGAGGGCGCCCCGGGCGAGTCGGGACTGCATGCATCCTCCTGGTTCGAATGTGAGGCACCCGGTCGGGGGAACGTATCGTCCTCCATTCGATGACCCGGGTCCATGACGGGGTCGCGCAGCCGCGAAGTGGGCGTGGAGGCTTTGTGAATTCCCGCGTGCGATGGTTCCGCTTCGGCCTTCGAATCTCGCATTCTTGTGGAGGACGCTCATGGGAGCGTCCTGAAGTCGCTGCACGACTCACAGCGTAGCGAAGCGTCACGCGCACGGGCCCTGCTCCCGGAAGGATCGGGGCTCGTGCCGTCGTGTTTCGGGGATCGCGTTTGCCGCCGCGACGTCGCCCCGCTCAGGGCCGCGTTTCGTGGTGCTTCTTGTGGTGCCTCGGTCCCTGCGCGATGAGCAGCGCGAGTCCAACCACCAGTCCGCCGAGCAGGACCTGGAACAGCACGAACGCGCCCACCTTGAGCCACGCGAAGCCGGGGTGGACGAAGCGCGTGAGCCAGCCGGCGGCCTCCATGAGCAGCGCGGAGACGAACGAGGCGATGATGAGCGCCGCCTTCTTCGCGTTGTGCGTGGGCGCGAACACGAGCAGGTGGGTGAGCAGCAGCAACACGAGCGCGAACATCGGCAGGTGCATGTGCGTCACCTCGAGCAGGCTCTCGGCCGAGCGCGGCGCCATGAAGCGCGCTTCGTCGCCGCGGTAGTAGGCGACGACGCTCGCGGGATCGAGGCTCATGTGGGCGAAGTAGAGCGCCAGGTTGCTCACCCAGAAGCCCGCGAGCAGCACGAGCGCCAGCCCCAGCGTGAGGCGCATGAGCGGGTTGTTCTGGAAGCCGCCCTGCTGCAGGTACTTCATCGGTGCTCCTCCTGAGCCTTGCTCGCAGCGGTGCGCTTCGCCAGCTCGGGGACGAGCCGCAAGGCATGCCATGCGAGTGCCAACCGTGCGCACTCGCTCACGGCGCGCGACGTGAGCGAGGCGCCCGCGATGGGCGGCACGTTCGCATGGGCGCCCTTGAAACGCGCGAGCCAGCGCTCGCTCGGCCGGTAGTCCGGCGGCTCGAAGAACGCGAGCACGTCGATGCGCGCCACGGTCGTGTCGGGTGCGATCGTGGTCATGAGCAGAGCTTCGCGCGTGCGCACCACGCGGCGGTCGGTGTAGGCGGTGCCCACGAGCGTGTCGCCGTGCCAGGCCACGTACGCCGTGACCAGCCGCGCCTCGCAGCGCGCGTGTGCGCGCTGCTCCACGGCCTTCACGTCGGTTGCGGAGAGCGCGAGCGCAAGCTGCTCGATGCGCGCACCCGGGAACGCGCGCGCGAGTGCTTCGTCGAGCGGCGTGAGCGTGGACGCGGGCGCGCCGCTCGCGGCGAGCGCCACGCCCACGATCACGAGCCCGATGCCGAGCCGGGGGTTCAGAACAGCCACCCCAGCGCCACGTTCCAGCGACTGGTCTCGCCGTCGCCATCGCTCCGGCGCTGCTCGCGGTCGGCCTTCGCGACCACGTTCGGGTGCGGCTTCACCGCAAGGCCGAACAGCAGCACGCTGCGCGCAAGCGCGGGATCTTCATCGCCACCGGGGACTTCCTCCTGTGAGTCGAGCGTCTCGGCGCGCAGATACGGCGCAATCGCCCAGCGCGTGCCGGGCCACGCGAGCGGCGCCACGTCGTACCCGGCCTCGATGTAGCCGCCGGAGAAACGCTCGCCCAATCGCTCCTGTCCGGTGAGGCCCAGCTCATCCGAGAGCGCGCCCGCGTCGCCGAGGCTGCCCCTGGTCCACAGCCCGCGCGCCTCGAGCCCACGCCACGCCAGCGTCGCGTGCAGGTCATAGAGCGTGACGCGCGCGGAGAGCGGCACACCCGTGGGGCGTGCTTCCTGCCACGAGTCGCCGGTGAACACGGACACGCCCGCGAGCAGCCCCGGCGTGCCCTTCCAGTCGAGCCGTCCCGTGAGCGCCGGGTGCGTGAACACCGCCTGCGAGCCGTTCTGGCGGCCGCCGCGAATCGGGACCGCGGCGCGGAACTCCCGCGCATCCAGTCCTTCCATGAGATAGGCGCGCCATTCGAGGCCGGCGGTGGTCTGCCCGTAGAAACCCGCGCCGGCGCCGGACCACGTGCTCGGGATCAGGATCGTCTCCACGTCGGGCCGTCGCGCGCCGTAGAACACCGGCGGCTCGTGCTGCTCGTTCACGAGGCCCACCGGCACGAGCATCTTGCCCGCGCGCACGCCCAACCACGGCTTCGCCTGCCAGTCGAGGTAGCCGAACTCCATCACCACCTCGCCCGAGAGCTCGGCTTCGCCCTCACCGGTAATCGGATCCACCTCGGCCACGGCCTCGTCCTTGATGCCCGCGTGCTCGAACTCGATCTCGGAGTTGAACAGCAGCTCGGGCGTGAACTTGTAGCCGACGTAGAACACCGCACGCAGCAGGTCGGCGCTCGGGCGCTGGCCTGACGGCGCACCGCCCTCGGTCTCGCCATCCGGCGAGCTGAAGAGCGCCTCACCGTAGCCGCCGATCGACGCTCCGACCGGGTGGTCGTAGATGCGCGAGGCGGCCGGCGCGAAGCCGTGCCGAGATGCGCGCGTCACCGACGTGTCGGGAGCCGCGGCGCCCAGCTTCAGGCGTTCGATCTCGGCGAGCGCTGCGTCCAGCTTCTTCTCGGCCGCGTCGAGCCGGTCGCTCGTGGCATCGGCGCTGGCTGGCGAAGCGGGGGCGAGCATGAGCAGCGAGGGCAGGAGAAGCAGCGCGGTGAACAACGTGAGCAGTCGGGGGAGTCTCATGGGTTCGTGCGGTTCCTTGCGAGTGGGGTTGAGGGTGACGGCAGCAGCGTGACGAACGGGGCGGTCGCGACGACAGCGAGGTTCCAGGCTTCGGCGACGATGCGCGTGCCTTCCGGCTCGAGCCAGAGCACGCCCAGCTCGGGGTGCGCGGTGGCGAATCGACGTGCGCGCTCGCGGCCCATGACGAGCAACGCGGTGGAGAGCGCGTCGGCGCGCGTGCCTGAGCATGCGAACACGCTCACCGAGGCGCGCGTCGCGACGGGTTGGCCGGTCTGCGGGTCCACCACGTGGCCGATGCGGTTCCCGCCGCGGCGAAGACTGTGCTCCGACTGCGCACTGGTGCTGAGCGAGCCGGGACCGAGCACGAGCAGCACGCTCGCGCGGTCGCGCTCAACCGGGTGCGCCACCCACACGCTGCACGGTTCCGCGCCCAGCAGCAGCCGCTGGCCGCCCGCGTCGAGCGAAGCCGAGAGCACGCCGCGCGCGCGCAGCGTGCTCAGCGCGCGGTCGAGCGCGAAGCCCTTGGCGATGCCGCCGAGATCGAGTCGCGTGCCACCGAGCGTCACGTGCGGGCCAGCGAGCGAGAGCCGGCGCCAGCCGACGCCCGCGCGTGCCGCGGACAGCTCCGATGCGCTCGGCACACGGCCCTCGCCGCGCAGGTCCCAGGCGAGCGTGAGCGCTTCCACCGTGGGATCGAACGCGCCGTCGGTGGTTTCAGCCAGCGCGCGCGCCGAGTCGAGAACCGCGAAGAGCGGGTCCGACACCTCGCCCTCGCCCGCTGCGTTCAGCCGCGACAGCTCGCTCGCGTCGCTCCAGTTGCTCAGCCGACGTTCGAGCGAAGCGACCGTGTCGAGCGCGGCATCGATCGCAGGCGCTGCATCGTGGCTCTCGGCCGTGAACGTCCACAGCGTGCCCATGAGCCAGCGCGCACGCGTGGCCGACTCGGCGGCCGCCGGCCGCGGCGCACACACGCACGCCACCACAGCGCCGGCCAGCAGCCAGCGCTGTGCCCCGACTGCGATCATCGTGGCGGGGCTGTGAGGCAGGCGAGCCCGCAGTCGGCGCACGCGCGCGACGGACCGCACGAGCGATGGAACGCGTCGAAGCGGGCGCGGAACAGGCTCCCGACCTCGCGGTCCTCCTGCAGCAGCTTCAAGAAGTCGACGATGCGCTCGGTCGTGGCGGCGCTCACGTCGTGCTCGATCAGGTCCGCCTCGCGTTCGGCCGTCGGCTTGGGAACGCGCAGCACATCGGAAAGGAACGAGCGCAGGACCACGAAGCGGTGGTGCACCTCTCGCGCCACGCGCTCGCCGGCCGGCGTGAGCAGCAGGAAGCGCTGGTCGTCGTGCGCCACCAGCCGTCTCGCCTCGAGCGGTTTCAATCCCACCGAGAGCGTGGCCGGGGTCACATCGAGTTCGCGCGCGAGGTCTGCGAGCCGGGCGTAGCCGCGGCGGGAGCGCACCTCCCAGATCGCGCGCAGGTAGTGCTCCTGGCTGGGGGTGAGGTCGCGGTCGTGTGCGTGCTTGCCGGAGAGCATGGGATGGCCCCACAGTGCTGGGGTGGGTGCGTTTCAGGGACAACAACCAAGCGTTAGGTGTGCCTAATACCAGCGGTCCCGGCACCCGTCAAGGCCCGCCACCACGATGACGTTCGACAACATCGCCCCGTTGCTGTTCCAGACGCTGTGCACGCTGGCGCTCTCGACCGTGCACTTCGGTCTCTGGCGCCAGCGGCGCCAGGCGTTCCACGCCACGTGGGCCGTCGCCTGGGCCGTGTACGCCCTGCGACTCGTTTTCATCTCGGCGTACATCGAGAAGCGCGAGCTGGGCTGGCTGTTCGCTCACCAGGTGGTGACGTTCGGCTCGGGGCTGCTGCTGCTGTGGGCGGCGCTCCAGTTCGCCACGCAGGTGCGCTGGCGAGCGCGTTACGCGCTCGCGCCCATCCTCGCCGCCGCGTGGGCCTGGTACAGCGTGTTCGTGATTCACGACATGTTCACCGCCGGACTGTCCTCGGTGCTGCTGCTCTCGGCGGTGACGCTGGGCACCGCGTACGTGTTCATGCGCCACGACCGCGCCGCCCCCTCGACCGGCGCGCGGCTGCTGTCGTGGACGTTCCTGCTCTGGGGCCTCCACCACCTCGACTACCCGTTGCTGCGCGCGCAGGGCTCGGGCGTGCTGTTGGGCGTGTTCATGGACGTGACGCTGCTGGTGCTCGTGGCCATGGGCACGCTGACGCTCGTGCTGGGCGAGGAGCGCACCACGCTCGCCCAGCGCTCGGCGCAGTTGGAGCAGCTTTCGGCGCTGCTGCTGCGCGCGCAGGAGGAGGAGCGGCGCCGGATCGCGCGCGAGTTGCACGACCAGGCCGGGCAGACGCTCACCGCGCTCAAGATCGAGCTGGATCTCGAGGGCCGGAAGGAGGCCAGCACGCGCGTCGCCGAGGTGCTGGGGCAGATCCGCGACGTGAGCGAACTGCTGCGCCCGCGCGCGCTCGACGACCTCGGGCTCGTGCCCGCGCTGCGGGCGCTCGCGGCCGACTTCTCGCGGCGGACGAAGATCCCGGTCGAGATCGAGGGCGACGACACGCAGGGCTGGGCGCCCGAGACGGCGTTGACGCTCTACCGCGTGGCGCAGGAGGCACTCACGAACGTGGCCCGGCACTCGGGCGCCAAAGGGGCCTGGGTGCAGCTCGTGCGCGAGGGGGCCGCCTGCCGGCTGGTGATCGAGGACGACGGCCACGGCCTGCCCGAGGGCTTGAAGCCGCACCTGGGGCTCATGGGAATGCGCGAGCGCGTCACGGCCGCTGGTGGCACACTGCGGCTGGAGCCGGCGTCGAAAGGGGGACTGCGAGTGGAAGCCGATCTGCCCGTGGCGGTGCGCGCATGAGCGACAAGCGCGTGCGTGTGTTGCTTGCCGACGATCACGAACTGGTGCGCGCCGGCGTGCGCAAGGTGCTCGAGAGCTCACCCGGGATCGAGGTGGTGGGCGAGACCTCGCGCGGTGACGAGACGTTGAAGAAGCTCACCGAGCTCGAGCCCGACGTGCTGCTGCTCGACCTGAACATGCCGGGCGGCGACGGCTTCGAGGTGCTGCGCAAGGCCCGCGACGATGCGGGCGGCACCCGCATCGTGGTCCTGAGCCTGCACGTCCAGGCCGAGTATGTTTCGCGCGCCGTGCGCGACGGCGCCGACGGCTATCTCTCCAAGGACCTCGCGGTCGCGGAGCTGCCCGACGCCATCGCCAGCGTCATGGCGGGCAAGCCCTGGTATTCCGCCGCGGTGCAGGAGGTGCTCGCGAAGGTCGTGCGCACCGGCGGCGTGCGGCCGCTTGAGAAGCTGACGCCGCGCGAGCGCGAAGTGCTGGTGGGCATCGCGCGCGGGCTCACGTCCAAGGAGATCGGCTCGCAATTCAACATCAGCGCGCGCACGGTCGAGACCCACCGCGCGGCCCTCATGCGCAAACTCGACGTGCGCTCGATCGCGCTGCTGACCCAATTAGCGATTCGCGAGGGATTGGTCGAGGGACCGGGGTGAATTCGGCCCGAGCAGGCCTCCACATAAGTCGCAGTCCTGCTTTAGCTTGTTTATCCACATCCGCCACGCTGCGTATTAATACTTAGCGACCCGCCCGCAACACTTCGAATAGAGCGGAGGTCGCTGCGCCGTCAATACTTGGCGCGATGCGCTCGCCCCCCGTCCGTTTGGCCGTGCTCATTCCGGCGTTCGCTGCGGCGCTGTTCGGCGCGAAGGTGGTCAATGCCTCCCCAGGGCTTCCACTGGTCGCTGCCGACAGCGCCGGGGCGGACACCACGCGCCCGGCTCAGGTCCCCGCTGTATCTCCTGTCGATTCCACGCGTCAGGTGAGCACACCGGACACGGTCACGACGCACCGCCTGGGTGTGGCCGACACGATCACCACGCTGCCGCCCGTGCACGTCGAGGGCGACCGCGAGAACCCGAACGCCCGCTCCTCGGCCACATCGGTGCACCTGGACCGCGGAACGATCGCGCGCTTCCAGCCGATGACGGTCGCCGACGCGCTCCTCGCCGCACCGGGGCTCTACGTGTCGCGCACCGGGCCGTGGGCGTCGCACATCTCGATGCGCGGACTCTCGGGCGAGCGCGTGCTCGTGCTCGTGGACGGCATGCGCCTGCAGACGGGACGCGGCCACGGCGCGCAGACCTCGCTCGTCGCCATCGACCGGCTGGAATCCGTGGACGTGCTCCCGGGCGCATCGGGTGCCCTGTATGGCTCCGACGCGCTCGGCGGCGTGGTCGAGCTGAACACGCACCACAACCTGCTCACCGAGCGCGCGGCCACGGTCATGCTCGTCGCGCACTCGGCCACGCCCGGCGAGGAGAACTCGGCAACGGGCCGGCTGCGCTACACGTCGCCCGTCTTCGGCGCCGAGTTCTGGGCCGGGGCGGGGGGGCTGGATGCGCTCGTGACTCCCGACGGCCGCGTGCCCAACAGCAGCTATCACGAGTACGACATCTCCGGTCGTGTGACCGCGAAACTCTGGACCTCGATGCTCGACTTCGAGCACACGCAGCACGAGACGCGCGACATCCAGCTGCCGGCGTTCAGCGATCTGGCCGGCTCGCACGCCGAGTTCCCGCTCCAGGGACGCGAGGCCAACCGGCTGGAGTGGTCGATGCCCGCCGCCGGTCGCCGCCCCGAGATGCGCGTGCTCGCCAACAACCAGCGCTTCCGCACGAACTTCGTGGAGACGACCGTGGACAGCCAGTTCTTCCGCGGCCGCTACATCGCGACCAGGAACACACGCGCCGACGATCGCATCACCACCACGTCCAGCGGCGTGCAGCCGTCGCTCACGATCGGCGTCCTCAAGCTGAACGGCGAATACCGCCGCGAAACGACACAGGGCCCCCGCTACACCGACGTCAGCATCGTGAACACGTCGGGTGTGCAGACGAGCGCCACGCGCGAGCCCGGTGAGTCCATGCCGACGGCCACGCGCGACGTGCTCGCGGGGGCGGGGTACGTCGGATGGACGACGTGGAAGCATCTGCGGCTCGAGTCCGGCCTGCGCTACGACTGGCTCCGCTCCAGCGCCGACTCGACGCCGCAGAGTTTCACGCGCGAGCTGAACGTCACCGACCAGCGCTGGAGCGGCGAGGGTGGCCTCTCGCGTGCGTTCGGTGCGGTGACGCCGTACGGGCGCATCGCGACGGGCTTCCGCGCGCCGAACCTGGAAGAGCGTTACTTCAACGACGACATCCACGGCGGCCTGAGGCTGTTCGGGAACCCCGACCTGGTCGCCGAGCGCACGTACAGCACGGAGGTGGGCGTGCGCACGGGCGAGATGGCCGGCGGCCGGCTGATCGCCGCGCGCGTCTCGGCGTACCGCTCGCGCGTGGACGAACTGATCACGCTCAAGTACCTGGGCCAGCTCTACCTCATCCCACGCTTCCAGTACACGAACGTGCACAAGGCGAGGCTGGACGGCATCGAGATGCAGGTGGACGGCAAGCTGGGCTGGCTGCGCGCAAGCGCGAACGCCGCGTTCCCGCGCGGCCGCGATCTCGAGACCGGCGTCACGATCCCCGACCTGGGCGCGGCGCGCGCGACGCTCGACCTGCGCATGCCGGTGGCGCGCGTGCTGCCGAACGGAGCGTTCGCGCTCCGCATCCGCTGGACCGACGCCAGCGCGCAGGACGACGTGAACCTGGCGCGCGCCGCATCGTGGTATGCCGCCACGGAACTTGCGTGCGTGGCCTGGGGGACGCGCATCTCCCTGGCCGTGACGAACCTCACGAACACCCGTTATCGCGAGCCGCTGAGCTTCATCCCCGCGCCCGGCCGCACCGTGCTGCTCTCGTTGCGGCGCGAGATGGCGCTCCCGTGGCCTCGCGTCGCTCATGACCCCGGAATGCGTCCATGATCTGCCACCTGTCCCCACGCAGGTGCTCGAACGCGACCCTCGTAGCATTGCTACTCGCACTTGCAACAGGTCTGGCGCACGCGCGCAGCGGCGCCAACCCCGAGGGTCGCTTGATACTCGGGCCGGAAGGCCCGCGTCCCCCAGCGCCGGCGGCGTCCGCAGTGGGCGCCGCCGGCGAGGCTTTCGCACGGGCGCCGCATCCCACGTTCGCGGTCGGGCTGCCGCTGGGTGCGGTGCAGATCGACTCCACCTGGTACGACCTGCAGGACATGGGCTCGCTCGGTCACCGCATCGAGGTGGGCACCGACGGCCGCATCCACGTGACCTGGCAGGACGACTTCTGCGAGCTGGGCGGCGGCTGCCCACCGAACCTGTCCGCGCCGCAGCCGCACCCGAACCGCGGCATGGGCTACGCCTACCGCGACGCCACCGGCGGGTGGCACAACCTCGGCAAGGTCATGGACCTGCGCATCCCGAACTGCTGCGCCCCTCGCGACCTCGCGGGCGGCTTCGGCACGCTCGCGCTCCCGTCCTCGGGGCGGGTCGCGATCGCGCAGCACTTGAACGAGGAGGGCTGTGACCTGCGCGGCGAGTTCCACCTCGAGGACGCGCCGGGATCGAACCTGTTCCGTGGCTACCTGAGCCCGATCGTGAGTCCCAGCTACCTGTTCCCGCAGGTGACGGCGAACCCGAATGGCTCGTTCACGTTGCTGGGCGAGATCCCCAAGGGAGGCGAGTACGACGAGACGAACGAGATCCGCGTCGCCTACCTCCCGGCGCCCGGCACCAACTACACCTGCTTCAACTGGCAGATCGGTGCATGGACCGCGATCGCGCCCGCGACGCTGTTCCGTGATGGGAAGCCCGCGTTCCCGTGCATCGCGGCGTCGTCGAACGGCCGCGTCGGCGTGGCCGTGACCGACCTGGGCGGCAACGTCTACCTGATCGAGTCGAGCAACGGTTCGTTCGTGCCCGGCACGGTCACCACGCGCAAGCTCACGAACTACAGCGACGCCACGGTCGTGAAGAGCGATTCCACGTCGACCGAGTGGCGGCCGTTCATCCACTGCCACATCGCCTACAACGACACCACGCCGAACGTGGTGTGGAGCGAATGGCAGGCGCGCAAGATCGACGCCGCGATCGAGTATTTCGACTGGCGGAGCAGGATTCGCCACTGGACGCCCGGGCGCGGTGTGCAGACCGTGTACCAGGTGCCGGCCGGCGACGCGGATCACTTCGACGACGTCGACCTCGGGCTCGCGGGGCCCGTCCCCGGGTTCAATACGCTGAGCGTGGATTGGCCGCAGGTGGGCTTCAGTCCCACCGGCGAAGAGACGTACGTGGCGTTCCTGCGTTTCACCGACTCCCAGGTGGACAACACGGCCAACGGCGGCTTTCCCGGCGTGATCACCGGCATCGGCTTCGGCGACATATTCTGCTCGGTCGCGCGGCCCTTTGGCGGGTACCAGCCGGCGCAGAACCTCACGAACACGCCCAACACGGACGAACGCTTCTTCTCGCTGGCCACGCGCAATCCGTTGGGAAGGGCGCGCGTGCTGTTCCAGGCCTCCGCCACGAACCAGGCGGGGTGCGCGATCATCGGCGATCGCGGCGTGGCACCCGGCAACATCCTGCGCCGCATCGCCTACATGGAGACCCCGCTCACCTACACCTGGCTCGACGTTCCCGCTTCTCTCGCGGGCCCGGTCACGGGTAGGCTGCGAGTGTCCCCGAACCCGGTGCTGGCGCATGCCCGGGTGCACTTCGACGCCGATCCCGCCGCGCTCGAGCGGAAGGTCGAAGTGCTGGATCTCACCGGCCGGAGGGTGGCAACGCTGACGCTGCCCGCCGGCGCGCGCTCGGCCGAGTGGGCCGGGCGCGACCTCGACGGCCGCGCCGCGCCGGCGGGGGTTTACTTCGCAAGGATGGAGGACGATGCGCGCGCTGCCAACGTGCGCTTCGTTCTGGCTCGATGACACCGCACGTTGCTCATGCCCCAGACAACCGCGTCCCGGAGGTGTCCCTTGTCCTTTGCTCGCAGTGTGTCCGCCGCGATCTTGCTCATCGCGGCATTCGCCGCAAGTGCCGACGCCGCACCGCCCATCTTCAAGCAGGAGCGCGTCCCCGGCGGCGTGTTGGAGCAGTACTGGGCGCCGGGCTTCGGCGTCGGCCGCATCTTCACCCCGCTCACGTTGTCGCCGGGTGATCCCGCGTCCCCCAACCCGTCCGGTGACAACACGGTCGCGGTGCTCACGAACAACGAGACCGGCCTCGGCGGCATCGCGGCGTCCTTGACCGATACCGGCGGCCAATTCGATTACTCGTTCGAGGCCGACTTCTTCACCGGGGGCGGCGAGACGCGGCGCGGCATCATCGTCCGCGCCGATCCGTCGAACGACTTCCAGACGTTCTACCAGTTCGTGATCAATGCCGGCCTGTTCCAGATCCGGTTCCGCAAGTTCGTCAACGGCGCTCCGGTCGTTCCCGACCTGGCGAGCTGGTTCACGACCGTGCTGCCGGGCAGCACCGGCGCGCTGGCGCAGAACTCGTGGCACCACATGGAGGTCCGCGCGTTCGGCAACCGATTCCACTGCCTCCTCGACGGTTTCGACCTCACCTCGTTGTTGAGCGGCGGGGAGATCGTCGACAACGACTCACCGCTCCTGGTCGGTTGGGTGGGCGCCTACAACTTCAGCGCCTCGATCGGCGAGGTGCCGGTCTACTTCGACAACCTGAGGGTCGGTCCGCCGCTGCCCACGCCGGTGGCGTCGAAGACCTGGGGCGCGCTCAAGAAGCTCTACCGGTAGCCAACTCTCATGCCGTGACATTCGCCGGCCCCGGGGATTGTGGCTCGCCCGGGGCCGGCGATATCATTTCCGCCCCCTTCGTCCGGCATCCCCCAGGTGGCCCGAGGAAGCGTATTGACCCCCCGCGCGCCGATCGCCCTCACGCTCGGAGTCGCCGCCGGCCTGGCCCTCACGGCCATGCCCGCGACCGCCGTGCTCGACGTGGAAAGCAGAGGACCGACGCTCAACGCCGGCGGCCGCTTCGTGGTCATGCGATGAACGTCTGCTCGCTCGCGGTACTCCGGCTCGGGTTCGCGGTCGGGATCTGCGTCGCGCTCGCGACGCCCGCCTCCGCGGTGCTCGATGTCGAGAACCGCGGCCCCACGCTCAATGCCGGAGCGTTCGCCATGCGCGTCACGAACATCGGCGCGCTGGGCAACCCGTTCTATGCCGTGGGCCGCTCGTTCGATCCGTCGTTCGAGTTCCCGCGCGGCAGCGGCCAGCAGCTCCTGAACCACGCCGCGCTGTGGGTCGGTGCCAGCGACCCGAGCGGCTTGAAGCGCGTCTCCGGCGGCCCGCTCATGGAGTGGCGGCCCACGCTCGACCCGGACGACCATGTGCGCGTGGCCTACGGCGGCAACCCGGGCACGCTGCGCTACGTCGATGACGACGGCGACGGGCGGATTGACGAGGAGTTCCTGGACGGCCGCGACGACGATGGCGACGGCGAGATCGACGAGGATCTCGGGCTGATCGGCACGCAGAACCTGTGCGCGCGCTACACGGACGACCAGCCCGAGGCGGTGCAATTCGGCTACACGAACGGCGAAGCGCACGTGCCGCTGCACCTGGACGTGAAGCAGGAGGTGTTCACGTGGGCGATCCCGGGCTACGACCACGTCGCCGGGGTCAAGTTCGTGATCACGAACCAAGGCCAGCAGCCGCTCACCGACGTGCGCATCGGCCTGCTCGCGGACCTCGACGTGCGCGAGGCCGGCTCGGCGGGCGGACACGTCAACGACGTCGTGGCCACGACGCCGTACGACCAGGTGTTCTATGACGGCACGTCGCGGGTGAAGAACGTGCAGCGCTACGACCCGATCGCGGGCCCGGTGCCCTATTTCAAGGACTGTTTCTGGGACGAAAGAGGCAGCTGCCCCGCGCTCGAGGACGGCTTGAAGGGAAGTGGCCTGCCCGCGGTGGCCGTGGTGCCGCTATGGCACACGACCGACCCGCTCAACTGGCCGGTGGTGCAGGGCCGCATCAGCGACAGCATCGTGAGGCCCTACATCACCGCGCCGCTGCACGTGTCGTTCCAGCACTTCTGGTTCGCGAGCGACCTGCCGCCGGGCGAGGGCGGGCTCCCGATCGTCGACGCCGACCGCTACCGCGCGCTCGCCGGGCAGTACCCCACGGTGGCCGACACGACCGACGCGCACGACTACGTGACGCTCATCTCGTGCGGGCCGTTCCCGAAGTTGAACCCGGGCAGCAGCTACGAGGTGGACCTGGCGATCGTCGCGGCCACGCCCGATTCGCTGCCGGCCGCGATCGCCCACGCCGTGCAGGTGCACCACGGTGGCTATGTGAACGTGCTGCCCGACGAGCCCGAAGCGAACTGGGGCGTCTGGAACCATGGCAGGAGCGGCATCACCGGCCACGAGATCTGCTACGAGCCACCGGTCGGGCTCGAGTTCCTGATCGATCCGCACTGCCTGCTGAAGTTCATCCCCGATCCGATCGCGAACGTGGAATCGGCGGCGCACTACGAGCACGGCAACTGCGTGTGGTCCGACTTCGACTGCGACGTGTGCACGGGCTTCGACGGCAAGGAGACGCTGGCCCGCTGGCGTGACCCGGCCGGGGCGCCGACGCCGCCCGCGTGGCGGACGGTCCCGGGCGACCGGCAGGTGACCGTGGAGTGGGACGACCGCAGCGAGGTGCTGCAGGACGCGCAGATCTATGGTGGAACGAACGTGCGCTTCATCGGGTACAACATCTACCGGCTCGACGACTGGCGCGGACGCAGCGCCGACGTGCCGCCCACAGGCAAGTTCCAGCAGGTGGCCTCGTTCGCACGCGACACCACGCTGGGCGCCCGACCCCTCGCCCAGGTCACCGACACCACCGTGGACTACGACCGCATCCTCTACGAGCGCAAGCTGCACCCGATCGGTCGCTACAAGTGGACCGACCCGCGCGTGCTGAATGGGTTCGACTACCTCTACGTGGTCACCGCACTGACCCAGCGCACGCTCCAGGTGTTGAACGGTGTGCCGATCACCGAGCTGCTCGAGAGCCCGATCCTCGCCGGCCTCGACTCGGTGGTGACGCCGCACACGGAATCGCGCACGACCGGCTCGAGCGCGTGGGTGGTGCCGAACCCGTTCCGTGCGCACGCACCGTGGGACCGCCCGCCCGTGCCCGGCGACACGTTCGCACGCCATCTCGACTTCATGGGCCTGCCGCGGGCGACGTGCACGATCCGCATCTATACGCTCGCCGGCGATCTCGTGCAGGTGATCGAGCACGACGGCACGCACGGCGACGGCCAGGCGCGCTGGGACCTGATTTCAAGGAACGGTCAGGACATCGCGTCCGGGATCTACCTGTTCACCGTCGATTCGGGCGGATCGCACCAGGTGGGTCGGTTCGTGGTCATGCGATGACCGAATTCTCGCGCGCGAGCCTTGCGCCGGCTGGGAGCGGCGGTCACACTCGATGCGCCTCGTCGGCCCGCGACGGCCGGCGGGGCGTCTTCGTCCCATGTCCCCGTGTTCCCGGAGGCCAGGTTTGATGCGGTTCGCTTGCGCTTTCCTGCTGCTCGCAGTCGCCTCGCCGGCTCTCGCTTCGGGCGTCGGGCTGCGCTGGGGATCCTGCGAGGGCCAGTCGAACCGCAATTTCGCGTGCGACAAGAGCACGGGCTCCGAGCTGCTCGTGGGCTCTTTCGACGCGCCGAGCGGCATCGCGAACCTGAGCGGCATGGAGGTGATCCTGCGCATCACCTCCGCGGGCGGCACCGTCCCCAGCTGGTGGCAGATGTTCGCGAACGGAAGCTGCCGGCGCTCATCGGTCGCCGCGTCGTTCGACATGAGCGACCAGTTCGAGTGCGACGACGTCTGGAATGGTCAGGCCGGGGGCGGTCTCGCCAAGTGGGAGAACGACGGCACCGGCATCAACGTGGGAATGGCCGCCGCGGTGCCGCGGTCAGCGTGGGGGCCCATCTCGAGCGGGCGCCAGTACGCCGCGTTCAAGCTCATCATCAACCACCTGAAGAGCAGTGGTCCGGGGGCGTGTGGCGGTTGTGAAACGCCGATGTGCATCAAGGTCGAGATGATCCGCCTCACGGATCCCGGCCGGCTCATCGACGCGAACAGCCACAAGTGGGAGAACAAGACCTGGGACCTCACGGACGGCATCACCGGCATGGGCGGGGCATCGCAGGTTGCGACCTGGCAGGGCGGTACGCCGAACTGCGCCGCTGCCGCGTCGAAAGTCAGCACCTGGAGCGAACTGAAAGCCCGCTTCAAGGGGAAGTGACGGTCGGGCTAGTGCCCGTGCCCGCGCGGCTCGCTGAGCCAGGCGAAGAACGTCACCACGAGCAGCTCGAGCAGGTTCTTTTCGAGGCGCACGCTCTCCGCCACCTCGACGGTCGCCTGGAAGCGGAAGAACGCGAAGCGCCGGCGCACGCGGAGGAGCTCGTGGCCCTCGGCGTCCTCGAGCACGTGGTCGCCGCCCCAGTGCCGGCGCCACGCGAGCGAGAGACCACTCGGGAACGCGAGCCGCCAGCGCCCGAGCCAGCCGTGCGGGATCGTCGCCAGCTCGCGGCCCTCCATGTCCGCGAGCGTCACGACGCCGGTCCACGAGCGCGTGAGCGTCCACGCGGCCCCCGGGGTCTCCGCCTGGAGCTTCCGCCGCGAGATGCCCTGCCCGTGGAGGACCACGTGCTCGCCGCGATCGGAGACCAGCCGCCACTCGCGCCGGAACACGCGCGGCTGCTCCCAGTAGAGCGCGCGATGAACGGCATCGCCGAGCGGCACGAGCGGGTGCATCTCGCCGTGCGCCTCGATCTCTCGCATGCCACGCCCGAGGTCGGCTCTGGGCGCGTGCACGATCATACGCGGGCGCTTCCTCACGATGACTCCTCCGTCTCTTCCTCGGGCGGGGCGGTGCGCGCGCTCCTCGCGCTGATCGCCCGCCCCTCGCGCTGTAACGCGCGCCGCAGCACGAACTCAATCTGGCTGTTCAGGCTCCTCAAGTCGTCCGCCGCCCAGCGCTGCAGTGCGTCCAGCACGGCCGGGTCGATCCGAAGCAGGAACGCCTTGCGCTCCGCCACGAGCGGCTCACCTCATCCCTGGTAGAGCGTGCCGGCGTTCACGATCGGCTGCGTCTCGTGCTCGCTGCACAGCACCACCAGCAGGTTGCTCACCATGGCGGCCTTGCGCTCCTCGTCCAGCGTCACGACCGAGCGCTTCGCCAGCTCGTCGAGCGCCATCTCCACCATGCTCACCGCGCCCTCGACGATCTTGGTGCGCGCCGCGATCACCGCGCTCGCCTGCTGCCGGCGCAGCATGGCGTTCGCGATCTCCGGCGCATACGCGAGGTGGCTGATGCGCGCCTCCATCACCTGCACGCCCGCCTTCTCGAGGCGCTCCTGGATCTCGCCCTTGAGCAGGTCCGCGATCTCGAGCGTGTTCCCACGCAGCGACATCTGGCCGTCGTTGTGGGCGTCGTACGGATGGCCAGTGGCGAGATTGCGCAGCGCCGCCTCGCTCTGCACGTGCACGAAGTTGTCGTAGTTGTCGACCTGGAAGATGGCCTCCGCCGAATCCACCACGCGCCACACCACCACGGCGCCGATCTCGATCGGGTTGCCGTCGTGATCGTTCACCTTGAGCTTGCTGCTCTCGAAGTTGCGCACGCGCATGGTGACCCGCTTCTTGGTCATGAACGGGTTCGCCCACCACAGGCCGGGCCGGCGCTCGCTGCCGCGGTAGTTGCCGAACAGCATCAGCACCGTGGACTGGTTGGGCTCGACGACGAAGAACCCGCCGAGCGAGATGGACAGCACGGCGATGGCGAACACGGCGCCCAGCACCTGGAACGTCGAGCTGTGCTGGATGCTCTGCACCAGCCACCACACGGACAGGATGAGAAGCACCGGGATCAGGAGCAGCATGAACATCCCGGAGCTGGACCTCGCGGCACTCTCGCGGATCATGGGTACGAGCCTCCTTTCGTGGCTTTCAGAATGATATCACTCTGAAATCTGCTGTCCATACGTTTGAATTGGGTCCGGGGGTTGCAGTCGGCGGCTTGAATCCTGCTAACACGCTGCAGTACAGCGTGTTGGTAGCTACGCCCGAGGCGCCTTCCGGGCCTTCGCCCCCGGCGTCGGCTTCGCCGCCGCGGGCCGCCTCGCCGGGGCTGGGCTAGCCGGCCTGGCCGCGGCGCCATCCACGCGCTCGAGCCGGGGCTTCAACCCCAGCAGGGCGCGGTGCTCGTCGTCGCCGCGCTCGGCGCACGCGATCAGCGCCCGGCTCGCGCGCACCGGCATCGCGAGCAGCGCGTGCGAAAGCGTCTTCCCCTGCGCGTCGAGCCGCAGGCTCACCGTGCCGCCACCGCCCAACGATTCCCCGAGCAGGAAGTTCAACGCCCAGAGATTCGGCACCTCGTGACGCTCGACCTCGCCGCGACAGATGCCGACGAAATGGTGCTTCACGCGCTTCGCGGTGAGCGTGGCCACGAGCCACGGGTAGATCTCGGGCGCGCGCGCGATGACGCCGACGTTCGCCGTGTCGCCCTTGTCGCCGCTCCTTGCGTGCGCCAGCTCCGAGAGCGGCACGGTGATCACCTCGTCGCCGCCAGCGGTCGCCGGCGGCTCGGGCCACTTCGGCACGTCGAGCTTCGCGGGCGACGTCGCGTCGACGAGCGGCGTGGGCCAGTCGAGCTGCCGTTCGCCGGCCGCGGTCGTGAGCGTCGGACGGACGAGGTCGCGCGGCACCAGCGCCGGCCAGTACGCCACCACCTCCTGCGCCTGCGGGCGACCGCCGGTCACGGCGACGCCGGGCGGACCGGAGAGGATGACCGCGGGCACCATCTTCGAGAACGCGTCGATCTTGCCGCGGTCGGGATCGCGCACGGAGAGCCGCAGCAGGACTTCGTTCGGCTCGTTCGCCGCCGCGAGCGGCCCCCAGCACGCCGAGGCGCCCACGTGCTCGGTGAGCGTGTCCTCGAACTCCAGCCCCAGCCGCTCCCAGAACAGCTCCGCGAACGCTTTCGACTTCGCCAGCGCCTCGGGCCCAGAGATGATGAGCGTGCCGTTCGCTTTCCAGCCCTCCGCGTACGCGGCACTGACCTTGAGCGACGACGGCGCCGGCCGGCCCTTCACGCCCCACACGCGCACGCGGTCGCGGCCGGCCTGCTCGAGCTTCGCGCTCGCGAAGTCCGCGACCACGTCCGGCGTGATGTAGCTGCGCGGGTCGCCCATCTCGTAGACCAGCTGCTCCTTCACCGTGCGCACGGTCACGGCGCCGCCCGTGCCCTCGTGCTTCGTGACCACGAACGAGCCGTCGGCGTGCACCTCGATCACCGGGTAGCCGATCTCGGCGAAGCGCGGCACGTCGTGCCAGTCGGTGAAGTTGCCGCCGGTGCTCTGCGCCCCGCACTCGACGATGTGGCCGGCCACGATGCCGGCGGCGAGCCGGTCCCAGTCGTCAGGCTTCCAGCCGAACGCGTGGATCATCGGCGCCAGCGTGATGCCCGTGTCCGTGCAGCGGCCGGTGACCACGATCTGCGCGCCGGTCTTCAGCGCCTCCACCACCGGCCAGGCTCCGAAGTAGGCGTTCGCCGACGACACGTGCTCGCGCACCGGGGCGAGCTTGCGGCCGTCCTCCATGTTGTCGAGCGCCGCGCCGGCCGCCGCCAGCTCGTCGAGCCGCGACATGAGATCGTCGCCCGCCACCGCCGCGACGTGGATGGCGCGGCCCTTCTTCGCGGCGGCGGCAAGGATGGCCTTCCGGCACGCGGCCGGGTTCACGCCGCCCGCGTTCGAGACCACCTTCACGGACTTCTGCAGCAGCTGGTCGAGCGTCAACTCGACCTGGGTGATGAAGTCGCGCGCGTACCCGGCCTGGGGATCGCGCGCGCGCTGCTTCTGCATGATGGACATCGTGATCTCGGCGAGGAAGTCGAGCGTCACGAAGTCCACCGGACCCAGCTCCACCTGGCGCTTGAACTGCGACAGGTCGTCGCCCCAGTAGCCGCCAGCGTTGGCGATGCGGATGCTGTCGGGACGGGGCATGGGGCGGGGCTCTCCGGTCGCTGGAAGCGGCTCGTGCAAACGCCGTCGCACGCTAGACCGGGGCTCGGGACCCGTCAACGCACGCGCCGCGCTCCGCCGCGCGCCCGACGCGGCCGCACGTGCCATCCCCGCGTCCGTCCGCGCGCAATGGTCGCGTACGCGCGCGCCGCCTTAGCGTGGTACCCATGCTCGTCCTCAAACGACTCGCCCCGCTCGCCTTGCTCGTGTGCACCGCCGCGCTCGCCGACGACGCGCCGTCGCGCGTGGCGCAGCTCCAGACCGAAGCCAAGACGCTGGCGCCGCTCTACAAGACGCCGCTCGTGCGCGACTTCCTCGGCGCGGTGCCGAAACTCCCGAGTGTGCAACCGCGAACGGTCTATCGCGACTCCGCGCGCACGCACGCCTGGAGTTCGCGGCAGGCGGAGCAGCTCCCGGACAGCGTGCGGGCGAAGCTCGTGAGCCGGACGCTCGACGAGAAGTTCTACTACGACACGCGCTACGGCTCGCCGCTCGCGTACGCGCGGGCGCTCGAGGTGTTGGGCCAGAACGGGGTGAAGAGCGTGCGGGGCTATCGCGTCGCCGACTTCGGCTGCGGCATGCTCGGCCAGCTGCGGCTGCTCGCCGAGAACGGCGCCACCACGATCGGCATCGACGTCGACCCGCTGTTGCCCGCGCTCTACTCCGAGCCCGGCGACCAGGGCGCGGTCGGCGCCGGCAGCGTGGCGTTGGCCACCGGCCAGTGGCCCGCCACCGACGAGATGCGGCGCGCGGTGGGTGAGGGGCTCGACCTCTTCATCAGCAAGAACACGCTCAAGAACGGCTACCTGCACCCGGCGGAGCCGGTGGACGCGCGGATGCTCGTCCATCTCGGCGTCAGTGACACCGAGTTCGTGGCCGCACTCGCCCGGAGCGTGAAAAAGGGCGGGCGCGTGCTCATCTACAACCTCTGCCCGGCGCAGGCGCCCGCGGGCAAGCCCTACATCCCGTGGGCCGACGGCCGCTGCCCGTTCCCGCGCGAGATGTGGACGGCGGCGGGGTTCAAGGTGGTGGAGTTCGACCGCGATGACTC
This sequence comes from Candidatus Methylomirabilota bacterium, assembly GCA_035606545.1. Lineage (GTDB taxonomy): Bacteria > Eisenbacteria > RBG-16-71-46 > RBG-16-71-46 > RBG-16-71-46 > JAIOPA01. The sequence goes on from DATNFC010000162.1 coordinate 28,165, forward strand.
CCCGGCCGCGCGCGCCATGGGACACGCACTGGGCTGGGACCAGGGCGAGGGCGGTATGAAGCTCGACACCGACCTGTTCGCCACCTGGAGCCTGTTCCAGCGCCAGTGACCCTTTGGGGGGAGGAGCCGATCCGGGTCCGTTGAGCCCCAAGGGCCGCCTCGGGTTGGCGGCCCGGCGCTGGCCGGATGGGCCGGCACGCGGTGATTGCCGGCGCTCGCGGGGAACGGCTATCCTTCCGCTCGACTTTCCGATCGCAATCCGGGCGGCCATCCTCGCGTCGCGCTACCCCGCCCGGCCCGCCCGATCCCGCACCACGTCCAGGTCCTGGGGGCTTCCGCATGGCGTCCGTCGCCCGTCCGCTCACGCTCGCCGACGTCGCACTGCCTCGTTCGAACGCGCTCACGGACACGCTGCTCGTGATCGCGGCCTCGCTGGTGACCGCCGCCGCGGCGCAGATCGAGATCCGCTTACCGTGGACGCCGGTGCCGATCACCGGCCAGACGTTCGCCGTGCTGTTGTCGGGAACGGTGCTGGGCGCGCGCCGCGCGTTCCTCGGTCAGTGCCTCTACCTGCTCGAGGGCACACTGGGCCTGCCGTTCTTCGCCGGCGGCGCCGCGGGCGTGGCCAAGCTCCTCGGGCCCACGGGCGGCTACCTGATCGCGTTTCCGTTTGCCGCCGCCATGACCGGGGCGTTTGCCGAGCACGCGCTCGACCGCACGCCGGTGCGGATGTTCCTCGTCATGATCGCCGGCAGCATCGTCATCTTCGGCCTCGGCCTGGGCCAGCTGTCGCGGTTCGTGCCGGGCGAAGCACTGCTCGCGAGCGGGCTGCTGCCGTTCGTCCCCGGCGACCTCATCAAGGCGGCGCTGGCCGCCGCCGTGTTCCCGGCGACGTGGAAGTTCGTGAACCGGCTCGGAGGGCGCGCTTGAGCCTCCAGAACGTCGCGGTGCTGGGTGCGGGCATCATGGGCCGCGGCATCGCCTACGCGTCGGTGCTCGGTGGTTACGCCACCACGCTCCAGGACACGAGTCGCGACCAGCTCGAGAAGGCCGCGAACGACATCGGCGCCATCCTCGAGAAGGGCGTCGCGACGGGCAAGGTGGCCGACCACGACGCGCTCGAGGCGCGCCGGCGGCTGCGCACGGTGACGTCGCTCGACGACGCCGCCCGCCAGGCGGACCTCGTGATCGAGGCGGTGCCCGAGCGCATGGAACTGAAGGTCGAGATCTTCGCCCAGGTCGATCGCGTCGCGCCCGCGCACGCGATCCTCGCCTCGAACACGTCGTCGCTCAGCATCACCGAGATGGCCGCGGCCACGCGGCGCGCGCCGCAGGTCGTTGGCCTGCACTTCTTCAACCCCGTCCACCGCATGAAGCTGCTGGAGATCGTGCGCGCCCTGGAGACCAGCGAGAAGACGCTGGCGCAGTGCGAGGAAGTGGGGCGGAGGATGGGCAAGGAGTGCGTGACCGTGCGCGAGTCGCCGGGTTTCGTCACCAGCCGCATCAATGCCATGATCGGCAACGAGGCGTTCTTCATGCTGCAGGAGGGCGTCGCGAGCGCCGCCGACATCGACAAGGCACTGAAGCTGGGACTGAACCATCCGATGGGACCGTTCGAGCTCGTGGATCTCGTCGGGTTGGACACGCGGCTCGCGATTCTTCGCTTTCTCCACCGGACGCTCGGCGAGAAGTTCCGCCCGTGTCCGCTGATCGAGCAGTACGTGGCCGCCGGCCGGCTGGGCCGGAAGAGCGGCCGCGGGGTGTACGAGTATCCGGCGGTGGCGGACACCGTCGCGACGTAACAAAGCAGGTCCCGTTCGCGACCGTCGCGACGGGGCCACACCCGGGGAAACCCAGGGCGACTCACGAAACGGCGCCGACCTCCGCGGGGGCGGCCGACCGAACGGGGCACCGCGTGGCACGCGCGGCAGGGAAGAAGCAGTCGAGGCGGAAACGCGCCGGGCGGAGCGCGAGCAGCGCGCGCTCCGGGAGGCCGCGCGCGGGTGCCAAGCGCCGGGCCCCGGCGAAGAAGAAGAGCGCGCGCGCGGCGCCTGCCGCGAAGCGCGCCGGCAAGCGCGTGAGCACGAAGCGCGCCGTGGCGCCGAAGCGCCGCACGCGGTCCACCACGCGCAGCGCCGTGCGCCGCCCGCGACCCGCGGCCGTACCGGGCACGCGTCCGGTCGCCGTCGCCGTGGCGAGCCCGCCGGCGTTCGCAGCGCAGCGCGCGCACGCCTCGTCGCGCGAGGAGCTGCTGTTCGAGATGGCGCGTGCGCGCGCCGCGGTGAAGGCCGCGATCCAGGGGCTCTCGGTGGCGAACGCCGCCCGGCCGATCGCGCGCGGCAAGTGGTCGCCGCTCGAGATCGTGCTCCACCTCGGCGAGCGCGATCGCGTGCGGCTCGAGGAGTTCCACCGCACGCTCCACGGCCAGCCGCGCAGCTGGGCGAGCATCAGCGACGCCGAGCAGGCCACGGTGAACGAGCAGCACCTGGCGCCCCTGCGCGCGCTCACCTGGGACAGCGCCGTGCGGCGCATGGATTCGCTGCGCGAGCAGCTGCTGCTCCGGCTCCACGAGGTGCCGGCGCTGCCCGCCGACGTCTGGCAGCGCGGCCACACGTTCGCCGACATGTTGTGGGCACTCCCCGAGCACGACCGGCATCACGCCGGACAGATCAAGCAGGTCCGCATCGGGGAACCGGTGCTGACGGAGGACTGAAATGGCCGAGACGCTCGCGCCGGTGAAGCCGGGCCGGTTGATCATCGACGGCAAAGCGGTCGACGCCGCATCGGGGGCCACGTTCACCACGGTGAACCCCGCCACCGAGGAGCCGATCACCACCGTGGCCGAGGCGGGCCCCGAGGACGTGGACCGCGCGGTCAAGGCGGCCCGCATCGCCCTGGATGGGGCATGGGCGAAGATGAAGCCCATCGACCGTTCGCGCGTGCTGTGGAAGTTGGGCGACCTGGTGCTCGAGCACGCCGACGAGCTGGCGCGGCTGGAGACGCTCGACAACGGCAAGCCGATCTTCGAGTCGCGCTACGTGGACATCGACATGGTGGCGCGCTGCTTCCACTACTTCTCGGGGTGGGCGACGAAGCTCACCGGCGACACCACGCCGGTGAACCCGTCGCTGTTCACGTACACGCTGCGCGAGCCCGTCGGCGTGGTGGGCGCGATCATCCCCTGGAACTTCCCGATGATCATGGTCGGCTGGAAGACGGCACCCGCGCTCGCCGCCGGCAACACGGTCGTCCTGAAGCCCGCCGAGCTGACGCCGCTCACCGCGATCCGCATCGGCGAGCTGGCGCTCGAGGCCGGCATGCCGCCGGGCGTGTTCAACGTGCTGCCGGGCAAGGGCCGCATCGCCGGCGAGGCGTTGGTCAAGCACCCCGGCGTGGCGAAGGTGAGCTTCACCGGTTCGACCGAGGTCGGGATCCACCTGATGCGCACCGCGGCCGACTCTCTCAAGAAGCTGACACTGGAATTGGGTGGAAAATCACCGAACATCGTGTTCGCCGACGCCGACCTCGACGCCGCGGTGAAGGGCGCCACGATCGGCATCTTCTACGGCAAGGGCGAGGTCTGCGGCGCGGGATCGCGACTGTTCGTCGAGAAGTCGATCCACGACGATTTCGTGTCGAAGCTTGCGGAGCGCGCGAAAAAGCTGGTGCCGGCCGACCCGATGGATCCCAAGACGCGGTTGGGCTCGCTGGTCTCGAAGCCGCAGATGGAGCGGGTGCTCGGCTACGTGGAGAGCGGGGTCAAGGAGGGCGCGCAGTTGATCGCGGGCGGGCAGCGCCAGCCGATCAATGGCAAGGGCGCGTTCGTCCAGGCCACCGTGCTCGCGGGGGTCAACAACCGCATGCGCGTGGCGCAGGAAGAGATCTTCGGGCCGGTGCTGTCGGTGATCCCGTTCGACGGCGTCGACGACGCGGTGACGCAGGCGAACGACGTGCCCTATGGGCTCGCCGCCGGCGTGTGGACGCGCGACGTGAAGAAGGCACACACGGTGGCGCGGCGGCTCGCCGCCGGCACCGTGTGGGTGAACATGTACGGGTTCTATGATCCCGCCATGCCCTTCGGCGGGGTGAAGGGGTCGGGTTTCGGCCGCGATCTCGGCGAGGCGTGCCTGCAGGAGTACACGCAAGTGAAAAGCGTATGGATGAACCTCGAGTGACGGAGTGAGGATGCGGCCATGGGACGCCTGAGCATCGTCGTGCTGTTCACACCGGAGCTCGCGCGGCAGCGCGAGTTCTACGAGAAGTCGCTGGGCATGAGCGCCGGGAACGCGGCCGAACGCTGGGTGGCGTTCGGCACCCGCGACGCCGCCCTGGCGCTGCGCGCGCTCGGCACCGGGGAGAAGCCGCGCATCGAGCTGGGCTTCGACGTGGGCGCGCTCGACAGCCGGCTGGCGCAGCTCGACACCCGCGGGATCAAGCTCGCGGGCAAGCTCGAGGAGTCCGCCGACTGCCGCATCGCACGCGTCGCCGACCCCGAGGGCAACGTCATCCAGCTCATCGAGCGCACCAGGCCGATGACCGGAGGGACGTGGCCGCGGCTCTCGCACGCCATCGTCAATGCGAAGGCATTCGACGCCTGTGCCCACTTCTATCACGACACGCTCGGTTTCAAGATGGCCGAGGAGCGCGAGCACTGGATCGAGTTCGACACCGGCGGCGCGCGGCTCACGCTGCACGCCTGGCGCGACGCCGATGGCCTGCCGCTCTCGCCCGACCAGCGCGTGTCGTTCGCGCTCATGGACGACGACCTCGACGCCTGGGCCGACGAGCTGCGCGGCCGCGGCGTGCGCTTCGCGACCACGCCCACGGAAGAGGAGATGGGGCGCATGGCGGAGGTGGAGGACGCCGACGGCTGGTTCGTCGTGCTGCGCGGGCCGTCGCCCGACGTGCCGATCGAGGAGGCGCTCGCCGAGGACTATGCCGACGAGGACGGCACGCGCATCGAGCAGATCCGGAAGACGACCGATGTGGAGCCCGGCGCGCGGCCCGGCTTCGGCTCGCGCAAGCTCGCGCGCAAGAAGATCGAGCGTGTGGCAACGAAGGGCTTCGACGCGCTGCAGAAGACGCGCGACGCGGACCGCGGCGGGTTCTCGCCGGGTGGCGGCGGCGGCTCGCGCCCGTTCACGCCGCGCCCGGAGGGCTCGCGCCCGTTCACGCCGCGCCCGGAGGGCTCGCGTCCGTTCACGCCACGCCCCGAGGGCTCGCGTCCGTTCACACCGCGCCCGGAGGGTTCGCGTCCGTTCACGCCGCGCCCCGACCGGCCGCCGCGTCCGGACGGCCCGCGCCCGTACTCGCCGGACCGGCCGCCGCGTCCCGACGGTCCGCGCCCGTACCCGCCTCCGGCGGGTCCGCAACCGCGGTCCGATCGCCCAGGCGGCACGGGTCCTCGCCCCTACACACCGCGACCGGAAGGTCCGCGCCCTGGCGGGCCGCCGCGCCGCGACGGTGGCACGGGGCCTCGACCTGGCGGCGCGCGCCCGGGAGGTCCGCGCGAGGGCGGGCCGCCGCGTGGTCCGCGGCGCGACGAGCGCTGAGCATCCAACCCATCGAGCACGAGGAGTGACGTGATGGAGACGCGACGCGTCTACCTGGCGGGTGCCGTGCGCACGCCTATCGGCAACTTCGGCGGCGCGCTCGCGTCCGTGAGCGCCGCGCAGCTGGCCGGTGTCGCGGCCGCCGCTGCGGTCGAGCGGAGCGGCGTGCCGAAGGCGGCCGTGGACGAGCTGCTCGTGGGCCACGCGCGCCAGGCCGGCAACGGTCCCAACCTCGCGCGCCAGGTCGTGCGCCGCGCCGGGCTTCCCGACACCGTGCCCGCGTTCACGATCCACAAGGCGTGCGCGAGCGGCATGCAGGCGGTGGTGAGTGCCGCGCAGTCGATACGACTGGGGGACTCCGACGTCGCGCTGGCGGGTGGCGTCGAGCACATGAGCAGCATCCCGTACCTGGCCATGGACGTGCGCTGGGGGAAGAAGCTGGGCGACGAGCCGCTGCTGGACGCCATGTACCGCGACGGCTACCTGTGTCCGCTCTGCAACCAGCTGATGGGCGAGACCAGCGAGACGCTGGCGAGCGAGTACGCGATCCCGCGCGAGGAGCAGGATCGCTACGCGCAGCGCAGCAACCAGCGCGCCGCGCGCGCGTGGGAGGAGGGACGCTTCACGCCGCGCGTGGTGCCGGTGAGCGTGGGCGAGGGCAAGCGCGCCACGGTCGTGGAGCGCGACGAACACCCGCGCGGCGACACGACGGTGGAAGAGTTGGGAAGACTGCGCCCCGTGTTCAAGAAGGACGGCTCGGTGACCGCCGGCAACGCCAGCGCCATCACCGACGGCGCCGCGGCCGTGATGGTGCTCTCGGAAGCGGCCGTGAAGGCCCACGGCGTGAAGCCGCAGGCCGCACTGCTGGGGGCCGTGAGCGTGGGACTGGATCCCGCGCGCATGGGCCTCGGGCCGGTGCCGGCGACCCGGAAGCTGCTCGAGCGGCACCAGATGAAGCTCGAGCAGATCGACGTCATCGAGCTGAACGAGGCGTTCGCCTCCCAGGTGCTGGCGTGTGACCGCGAGCTCAAGCTGGACCACGAGCGTCTCAACCCGAACGGCGGCGGGATCGCGATCGGCCACCCGACCGGCTGCAGCGGCACGCGCATCATCGTCGAGCTGGTGCACGAGCTCGCACGCGTGAACGGCCGCTATGGGATCGCCACGCTGTGCGTGAGCGGCGGCCTGGGGATGGCCGTGCTCGTCGAGCGGGTCTAGCCCGAGCTAGTCATGAACCGCTACGCGCTTCATGACTAGCTCGGGCTGGCGCTACTCGCGCTTGAGCAGCGTCATCGCCGTGAGCGTGTCGCCGGCGGCGAGCGCCACGAGGGCGCGGTCCGCGAGCGCGAGCCCGGCGGAATCGCCGGTCGCGATCTCGTAGCAGAGCACGTCCCGCATCGCGCCCGCGCGCTGGCCGCTCGCGGCGCGCGCGTAGGCGCGCCAGCGGTAGGCGTCGGCATACCACGGCGCCAGCACGAGCGCCCCGTCGAGCGCCTTCGCCAGGTCCGCGTTCGTCGCGCGCGACATGTCGCGCATCATGCGCTCGTGCGCGCCACGCGCCACGGTCAGCGCGTCGCCGGGGATCGCGGGCGGCGTGCCGAAGCCCGCCGCGAGCCGGATGATGCGCTCGCGGATCACCCACTCGTTCCCGAGCCTGGGATGCACACCGACGCGCGCGAGCGAGCCCACCCAGGCGTCGAACGCATCGCGCGACTGGCCTCCGGCCTCCGCCGCGAGCGCCATACCGAACACGTCCGGCGAGAGCGGGTCCGCATCCACGGGCGGGCGAACGGTCACGGCCACGCTGATGCGCGCGGCGACCGGGCGGCCGTTCCGCAGCGCTGGCTCGAACTGCCACCAGCGGACGGCGTCCACCGCGGCGGAGTCGTACGGCGTGCCCCCGCGCTCGACCCGTGCCTGGCGGACCAAGCCCAGCGAGTCGACGAGCACGCACACCTGGACCGCCGCGCTGTCCGCCGACACCAGCATGTCGGCCGAGAAATTGAGCCCGACGCGATCGCGTGGCCGCGGCGGCGTGCCGGGCGCGGGCCCGGTGAGCGGCTCGCACGGCGGCGGCACCGTTCCCCCGGGCCTGTACTTCACGCGCGCGCCAACGGCCGGGGAGAACAGGGCGAGCGCGGCGAGCAGCGTGAGCGCGGTGACGAGCGGACGTGGGCCGGGGTGGTTCACGGGAGGAAGAGCCTAGCGCGCGCCCCCCGGCGGCGTGTCAGGGGGCCGTCCGGAGCCGTCCGCGCGTCGAATGAGCCCTTCTCGGCGTTTCGCGCGCATGTACTCTCAAGAAGCCCCGGCCCGAGGCCGGGCGACCGGGGAACCCGCTGCCAGCGTAGCGGACGCCCCGGGCCGCAGGGATGCCGCCGCGAGGAGCAGATCCTCCGGCGCCACCCACCCGAACGGGAGAAGAAGATGAAGCGCCGCACCCGCGAACCCCATGCCCCGCTGCTCTTCGCGATTGCCGTCCTCACGCTGCTCACCACCTCCGCACGCGCACAGGTGCCCGACGCCAACCGCTGGGTCACCGACGGCGACGTGCACACCATCGTGCCCTGGGGCAATACCGTCTACGTGGGCGGGAGCTTCGGCTACGTCGGGCCCAACACGGGCGGCTGGACCGAGGTGGACGGCACGGGCCGCGCCACGACGCTGTTGCCGCGGCTCGATGGCGAGGTGACCGCGATGGTCGCTGACGGCGCGGGCGGGTGGTTCATCGCCGGCACGTTCACGCACGTCGCAGGCGTCGCGCGCGCCGGGCTCGCGCGCGTCACCTCCAGCGGATCGCTCACGGCATGGACGCCCACGCCGGCGCCGAGCGGTGCGGTGACCGCGCTCGAGCACGGAGCCGGGCGCGTGTTCGTGGCCACCGATGCCGGCGGCGTGAAGGCGTTCGACGACGCCGCGGGAGCCGCGGTGGGCGTCTGGGCGCCGGTCATCACCGGCGTGGTCGCGTCAATGGCGGTCAACGGCACCACGCTGTTCGCGGCCGGCGACATCACGTTCACGGGCGGCAGCGGTATCGCCGCCATCAACACCACCTCGGGCGCGATCACCGCGTGGGACCCGGCGCCCGACCAGCCGGTGACGAAGATCTTCATCGACGGCCGCTGGCTCTACGCCACCGGCACGTTCACCACCATCGGCGGCCAGTCGCACTCGGGTCTCGCGCGCGCGCTGGTCGCCACGCGGGTGTGGGATGGCGGCTGGAACCCGTCCGTGGACCAGCCGGTCGACGGGCTGGCGACGGCGCAGAGCGGCCTCTGGATCGGCGGCGGGTTCTTCATCGTGAACTTCGATTTCCGTCCCACCGGCATCGCTGTCCTGGACACGACCGATGGCAGCACCAAGGCGCTGGTGCCGGACCTGGTCGGTCTCAACAGCAAGGTGACCGCGATCGTCGTGGACCAGCTGAACGCGTACGTGGCGCTGGAAACCCAGCTCACGTACGCGCTCGGCGGCTCCGCCCGGCCGCTCGTCGTGCGCCTCACCACGCCCGACGGCAAGCTGGACAAGTTCTACAACGTGCTCGGTACGGCGGCGCCGAACGCCTTTGACAACGCCATGGTCCGCTGCATTCGGCGCTCACCCGCGGGGCTCGTGGTCGCGGGCCGCTTCGTCACCGCCGGCGGGCGGAGGCAGGTCGCGGTCGCGGCCATGGACCGCGTCACCGGGCTGCCGCGCAACTGGGATCCGGGGCTCGCCGTGGACGAGCCGTTCCCGACGGTGCCCATCGTCAACGCCATCGTGCCCACGAGCCACGCCATCTACCTCGGTGGCTACTTCACGCACGCCGGCGGCGCGCTGAAGAAATCGGTCGCGGCGGTCGATTCGTCATTCGCCACGGCACGGTCGTTCAATGCGGACCTGGGGCCCGTGGCCTCGAGCGCCGCGGGTACGGCGTACTCGCTCGCGCTCTACCAGAACCGGCTCATGGTGGGCGGGTCGTTCAACACCGTCGCGGGCGCGGCGCACACGGGGCTCGCGCAGGTGGACACCGTGACCGGCGCGCCGGTCGGCGGCTGGACCTGCGACGTGGGCGGCAACGTCCAGTGCATGCTGGTGCGCGGCACCACCGTGTTCGTGGGTGGCGGGATCTCCACCGTCGGCGGCCAGTCGCGCTCGAACATCGGCGCGCTGAACGGCACCACGGGCGCGGTGCTGGCGTGGAACCCGAACGTGGCCGGCGTTTCCGTGGACGCGCTCGTGGCCTCCAACGACACGCTCTACATCGGCGGCGACTACTCGCAGGTGTCGGGCCAGGTCCGCGTCTGCCTCGCGGCCGTGTCCGCGTCCACGGGCGCGCTCCTCGGCTGGGGACCGCAGGCGTTCGGCCCGGTGCGGGAGCTGGTGATGGACGGGCCAGCGCTCGTTGTCGGCGGCGAGTTCAACGGCCTCGCTGGGGGGCCGACGAACTACCTGGGCCGGCTCGATCGCGTCACGGGCCTGCCGGGCAAGCCCCTGCCGGCACCGGACCAGATCGTCCTCGCCCTTGCGCTCGACGGCACTTCGCTCCACGTCGGCGGTGCGTTCGCGAAGCTCGATACGAGCCCGACCGCGAACCTCTGCAAGCTTGGGCCGACGGACCCGAACGGGCCCGCCCTGGTGCTGGTCCAAGCGAACGGTGGCGAGTTTCTCGTGGTCGGCTCCACCTATCGCGTCGAGTGGATCGCGAGCGATCCCTCCGGCGTGGCGTCCGTGGAGGTGGACCTGTCGCGCACGGGCGCGGCCGGCCCGTGGACCGTGCTCGCTGCAGGCCTGCGCAACACCGGCCACTTGGACTGGCTCGTCACCGCCCCGAACGTCGCGGGCAACGCGTTCTTCCGCATCACCGCGCTCGACTTCGCTGGCAACACCACGAAGGTCTCGAGCGCTGCCGCGTTCTCGATCGGTGCCGCCATCGCCGGCGTGGATCCCACGCGCGGCCAGGGCCCGCTCGTCTCGTTTCTCATGGGACCGAACCCGGCGCGGATGGAGACGAACCTCCGCTTCACGCTTCGCCAGCCGATGCGTGCGGGCTTCCGGCTGGTCGACGTCCAGGGCCGGGAGCTGTGGTTCCACCCCGAGCAGTCGTACGACGTGGGCGAGCACGTCGTCGCCTGCCCGCTCGGGGATGTCCGACCGGGGCTCTACTTCCTGCGGTTCGACCACGGCGGCGAGGTGAGCCTGACGCGGCTGGCGGTGGTCCGGTGATGTCGTAAACTGTTGTCGCAGATAAGACTACAAGAAAGTTCTGGGTGGGGGCTTGTCGATCCACCGGAGCGGGCAAATATTGGTTCTGTTCGGGATCGCCCGGAGGCCTCGCGCCACCGGGCGGTTTTCTTTTTCCGGCCCGGCCGCCGTGGACTCTTCCGGCGTTGCCCTTGACGCGCCGAACCCCGGCTTTTTCGCGCCTCGCAGCCCGGCGTGGCCTTGCAGCGGCACTGCGACCGGATGCGCTCCAACGCCGTATCCCCAAGCGTTGACGCTGGTTCCGGCCCCCTCCTATACTGCGCGGGCGTTCTCGATGCCTTCACTCGCGGCCGTCCGCCGGCCTCTCGCGACCCAAGCGGACCCCGACCACCGGCCGCTGCCGCTTCCTCCAGTCCCACGAGGTCTCCGCCATGGAATCCACGCAGACCAAGCTCGTCGTCACCTCGGTCAAGAACGGGGTCATGACGTTCGAGCTCACGTTCGACCCGGGCAACTGTTACACGCACGAGATGATGCGACAGATCGACGAGGCGATCCTCCAGGCGCGCTTCGACGAGAAGGTGCACGTCATCGTCATCCGCGGTTCGGGCGACAAGTTCTTCTGTGCGGGCGCCGACATCAACATGCTCAAGAAGGCCGACCCCACGTTCAAGTACTACTTCTGCCTGCACGCGAACGAGACGCTCAACCGCCTCGAGCAGACGCCCAAGTTGGTGATCGCGGCGTTGAATGGCCACACCGTGGGCGGCGGCCTCGAGATCGCGATGGCGGCCGACATCCGCATCGGCATGCGCAACACGACCGTGCCGAAGGAGAAGCAGCCGAAGATGGGGCTGCCTGAAGTGGCGCTCGGCGTGCTCCCGGGCACGGGCGGCACGCAGCGCATGGCGCGGCTCGTCAACAAGTCGACCGCGATCGAGCTGATGGTCGAGGGCAGCACGTTCGACTTCGAGCGCGGCCAGGCGCTGGGGCTCGTGAACCAGATCTGGGACGCGACGAACGTCCAGGAGTTCATGGACAAGGTGCAGGCGTACGCCGAGAAGTTCTGCCCGCCGCACAAGGCGTCCAGGGCCGTGGGCCGCATCAAGCGCGCGGTGCAGAGCGGCGCGGAGATCCCGTTCGAGTCCGCGCTCGCCGTGGAGCGTGAGCTGCAGCAGTTGCTGTTCCAGGGTGACGACGCCAAGGAAGGGCTGGCGGCGTACATCGAGAAGCGCAAGGGCAACTTCACCGGTCGCTAGCGTGCACGCGTCCGGCCGTCGCGCTTCACCCGGGAATCCATCGACCGCGGACCGCGGCGGGCGGCTCCGCCGCGGGTCCGCGGTTCTCTGCTTCCTGGCCCTCGCGATCGCGTCCGGCGCGCACGCGCAGGTGTTCTCGAACAAGGTGGTGGGGGAGAAGAACGCGGAGTACGCGGACAGCCTGAAGAAGTCCGTTTACCCCTACGCGCTGCCGATCTGGGGCGACAAGGCGACGAAGCGCGGCTACGACCTGCCCTATTCGGCCGGGCTGAGCATGCAGTACTTCGGCCAGCGCTCGGACATCGTCATCGAGAACCTGCAGGTCGGGTTCAACGGCGGCACGATGCACGACCTGGACGGCATCGTCCGCTTCGACAAGGCGAAATCATCGAGCGACGGCATCTCGCTGCGCCCGGACATCTGGCTCTACCCGTTCCTCAACGTCTACGCGATCTTCGGCGTCTCGTCCGCCTCGACCGACGTGGGCTACAGCCTGTGGCTGCCCGACTCGTCCGGTCGGGAGCAGCAGATCCTGAGCCTGAACACGAAGGTCGACTTCACCGCGGCCACGCTCGGCATCGGCATCACGCCGACACTTGGCGTCGGCGGCGGCTGGCTGGCGCTCGACATGAACTTCACCTGGACCGACATCCCGCAGCTCTCCGAGCCCGCCCAGTCGTTCGTGTTCGACCCGCGCATGGGCAAGACGTTCAAGTTGAGACGCCCCGACGAGAACATCAACCTCTGGGCCGGCGGGTTCCGGCTCGCGATCAACACCGGCACCACCGGATCGATCCCGCTCTCGGACGCGCTGCCGATCGACCAGTGGCAGACGAGCGTCGACAACGCCCAGGCCGAGGTCGCGAGGCGGAACGCCGAGATCGACGCGTGGTGGAACAGCCTGACGCCGCCGCAGCAGGCGAACCCGGCGAACAAGGCGAAATACGAGGCATCGAAGGCGGCGCTGGCCCGCGCCGGCTCGTTCCTGAACTCGGCCGACCAGGCCGTCGGCAACGCGGGCTCGTCCTCGGTGGACTACTCGATCGACAAGCACCCGGCCGACATGTGGAACCTGCTTGTGGGCGGCCAGTACCAGATGAACAAGAGCTGGATGTTCCGGTTCGAGGTCGGCTTCCTCACCTCACGCACGCACATCATCAGCGGCGTGCAGTACCGGTTCGGGTTGTAGCGCGCGCGGCGTTCCCGGCCGCCGGCTACTTCGAAGGCTTCTTCCCGAGGTAGATGCGCCCCGTGCCGGTGATCACGCGCGTGTGGCTCGCCTCGGAGGCGCCGTCGAGCCGCATGTCGGTGAGCCCTTCCGTGTAGCGGCCGGCGATCGAGAGCAGCGGGAAGCGCCACTCGGCCTCGAACGAGAGCCCGAAATCGACCGCGGGCAGGTGGTCGCCGATGTCGCGCTCGAGCGTGTAGCCCATACCGGCCGGCGTCACGGCCTGATAGCGGTCGCGGGCGCCGGTGACGACGCTCAGCGCCGGCCCCGCGCCGACGCGGATGCCATCCTGCTGGTCGGGCGACCACTTGAGCAGCGCCGAGAACTCGATCACGTCGAGGCTCCGCTCCATCGTGCGTCCGGCCGTCTGGCCATCGAACGCGGGGTCGCCGGTCGGAGCCGCGGCGAGCCCGTCCGCACCGCGGCCGGCGATGGGAAGGAGCGCGCCGCCGAGGTGGAAGTGCTCTGAGAACCGCCAATCGGCGAACAGGCCGAACACCGGGCGATTGACGCGCTGCGCGTCATTGAAGCCCTCGATCGTCGAAAAGTTGGCGCCCACCTCGAAACCGAGGTTGAACGTCGGGGTCGAGAGCTTCTCGCCGAACAGGTAGCCGATCAGGACCTGGGCTCCCGCCGGCGCGGCGGTCAGGAGCAGCCCGGCAAAGAGCAGGACGGCGGCGGCACGGTGCGGGCGCATGCCGCCGAGCCTACATGCGGCACGCGGGCATGCACAGCGCCGGAGGACAGTTCTTGACGCCCGTGCGCGCGCACCGGGAAGATAAGTGCATGCTCACCGATCAGCCGCCGGTGTCCCCACCCCAGGCCAGGCCGGGCGAACGCCGTCCGGGGGACCCCGACCCGTCCTCGGCCCGGGCGCCGTTCGACCGCCGCCCCACCGGCAAGGTCGTGCTGGTGATGCCCGCGTACAACGCCGCGGAGACGCTGCAGCAGACGTGGGGCGAGATCCCGGCCGGCTACGTCGACGAGCACATCCTCGTCGATGACGCGAGCCGCGACGACACCGTGGCGATCGCGCGCTCGCTCGGCATCCATGTGCTCGAGCACGCGAAAAACCGCGGCTACGGCGGCAACCAGAAGTCGTGTTACCGCGAAGCGCTCGATCGCGGCGCCGACATCGTGGTCATGCTCCACCCGGACTACCAGTACGATCCGCGGCTCGTGCCCATGATGCTGCTGCCGCTCCAACTCGGGAGCCTGGACGTGATGATGGGCTCGCGCGTGCGCACGCGCCGCGAGTGCCTGGGGGCGGGGATGCCGCTCTACAAGTACCTCGGCAATCGCTTCCTCACGCTGATCGAGAACGTCTGCCTGGGGCAGAACATGGGCGAGTTCCACAGCGGCTTCCGCGCCTACCGGCGCGAGGTGCTGGAAACGATCCCGTTCGAGCGCTTCTCCGACGACTTCGTGTTCGACTCGCAGTTCCTCGTCTCCGCGATCGATGCCGGCTTCCGCCTGGGCGAGATCCCGGTGCCGGTGCGCTACATGCCCGAAGCGTCAAGCATCGGCTTCCAGCGCAGCGTGCGCTACGGCCTGGGCACGCTCGTGGCGGTGGGGCAGTACCTGCTGAAGCTCATGGGGTTCCCGCCCGCGCGCATCTTCGCTCCGCCGCGCTCGCGATCGCCGCGGATCCAGGGCTGATCGCCGGGAGCGCGTGACGACCGGGACGGACACGCCGGTCGCGAGGCTGCGCGCGCTGGTGCTGGACCCGCGTACGCACGCGACGTTGCTGACCGCGTGCGCGGCGCTCGTCCTGTTCGCGCGCGCCGGCGCCGGGCCGCTCCCGAACTACGACGACGCCTACTACGCCGAGAAGGCGAAGCAGATGCTGAAGACCGGCGACTGGCTGACGCCACGATTCGCCGGCGTCGAGCGGCTCGACAATCCGCCGCTGTTTCTCTGGCTCATGGCGCTCTCGTTCGCCGTGCTGGGCGTGAACGCGTTCGCCGCCGTGCTGTGGAGCGCGCTCGCGGGCGTGGCGTGCGTGGCGCTCACGTACCGCCTCGCCCGCCGCGTCGGGATGGAGCCGTTCGAGAGCTGGGCGGCCGCACTGGTGCTGCTCGCCACCGGCTACTTCCTGAAATACGCGAACCACGCCATGTTCGACGTGTTCCTCACCGCGCTGTTCCTGCTCGCGCTGCTCGCGTACCGGCGCGCATGGGAGGGGGAGCGCGCCGCGTGGATCGCCGTTGGCGTGTTCACCGGGCTGGGTGTCCTGACGAAGAGCGCGCTGGGGCTGTTTCCCCTGATCGTGATCGCGGTGCACGTGAGCTGGTGCCGGCGCGTGACGCGCTCGCTCGCCACCGGCGCGTGGTGGGCACCGCTCGCGGCGGTCGCGGTGGTGCTGCCCTGGTACGGCATCCAGCTCGCCATGCACCGCGACGCGTTCTTGCGTGAGCACGTGGCGTGGCTGCTGTTTCAGCGCGGGTTCGGCACCGGCGGGGAAGCCACGTCACCCTGGTCGCCGTTCGGCTACGTCCGCGAGCTGCTGCTCACGTACTGGCCGTGGCTCCCGGCCGCGGCGTACGGACTCTGGCTCGTGGCGCGCGAGTCGTTCGCGCCGGTGACCGTGTACACGTCGGCCAGTGCGCTGCCGCGCGAGTGGAAGCCGCGTGACAGCTCGCGGCTGCTGGTCGCGTGGCCCGTGGTCCTGGTCGTCATCCTGTCGGCGGCGCACGAGCAGAAGCTCTGGTACGCGATGAGCGTGTTCCCCGCGCTGGCGCTGCTCTCGGCGCGCGCGCTCGGGACGTGGCTGCGGGACGAGCGCATGCGCACGCGCGCCCTGCTCGGCGGGTTCGCGCTCGCCGGCACGGCAGGCCTGGTGCTGGCGCTCACGCCGATCGGGCTTCCCGCGACGCGGCGTCCCGACATCCAGTTGCTCGCCGCCGCGGCGCGCTCGATGGTGCCGGAGGGCGAGACGATCGCGTTCGCCGGCGGCAATTACTTCTCGGTCGCGCACCAGTTCGTCTTCTACAGCGACCGCACGCTGGTGCAAAGCGGCGACGCGAAGAGCGGTGCGGCGGGAGTGCGGGCGGCGCTCGACCGCGGGCGCTGGGCGCTGGTCGCGCGCGATCGCTACGCCGGCGTCAGCGGCGGCGATGCGCGCCGCTATCCGGCGGTGATCGCCGCCGGCGGCTGGATGCTGGTGCACGCCGCCCCGACACCGGCGGTGGTGCTCGGCCGCGCGGGTCCGGGCGCTTCGACCGCGATCAGCCGCGAGTGACGGTCCGGGCGCGCGGGCGCTGGATCTTCGCTTCCCACGGCGGCGCCGGCGCGTCCATCAGCGTGGCGTAGCCCTTCGGCAGCTTGCCGAGCACGTCGAGCCGCACGTGCGCGAGCCCTGCCTGTGCGAACCCGAGCCGGCGCGCCGCGGCGGGCGTGACGTCGAGCACGCGGCCCCTCTTGAACGGGCCGCGGTCGTTGATGCGCACCACGACGCGGCGGCCGTTCTCCAGGTTCGTGACCCGTACGCGCGTGCCGAACGGTAGCGTGCGGTGCGCGGCGGTGAGGTCGTTCGGGTCCATGCGCTCCCCGCTCGCGGTGCGGCGGTGGAAGAACTCGCGACCGTAGTACGAGCACCAGCCGCTCTCGCGTTTCGCTTTCGCCGCGCGCTGCTTCACGGCGCGCGCGATCGCGTCGCCGGGAACGAGCGCACCGAGCGCGAACAGCGACAGCGTGAGCAACGCGGCGTACCGCTGCGCGCGCGCGAGCCGGGCGCCGGGTACGAAGACGCGTGGTGAGAAGGCGGAACCGGTGAGGGTGTGCAGCGCCATGCACCGGTTATCGGCGACTTCCGCTTGCGCGCGACGCTTGGGGGCACGAATCGGCTTCCCGGCGCGCGCGATCCGTGCGAACCGCCACGCGGTGAATGCGCTCCTGCGCATGATGGGCTCGCGCCCGCTGGGTGGAACCCCGCACACGACGCATCACGCCCGACTTGGCACGCCCTGAACGCCTGCTGTCGGGCGCATGCTAGTGTCGTCGGGTCCATGCCCCACCGAACCCTGGTCGCACGCGTCGCCCTCGTCGCCCTGCTGCTTCCCACCGCGGCGGCGCACGCGCAGAAGCCACCCCAGAAGGCGTCGAAGCCACCCGCGAAGCAACCGGCGCGGCCCGACAGCGCGCTTCCTGAATCGCCGCCGGGGCCGCTCATCGTGACGCCGAAAGCGCCCCCGCCCGCCCCTGAGGACACCGCGCTCGCCGGTGCCCGGCGCCGTGCGCGCCAGGCGTACGCGCGCGGGATCGCGCTCGAACGGCAGGGGGCCTACGCGGCCGCGATCGTCTCCTACACCGAGGCCGCGCGCACCGACCCCACGCTCAGGGGGCCCAGCTTCCGCGTCGGCGAGTTGTTCGCGTGGAAGCACCAGTGGGATCCGGCCGCGCGCGCCTACCGCGAAGAGCTGCACCGCGACCCCGACAGCCGCGACGCCGCGCGCGAGTACGCGCTCATGCTCGTCGAGCTGGGCGACACCACGCGACCGGTGCGCATGCTCGAGGAGCTCAC
Organism: Candidatus Methylomirabilota bacterium; assembly: GCA_035606545.1. GTDB lineage: Bacteria > Eisenbacteria > RBG-16-71-46 > RBG-16-71-46 > RBG-16-71-46 > JAIOPA01. Next base: position 45,907 of record DATNFC010000162.1, read on the forward strand.
CCGCCGTGACGCGAACGACTCGAAGGCATGGCGGGCGCTCGGGTTTGCCTACGCTCGCCTCGGCCGGCTCGACGATGCCGAGCGCGCGATTCGCGGCTCGATCGCGCTCGATGCGAAGAGCGCCGCGGCGTGGCGCGACCTCGGCGTGATCTACGCCGAGCGGGGCGACGAGCGCGGGGCGCGCGACGCCTACCGCCGCGCGCTCGCGATCGACCCGAATGAGCTGCCCACGATCATCAACCTCGCGAACCTCGAGGGCCGCTCGGGGAATCACGAAGCGGCGCTCGCGCGCTATCGCGAGGCGGCGCAGCGCGACTCCACGTACCTCGACGCCTACCGCGGGCAGATCCGCGAGCTGGTGGTGCTGGGCCGCGAGGAGGATGCGGGCGCGGTGTGGAAGCGCTGGCTTGCGGTGGCGCCCGACGACGAGGTGCGCGAGGGCGCGGCACGCCACTACGTGCGCCAGGGCCGCACCGACATCGCGATGGAGATCGCGCGCAACGCGGTGCGCGACGCGCCGCGCGCCGGCGAGCCGCGCTGGCTCCTCGGCGAGGTGCAGCTCGCGGCCGGCGACACCGTGGCCGCACTCGGCTCGTACCGTGACGCGTGGATGCGCTACAAGCAGACCAGCGACCGTGCGCGTGCCGAGGCGAGCATCGCCGCGCTGCGCGCGGCCGCGCGTTCCGACACGCTGCGCGCGCGGCTCGCCGCCGACAGCATGCGCTACGCGCGCGCCGACACCACGAACGTGGGCGCCCGGTGACTGGTCGCAACGTCATGCGTGCGCTAGCGTGCGGTCAAAGCCAATGAACGCTCCCACCCGCAAGCTCTGGTTCGCCGCTCCGCGCGGCTTCTGCGCCGGCGTGGACCGCGCCATCGACATCGTGGACATGGCGCTCCAGGTCTACGGTGCGCCGATCTACGTGCGGCACGAGATCGTGCACAACCGTCACGTGGTCGAGGATCTGCGCCGCAAGGGCGCGGTGTTCACCGACGACCTCGCCGACGTGCCGCACGGCGCCGTGGTCATCTTCTCCGCGCACGGCGTGTCGCCCGCGGTGCGCGCCGAGGCGCGCGAACGCGGCCTGCGCGCGCTGGACGCCACCTGCCCGCTCGTCACCAAGGTGCACCTGGAAGCACTCAAGTACGCGAAGCAGGGCTACTCGATCGTGCTCGTGGGCCACCGCCAGCACGTCGAGGTCATCGGCACGCTCGGCGAGGCCCCCGACGCGATCGTGGTCTGCGAGTCCGTGGCGGAGGTGGAGAAGCTCGAGCTGCCCGATCCCGACCGGGTTGCGTACATCACGCAGACCACGCTGTCGCTCGACGACTGCGCCGCGATCGTGGGCGCGTTGAAGCGCCGGTACCCGAACGTGAAGGAGCCGGCGAAGGACGACATCTGCTACGCGACGCAGAACCGGCAGAACGCGGTGAAGCGCATGGCACCCGAATGTCGCACCGTGCTCGTGGTGGGAGCGCCGACGAGCAGCAACGCGAACCGCCTGGTCGAGGTCGCGGCGGCGCTGGGCGCGAAGGCGTACCTGATCGAAGGCCCGGAGGAGATCCAGGCCGGGTGGCTGGACGGCGACGTCGGTTTGACGGCGGGGGCGTCCACGCCCGAGTCCGTGGTGCAGGCGTGCGTCGACCGCGTGTGCGCGCTCGGGCCGTACGTGGTGGAGCCGTTCACGCTGGTCGAGGAGCGGATCATGTTCCCGCTCCCCTCCGAGCTGCTCGCGGTGGCGCAGCAGAAGGGCGTCGCGGTGGGGGCGGGCAACGAGCGCGCCGCAGAGCGCGCAGCGGCGGAGTTCCGCATCCGCCATCATTGATCCCGGGTGGCGGCCGCCGCCTCGCGTCGTGCTTGGGGGGCACTCGCTTCGGGGGACGTTCGTCGGGGCCATCCTGGCCCCTCCTCACTCGTCTGGGAACGCGCTCCGCCGTCCATGGCTCCCGCGCGTTCCCAGGCGCCCCCTGTGCTCGACCCCCCTGCGCACGCCGCGAGGCGGCGGCCGCCTCGCGTCATTCAGCCGCGCCGGCGGGCGACCAGCTGCACCACGCTGCTCATGCCGCGGTGGCGATGGCCTTCCAGCACCTCGCGATCGACCTCGCGCGCGATGACGAACTCGAGCGTGGGCAATTCACGCCGCAGCCGCTCGAGGTTCACCATACGCTCGTCTTCGGGCGGGCCGCCGGTGCCGCGGCCGATCTGTTCGGGGCGGTAGGCCTCGAGCAGGAACACGCCGCCGGGGGCAAGGCCGCGTTCGACCTGCGCGTGCGTGCGCGCGCGGATGTCGCCGGCGACGTGCGCGTAGATGCTGACGATGCCCGCCCAGGCACCTGGCTCGATCTCGAACTCCGCCAAGTCGGCGCGCACGGTGGTGATCTTCACGCCGCGCTTGGCGGCGAGCTGGCGTGCGCCCTCGAGGCCGAACGCGGACTGGTCCATCGCGGTCACGTCGTGGCCGCCCTGCGCCAGCCACACCGCGTTCCGCCCCTGGCCCTCGGCCAGGCACAGCACGCGCCCCGGCGGCAGCTGGTGCGCCTGCTCGCGCAGGAAGTCGTTCGGCTCGGTGCCGAATGCCCAGCCCTCTTCGGCGTAGCGCGCGTCCCAATCGGTCATGGCGGCGCAGCATAGGACATGCGCGCGCGCCGCGTTTGACCGTGCGCGAGCGCTGCGCCACCTTCCGTGCCCCATGCTCACGACGCGCGCGTTGCTCCTGCCCAGCGTGCCCACGATGCTCATCGATGAGCAGCGGGGCGACTTCACCGAGATGATCGAGGCCGTGACCGCGGCCGGCGAGCGGCTCGCCTCGGAGAAGCCCGACGCGCTGGTGGCGCTGAGTGCGCGCTGGGTGAGCGCGGGCCCGTTCCACGCCGACGATGCGCGCGCCCACCGGAGCGTCATCGACCTTCCCGGCTTCGGCGTCGAGCCGCGCTACGACTGCCCCGGTCACCCGGCGCTCGCGCGCTCGGTCGTGGAGCATGCGACCCGCGCCGGCGTGCGCGCCGCGTGTGCGCGCCGTGGCACCGACACCGCGCTCTCGGTGCCGCTCCACTTCCTCGTGCGCGGCCGGCAGCTTCCGGTGGTCCCGTTGTCGCTCGCGGACGCGCCGCGCGCCGAGCACCGCGCCTGGGGCGAGGCGATCCGCCACGCGCTCGAGAAGCGCCCCGAGCGCGTGGCGTTCGTGGTCGGCGGAGCGCTTGCGTTCAACCTGCATGCGTTCAATCTGCGTCGGGATCTCGACGAAGCGAGAGAGTTGGACGAGCGCGTCTTGAATTCTCTGAAGCTCGGTAAGTGGGGCGCGCTCGCCGAGCTGGAGCCGCCGCTGCTCGAGAAGGCGCAGCCCGAGGCGGAGCTTCGCCATCTGGAAGTGCTCCGCGGCTTCCTGCTCGGCGACCTGCGCGGTCGCGTGCTCGAGCACGAGACGTCGCCGGGCCTGGGCACCGCGCTCGTGGAGTTCACGCTCGATCCCAACGCCGCCGGCTGAGCGACCTTCCCGATGCGCGTGCTCATGCTCAACGCGTTCCACTGGCTCAAAGGTGGCGTCGAGCGCACCGTGTTCGACGAGACCGCATGGCTCGGGCGCGCGGGGCACGAGGTGGCGCACTTCGCGATCCAGGACGCGAGGAACGTGCCGTCGCCGTTCGCGAAGCATTTCGCGCCCGCGGCCGACTACAGCGAGTCGACGCCGGCGTGGCGGCAGCTCGCGCAGCTCCCGCGCGCGATCTGGTCGGCGCCCGCCGAGCACGCGCTCGAGGGATTGCTCACCGCGTGGCGGCCCGACGTGGCGCACGTGCACGCGCCGAGCCGGTACCTGACGCCGTCGGTGATCGCCGGGCTCGAGCGCGCGCGCATCCCCGTGGTGATGACGCTCCACGACTTCAAGCCCTGGTGCACGAACCGCGTGTTGTTCGCGCGCGGCGAGGTGTGCGAGCGCTGCAAGGGCGGGCAGCACTGGCACGCGGTGAGCGTGGGCTGCGTCCAGCGCTCGCGGGCGAAGAGCCTGGTCGGCGCGCTCGAGGCCTACGACCACGACCGGCGCGGGGCGTACCGGCCGGTGCGCCGCTGGATCGCGCCGTCGCAGTTCGTACGCGGGAAAGCCGTGGAGCTGGGCGCCGACGCCGCGCGCGTGCGCGTGCTCGTGCACGGCGTCACGCCGGCGGCGCCGGCGGCCTCGGGCGTGCCGGAGCTGCCCGAGCGCTACGTGCTCTACGCCGGGCGGCTCGCCGATGAGAAAGGTGTGCGCATGCTGCCGGCGCTCGCGCGCGGCATCGCGCCCACGCCGCTCGTGGTCGCGGGCGGCGGACCGCTCGCGGGCTGGCTCGCGCGGCACGCCGCAGCCGGCGTGCGGACGCTGGGCCACCTCGGAACACAGGAGCTCGCACACGTGCGCGCGCGCTCCGCGGTGGTCGTGGTGCCGAGCCTGTTCCCGGAGACGTTCGGCTACGCCGTGGCCGAGGCGCAGCTCGATGCGCGTGCGGTGATCGCGTCGCGGATCGGGGCGCTCACCGAGCTCGTGGAGCACGAGGTCAGCGGGTTGCTCGTTTCGCCGGGCGACGAGCCGGCGCTGGTCGCGGCCGCACGACGCGCGCTTGCGGAACCGGCAGTGGCGCAACGCTGGGGCGAGACGGCGCGCGCACGGGCGCGCGCGGCGCACGATCCCGAGGCACACACGCGCGGACTCGCCGCCGTCTATCAAGAGGCGATGCAGGGGTGACGCTGGGCGTGCGTGGCGCTATCTTCTCTGTCCAATCCAACCCCCAGAGGAGGTGCTGAATGCGCAAGGGTCTTCTGGTCCTGTCGCTCGCCGCGCTGCTCGTCCCGGCGTGGGCGGCCGCGCAGGACATGCCCGCCGGCATCCGCGGCGAGATCATCGCGTCGATGAAGGATGCGGGCAGCAAGATCGAAGAGCTGGCCGGCGCGATTCCCGACGGCAAGTACACGTGGAAGCCGAGCAAGGACGTGCGCTCCACCGGCCAGGTGTTCCTGCACGTGGTGGCGGCGAACTACCTGATCCCGTCGTTCATCGGCATCCAGCCGACGATGAGCAAGGACGAGCTGATGAAGCTCGACTCGCAGACGATGGAGCCGGCGAAGATCCGGCAGATGCTCAAGGAGTCCTACGAGTGGGCGGAGAAGGCGGTCGCGGACACGCCGGACAGCGACCTGGATACGCCGGTCGAGTTCTTCGGCATGAAGTGGACGAAGCGCTCGGCGATGTTGCTGCTCGCGTCCCACTCACACGAGCACCTCGGTCAGTCGATCGCGTACGCGCGCTCGAACAACATCGTGCCGCCGTGGACGGCGCGCGAGCTGGCGGATAAGAAGAAGAAGGCGGACGAGAAGAAGGCCGCGGAGAAGACCGGGAAGTAACGCCGCGAATCGCCTGGGGCACGGCGGAGCACGCCGTGCCCCGGCGCTGCTGCTCAGCGCTGGGCGCCGAACTCCCAGCGCGCCATCCCGTCCTCGAGCGGCACGCCGAGCGCCGACGCGACGCGGTTGACGAGGTTGTAGAGCGCCGCGATCTCGGTGAGCTTGAGGATCGAGCCGTCGTCGAAGCCGTATTCGCGCAGCCGCTCGACGTCGGCGTTCGTGCGCTCCGCGGGCTCGCAGGTGAGCGCCACCGCGGCATCCAGCAACACGCGGTCGCGCGCGGCGAGGTTCGCCTCGCGATAGTCGAGCGCCACCGCGCGCGCCAGTGGCTCGCCCGCGAGCGCCGCGAGCCGCGGACCGTGGTGCGCGACGCAGTACTCGCTGCCGTTCGTGGCTGAGACCACGAGCGCGATCATCTCGGCCTGCGCCCTGGTGAGCGGCGCCGGATCCCCCATGAGCGAGCGGTAGTGCGCGTGCAGCGTCTCGAGTCCGGGCGGGTCGCCGCCGAGGGCCTGCCACAGGTTCGAGACGCGGCCCCACTTCGAGAACGAGGCGGTCTTCTCGTACGTGCCCGCGAGCGCCGGGCCGGCCTGCGCCGGCGGCACGCTCTTGATCCAGGTCATCCGGCCTCCCAATGGGTGAGGCCGCAAAGACTAGTGGACCTTCACTCCTCGTGCATCCGCACGGTCACGGCCTCGAGCGACGCGGGCAGGTGCATGCGCCAGTACTTCCAGTCGTGCGTGCCCGGGAACTCGTGGTAGCTGTGGGCGACGCCCAACTTCGTGAGCATGGCGTCGAACTCGCGGTTCTGGGCGGCGCTCTCGTCGTTGGCGCCGCAGTCGAAGTAGATCACCGGCGGGTCCAGGTGCGGCAGCACCTCGGGTGCGTAGACGAGCGGGCTGTGCGCCGCGAGCAGCTTCGTCGCCCCCGGCTCGGGGCCGACCACACCGCCCATGCCCATGCCGCGCTCGAGCCGCAGGTCGGCACTGTGGCTGCCGGCGGCACTGAACAGGTCCGGGTGCTGGAGCACGAGGTTGATTGCGGCGGTGCCGCCGTCCGAGAGCCCGACGACGCCGCGGCTCTCCGGTGAGCGGATGGTGCGGAACGTGGAGTCCACCCACGGCACGAGGCGGTGGGTGAGGAACGCCTCCATGCGCGACGAGCCGTCGTACGAATCCATCCACAGCGAGCGGCCGAGAAACCCCCTGCCGTTGCCGTTCGGGAACACGAGCACCACCGGCGGGATGCGACCGCTGGCGATCAGCGAGTCGGCGGTGACCGCGGCCCGGCCCATGCCCGGCCAGTTGCCCTCGGAGCCGGGCCAGCCATGGAGCAGATAGACCGCCGGGTAGCGGCGGCCCGCGGCGGCGGATTCGGCGTAACCGGCCGGCGTGTAGACGCGGACCGAGCGGTGCGTGTCGTTCAGCTCCGGCGCGTCGATCTCGTAGCGCGTGAGCGTGCCGCGCGTGGCTGCGGGCGGCGCCGGCGCGGCCGCGGCGTCCGCCAACAGCGTCGGCCGCGACTGCAGCGCGGCAGCGAGCGCGAACGCGGCGATCACGCAGGCTTCGCGCGCGCGGGCTCGTCACCGCCCGCCGTGGCGTCGGCATCGGCGACGGGCGAGGCGGCGACGTCGGGTGCTGCATTGCGCGCGGCTCGCACCCACGGCAGGTAGGAACGCAGGCCCGCCGGGCTCTGCGCGCGGATCAGCGCCAGCGCCACGCGCGGCAGTGCGAGAGCCGCGGGATAGACGAGGTAGCGGTCCTCGAATGCCGGATCGAACCGGCGCTTCCAGCGGAACAGTCCCTTGAAGTCGTAGAACTGGGCGAGGTGCTGCATCAGGAACTCGCGCGCGCGTTCCGAGCCGGCGGTGCTGGCCGGCGGCGCGTCGTCGCACGCGCGCTCGTCCGGCACCATGGCGAGCGCCGAGAGCGACAGCGACAGCATCGCGTCGCCGCGTTCGCGCGCGGCCTGCACGGCGCGCACGACCAGCAGGTCCATCGCGCCGGCGGCGCCGTCCTGCCGGCGCCGGCCCAGGTCCAGCGCCCAGCCGAGCCGCGCCGGGATCGGCACCCACGTCGTGAACGCCTCGACGCGCCGCGCGGCCGGGTTCCACGCAGCGAGCAGCCACACGTCGCGCAGCCGGTTCGCGTCGAAGCGTCCCATGCAGAAACCCTTCTCGCCGCCGTGACGAGCGCGCAGCCAGTCGTCGGAGACGTCGCGCAACTCCTCGGCGAAACCGGGCGGCCCTGCGCCCGGCTCGAACGGGTCCTCGCCCGCGGGGGAGCTCACCACCGTGAGCCCCGCGGCCTCGGCTTTCCGCACCGCGCGCCGCACCTGCGACATCGCCGCCCCGTCGAGCGTGAACCGGTTCGTCCACAGCACCGGGTCCTCACCGATGTGGAGCGCGCGCCAGCCGAGCGACTCGTACAGGCGCAGGCGCTCGGGCCGCGCCTGGAAGAACGCGAACGGCCAGTCGTGGCGGCGGCAGAACTCGGCGAACTCGACGAGCAGCGGTCCCAGCTCCTCGGCCGGGCCCACCGGGTCGCCGATGACGAGCAATGCATCGGATTCGAAGCGGTAGGCGATGACCGCGCGTTCGTTGCGACTGAAAAAGTAGTCGGCGTCGTCGTCGAGCGCGAACCAGGCGATCGACGAGGCGCCGTGGTCGCGCAGCAATTGCTCGACGCGCTCGGCCTCGGCGCGGTGCCGGCGGCGATGCCGCGCCGGCCGCAGCGACGCGAGTGCCAGCGTCACGGCCAGCGTCAGCGCCAGAAGCGGCAGCGAGCCCAGGTACCACGTCAGCAGCCGCTGCTGCGCTCGCGCCAGGTGCGCGGGCACCTCGCCCGGGTCACCGACGCCGAACAGCCGCGTGAACGCGTCGGCGAACGCGTCCGCGAACGAGTGCGCCATGCCGAAGTGGACTTCCAGGGCCCACGAACCGATGGCGACGTAGACGAGCAGCCCGGCCACGGCCCACAGCGCGCGCGAGCGCAGCATGACGAACGACAGCTCGCGGCTGCGCACCCGGAACGCCTCGGAGCTCACACCGAGCGCGAACATGAGCGCGCTCGCGACCGTGGCTTCCTCGACGTCGAATGCCTTGAACAGGTTCACCGGCACGCTGAGTGCGCACAGGAACAGGGCCGCCACGAACGCGCGCCGCTTGCCGCGGCGCAGGCCCCAGGCGGTGACGAGCAGCAGCGAGCCCGCAAGCAGCGTGAACGTGCGGCTCGAGTCCAGCACCTCGGTGGGCACGAGCCGTTCGAGCGCGACGAGCCGCTCCGGCGGGTGTGAGAGCAGCGCCGAGAGCAGGTCGATGATGCCCATGACCGCCACCGCCAGCGACAGCAGCACGCGACGGCCGGTGTACGTGCGCGGCGGCTGGACCGGCGGCGGGGGCGGGGCGTCCGCTCCGGGCACGGACCGCTCCGCGCGCGACCCCGGATAGGCCGGGGTCGCGACGCGGGAGACGGTCCGTAACGCCGCGTGCATCGGACCTACTTCGCCGCGGTCTTCTGCGGCGGCGCGACCGTCACCTTCGCGCTGATCTTGCTGTACTCCTCCTTCGTGACGATGTTCTTCGTCTCGAGCTCGCTGTGGCTCTTGTACGGACGGGCCGCGATGATCTTCTCGGCCAGCGCGTCGTCGACGCCCGGAAGCTTCATCAGATCTTCCTTCGACGCCGTGTTGAGGTCCGTCTTCGGAGCGTGCGTGGACTTGCTCGAGCTGCTGTGGTGATGCGTCGACGTCGACTTGGCGGCCGGCGCGGGCGTCGTCGTGGCCGCCGTCCCCTCCGCCAGGGCCACCGTCGCGGCGAACGCCAACGCGGCCACGGTCACGAGCACTGCAGGGATGCGCTTCATCTGGATTCCTCCGATTTCGAGGGATCGACAGCGCGGAGCAACCGCCCTCGACCGGGCGCTCCGTGGGGGCCAGAGGCCCCTGTACAGCGGGGAATGGGGCGGGGAACGCGACTGCTGGCGGGACACGACGACGCGAGCAGCGACCAGGACGGGGCGCTCGAGCGGGACGTGTTCGAGATCGGGAGGGCGCGGGGTACCGGGGATGAGTTCACCCGGGGCAGCGGCGACCCTGCGTGGGTTGGGTGCGAGCGGCGAACGTCGGCGGTGGATTCACGCGCGGCGCGCGGCAGAGGGGATGCGAGGTTCGAGAGGGGTCCGGCGCGCGGGGGGCCGCGGCTCTCGAGCGGCTGGGACACGAAGCGCGGACGCAGGCGATGACGCTGGTGGACGCAGGCGCCGAGCACGGCGATCGACAGCGCGCCGGCTGCACTCACCGGCATGCCGGCGGCGCCGTTCGCCCGTGCGCCATCGTGGCGATGGCCGATCGCGAGCGCGTTCGCGCGATGGTTCGTGCGCGGCCGCTTCGGCGCGGGGGCGGGCACGGGCAGCGATACGGCGGTGATCTCGTGCGCGCGCAGGTTGGGCTCGGTGGGGTGCGTGCGGGCGTGGCGGCGGTGGTGCACGCCACCCACGTGCGCGGCGCGGTGCGTGGAGCTGGCACCGGCGGCGGCGACCGTGGGCTTCAGGGTGGACCCGCCTGCGGCCGGTGCGGCGCTCGCGCTCGATGTGACGAGCAGCGCGGCGAACAACGTTCCGGCGAGCACGTACGAGGCGGTCAGGATCCGCGTGCGGGGACTCACGTAGCGAAGCATCGACGGCTGCCGGCCGCCATGTATCAGGAACGCGCAAAGTCCAGTGGGAATCCCTGTGAACTGCAGCGGCGGACGCCGGATGCGCGCCAACCCCCGGTTCCACTAGGCTTACGGGGTGCGTTCTCCCCTTCGCCTGGTGGTGCTCGTCGGCCTGCTCGCCGTGATCGCGGTCGCGGCGTTCGCGCTGCGCGGCTCGTTCCGGATGCCCGTGCGCGAACACGCGTCCCCCGACGACGCGGGCGCACCGGCGACTTCCGAAGCGGTCATCGACTCCGGTGAGGACGTGGTCGCACGCGCGCTGCGACTCGCCGCGATCGACACCACGAAGAAGAAGGAGTGGGTGGACGACATCCCCGACCTGGAGCTGGCGTCGCTGCCGGCGCCCGCGCGCGAGACGTTCCTGCGCATCGCGAACGGCCGGCGCTGCAACTGCGGCTGCGGCTTCACGCTCGCGGGCTGCCGGCGGTTCGACTCGGAGTGCGAGACGAGCGGTCCGCTCGCACGTGCGCTGTTCGACTCGGTTCGCGCCGGGCAGCTCTCGAGCGCCGAGGGTTTCCCCGAGCGGCCCGGAGGCGCCTCCGGCGCGGCCTTGCGGCGTCCGAACCGACAGGACTAACCTGCGGGTGAAATCACGCGGACCACGCTGCCGGAGCCTTCGCGCACCCGCTCCGCGACCCACCCGAACTCTACCGACCGGAGGCATCCGATGGCCTGGAAGGACCTGACGCCCAAGACGTTCGCTTCGATCCGCGAGTTGAACGGCATCTCGGCGCGCACGCAGGAAGAGCACTACGAGCTCTACAAGGGCTACGTGGGCAAGGTGAACGAGATCCAGAAGAAGCTGGACGCCGTGGACCGCACCACCGCGAACCAGATCTTCAGCGACCTGCGCTCGCTGCGCGTCGACTACTCGTTCGCGATCGGCGGCATGAAGAACCACGAGATCTTCTTCGGCCACCTGGGCGGCAAGGGCGGCGCGCCGAGCGGCAAGTTGAAGGAGCAGATCGCGCGCGATTTCCCCTCGTACGACGCGTGGCTCGCCGACTTCAAGGCCTCGGGCCTCGCCGCGCGCGGCTGGGTGTGGCTTGCGTACGACCACGACCTCTCCATGCTCACGACCGTGGTCGGCGACGCACAGAACTCGTTCCCGCTGTGGAACGCCACGCCGATCCTGGCGCTGGACGTGTACGAGCACGCGTACTGGCTGGACTACGGCCGCGCGCGCGCCAAGTACATCGATGCGTTCTTCAACAATCTCGACTGGGGCGTGGTGGCGGCGAACCTGGATCGCGCGCTGTCCATGCAGCCGGCCGCGAAGTAACGTTCGGCTCCGCCGCGCGCCGCGCGGTCCCACGAGTCGTGACGGGCCCCTTCGACCGGGGGCCCGCACGATTTTTCCGGAGGTTCAATGCCCACGGCCACGCTGCTCCCGGTGATCGGGAAGCCCGCGCCGGATTTCACACTGCCGTCCACATCGGGCGAGTCCGTCTCGCTCAAGCAGTACAAGGGGAAGAAGACCGTGGTGCTGTTCTTCTATCCCGAGGACGAGACGCCTGGCTGCACCAAGGAGGCATGCGCCTTCCGCGACCTGACGGCGCAGTTCGAGGCCGCGGGCGTGACGATCCTGGGCGTGAGCGCGAACGACATGGAGACGCACCTGCGTTTCAAGGCCAAGCACAAGCTGCCGTTCGACCTGCTGGTCGACGCCGACGCGAACGTCAGCAAGGCGTACGGCGTGTGGAAGCAGAAGAACCTCTACGGCAAGAAGTTCATGGGCATCGAGCGCACGACGTTCGTGATCGACAAGACCGGTCGCATCGCGCAGATCTACCCCAAGGTGAAGGTCGAGGGTCACGTGGCCGAGGTGCTGGCGTTCCTCACCGAGGAGTGACTCGCGGCGGTCCGCGGGCGCCCGTTTCCGCCGGGCGCCGCGGCGCCGCGACCTCCAGCCCATGGACCAGGCTCCGAAGCGACCCGTACCGGTGTTCCCGCTCCCGGGCGTGGTGCTGTTCCCCGGTGCCGAGATGAGCCTGCACGTGTTCGAGCTGCGCTACCGCACCATGGTGCGCGAAGCGCTCTCGGGTGAGCGGCGAATCGCGCTCGCGACGCTCGCGCCGGGCTGGGAGCGCGACTATGAAGCCAGTCCCGCGTTCCACGCCCTGGGCTGTGTCGCGCGTTTCGAAGAGGTGTCGTGGCTGCCGAACGACTGCTACGACCTGCGCGTGCGCGGCACGCTGCGCGTGCGCTTCGGCCGTCCGTCGAAGGAGTTCCCCTACCGCGCCTGCCCGGTGGAGCTGCTCGCCGACGCGCCGTACACCGAGTCCGACCCGCTGTGCCAGATGGCGCGGCAATCGCTGCTCGAGGAGCGCGTCCGGTTGGGGCCGCTCGGGCTCGAGGCCTGGCTCGCACCACCGCGGCTCGCGGACGACGCGCCGCTCACGGTCGTGGTCGCCGCACTCGCCACCGCAGCGCGATTCCCGGCCAGCGAGAAGCTGGCGCTGCTCGCGCACGACGACGTCATCGAGCGCGCGCACCGGCTGCACGAGGCGCTGCAGCGGATCGGGCGCGCAGTACCGCCGGAGCCGCCGGGGGTGAGCCGGAATTGACCGTGCGCGGCGCGCGCGCGACAGTCGCGCGCCGAAGCGAGGCCTGACCGGAGGGAACGATGAAGGCGTTCGACAAGGGATTCACACTCACCTGGCTGGGCCACGGCGCGTTCCACCTCGTGTCGCCGCGCGGCAAGCACCTGCTGATCGATCCGTGGCTCGAGGGCAACCCCATGGCGCCAGTGGGCGACGTGCCGATCACGCACGTCGACGCCATCCTCGTCACCCACGCGCACGGTGATCACGCGAGCGACGTCGTGCGGCTGGCAAAGAAATTCCGCTGCGCGGTCGTATGCATCCATGAGGCGTCGCTGTGGTTCACGCGGCATGGCGTCGAGAACGTCGTGGGTATGAACAAGGGCGGCACGGCGCAGCTCGCCGGGCTGAAGCTGACGATGACGCACGCCGTGCACTCGAGCAGCTTCGATGCCGGCGACGAGCGCGTCTACGGCGGCGACCCGGCGGGCTTCGTGGTCACGCTCGAGAACGGCGCCACGATCTACTTCGCCGGCGACACGGGGCCGACGATGGACATGCAGATCGTGGGCGACCTCTACCGCCCCGACGTCTCGGTGCTGCCGATCGGCGACTTCTACACCATGGGCCCGCGCGAGGCGGCGTACGTGATGCGGCTGCTGCGCTCGCCGTTCGTCGTGCCGTGCCACTACGGCACGTTCCCCGCGCTCACCGGCACGCCGGACGCGTTCCGCGCCGAGCTGAGCAAACTGGGCGTGCAGGCGACGGTCGTGGCGCCGAAGCCGGGAGAGAGCGTGCGCTGATGGCGCGCGGCGAGGACCCACAGCCGCCGTCCGATGCCGTCGCGCGCTTCAACCGCGGCGCTTGGGACGCGATGGTGGCGCGCGGCAATCGCTGGACGCTGGCGGTGGACGAAAGCGCCGTTGCCGCCGCTCGCCGCGGCGACTGGTCGATCGTGCTCACGCCCGAGAAACCGGTGCCGCGGGCGTGGTTCCCGCCGCTCGCGGGCGAGCCGGTGTTGTGTCTTGCCGGCGCGGGCGGCCAGCAGGCGCCCATTCTCGCTGCCGCCGGCGCGCGCGTCACCGTGCTCGACAACTCGCCGGCGCAGCTCGCGCAGGATCGCGCGGTGGCCGAGCGCGAGCGGCTGGACGTCACGTGTGTGCTCGGCGACATGCGCGACCTCTCGGCGTTCGCAGACCAGTCGTTCGCGCTGGTCTTCCACCCGTGCTCGAACGCGTTCGTGCCTGACGTTCGCCCGGTGTGGCGCGAGGCGTTCCGCGTGCTCCGGCCCGGCGGCGTGTTGCTCGCGGGCTTCACGAACCCGGTCGAGTACCTGTTCGACGCGGTGGCACTCGAGCGCGGCGAGCTGGTGGTACGTCACGCGCTGCCCTACTCGGACCTCACCAGCCCGACGCCGGAGGAGAAGGCGCTGCTCGAGGCCGCGGGCGAGCCGCTGTCGTTCGGGCACACGCTCGAGGACCAGATCGGGGGCCAGCTCGATGCCGGCTTCGTGCTGACCGCGCTCTACGAGGACCGCTGGAGCGAGAGTGCGCTCGGCCGCTTCGCGGCCACGTTCATGGCGACGCGGGCGCTGCGTTCGCGCTGATCACCGCGATGATGTCGTAGAGCGCGTGCACCACGATCGCGGTGGTGGTGTTCGTGCGCGCGCGCACGATGCCGAGCAGCACACCGAGCAGCAGGATCGTGAGCATGCCGAACCACGTGTACTGGACGTGGCCGGCGGCGAACAGCACCGACGCCCAGAACAGCCCCGCGCGCGGCTGGAGCGCGCCGCGCACGAGCAGCTCCTCGCCGACGCCGGCGCTGACGCCGAGCAGGATGCTCGCGGCCAGGCTGAGATCGCCCGCGATCAGCCGGCCCATCTCCTGGTCGGCGGCCCACAGCGTCGGGAAGTGCGCGTGCTCGAGCGCTTCCATCCCCGAGTTGAGTGCGATCACGAGGCCGAGACCGACGACCGCGACCACCACGTGTCCGCCGCGCATCGCGGTGAGCCCCAGTCGCTCGCGCGCCGCGCGCGCGTCGCGCGCCACCCACAGCCCGATCGCCGCGGCCGCGAAAGCCACCTCGCCCACGAGCCCGGAGACCAGCCCGCCCACGTCCACGAGCGGCTGCCCGCTGAGAAGGTCGATCATCTCATCGATCACCAGGCGCATCGGCACCGGGAGCAGCAGGAGCGCGAGCGCGATCGACGCCGAGAGCCGCGCGGTGTACGACCACGTGGCGTAAGGCAGCAGCGATTGCGTGATCGGGCGCGCGAGCGCCGGGATCGTCATCGCCATGCACGCGGCGGCAGCCGCCCAGCACCAGCGCTCGGCGCCCACGTGTCCGGCGGTCGGCGCCAACGAGTGTGCGTAGGAGCCCAACCCGATGTAGGCGAGCGTGGCGAGGACCTGCACCGCGATGGGCACGCTCATGCGCAGCGACAGCCCCACGGCGCCGGGCTCCAGCGCCGGCTCGCCCGCGAGCTCGCCGGCGCGCGCGCGGTCGCGCACGTCCCACGACTGGGTGAGCGCGAACAGCGCGGCCGCGGCGAGCATGATCGCCGCGTCCGGATGCTGGAGCAGCAACGCGAGGATCGCACCCGCCACCGCGAACACGAGCCAGCGCACGAGCCCCACGTGCACGCGGCCGCCGAGCGCGTCGGCGGCGATGCGCTTCGCGAGCGCCGCGCTCTCGCGCTCCGCGTCGGCGAGCCGCGCGAGTTCCGCGGCGTGTTCCTCCGCCGTCATCTCGGCCAGCGGCGGGCGGGAGTGAGGCGGCTCGGGGCCCCCGTCGTCCGGCGTGCCTTGATTCGCGACCATGGTCGCGCGAGCATATGCGGTCACACACCGAAGCACGAGGGGGTCTGGCTCATGAGAGTGTCCGTGAAGCTGTTCGCGCAGGCGCGCGAACGCGTCGGCAGCGCCGACGCACGGCTGGAGTTGCCGGCGGGCAGCCGCGTGGAGGACGCAATGGCGTCGCTCGTGCGCGCGTACCCGGCGCTCGCCGAGCTGCGCCCGCACCTTGCGGTGGCCGTGGACGGCACGCTCGCGAGGAGCGCCGATCCGCTTCCCGGCGACTGCGAGCTGGCGCTGTTGCCGCCGGTGAGCGGCGGCTGACGTGCCGGCGACGAGACGTCGTATCGCGCCCCGCGCGGGCGCCGCAGCCCCGCGCGCGAGGCGGACGAGCGCCGCGGCCCCGCGCGTACGCTCGGCGTCGAGCGCTCCGCGCATCGTGCCGGTGACCCCGGCGCGCTGGCCGGACCTCGAGGCGCTGTTCGGCGAGAAGGGCGCGTGCGCGGGTTGCTGGTGCATGTGGATGCGGCTGCCGCGCGCGCAGTTCGACCGCCAGAAAGGCGCCGGCAATCGTCGTGCGCTGCGCGCGCTGGTGGGCAAGCGGCCGCCCGGGCTCATCGCCTACGTGGGCGGCGAACCCGCGGGCTGGGTGGCGGTGGCGCCGCGCGAGGAGTACGTGCGGCTCGAGAACTCGCGCGTGCTGGCGCCGGTCGAGGGCGAGGGCGTGTGGGCGGCGCCGTGCTTCTTCATCAAGGCGGCGCACCGCGGCGCCGGGCTCACGGCCTCGCTGCTGGCGGCCGCATCGGCACACGCCGCGAAGAGCGGTGCCCGCTCGATCGAGGGCTACCCGAACGTGAACCGCGCCCAACGCCAGCCGGCGGCGTTCGTGTG
>DATNFC010000163.1:0-5098 GCA_035606545.1 Candidatus Methylomirabilota bacterium
GCGAGCAACTCGGCCAGGTGCCCGCCCCATGCCCGCAACAGGCCCACGGCCACGTTCCAGCGAAAGACGTCGGTGGTGATGCGACCCGAAGACACGATCAGCGCCACGCGCAGGTCATCGTCCTCGAGCCCGAGCCGGTCCATCAGATCGATCGCGGTCGAGAGCCCGAGCGTGGCCCGCCGCAGCCGCTCCTCGCTCGCGTCCAGTGCGTATCGCAGGTCGGTGCTCGCCGGCGTGCGCGCGAGCTGCGCGGCCGCCGTGGCGCGGTCGCGGGTCAGGACCTGCACGCGGGCGACGAGGCCGCTCGCGGCGTCGCGAAGCCCCTGGGTGAGGTACGTGCGCTGGGCCGTGACGTCGATCCGATCCCGTTCGAGCGCGAGGACCGCATCCACGAGCGCCCGATAGGATTCCAGGACGCGGTCGCCGAGCCGGGTCATGTCCGCCTCGATCACGAGCCCCTGCGAGCCGGAGGCGACATCGCTCGCGCGGCCCAATGCCGAGAGCTGCCGCCGGCGCCGCTCGAGCTGGTACACGTAGCCCGGCCACTGCCCGCGGAACGCGGCCTGGACCCGCTTCCGGTCGCTCGCGACGTCCTCGCCGCGCTCGAGCTTCGCCTGCAGCTCCTCCGCCACCGCCATCAGTCGGGTGTGGGCGTCGAGGTGCCGCTTCCATAGCAGCTCCTCGAGGAAGTCGTGCCCCGCGCCGCTGCTCGAGTCGGCGAGTGCGGTGAGCGAGTCGCGCGAGCGCACGGCCTCGCTGAGCTCGACGAGCATGCGTTGCACCCCGTCCGCGGGCGCGGCCGCGGCGAGGACGACAGGCGGCGCGGCGAAACCGGCTCCGGCGGGGATGCACACCAGCGCGGCGGCGAACGCGAACGTGATCAGGTGGCTCGAGCGGCTGGACATGGGTGGGCCCTCGCTGGCCGCTCGGCGCGGCCACGATGTAGAGTCGCCGCATGCACCGCTCGGGCGCAAGCCCGGGTCGAACGCCTGAGCTTCGAGCGGGAGGGGAGATGCGGGCAGCCGTGCGGTCGTGCGTGCGCGTCGCAGGGGTCGTCGCTGTCGCGATCGCGCTGAGCAGTACCGCGCTCGCGGCGAGCGCCGCCACGGAAGCCGTGCGCGCTGCGACGCAGGTCGTACCGAGCGCCGTCGCGGCCGACACGACGGGCGCCACGGCGGCGTGGGAACGGGCCGCGCTGGTCGTCTACGGCGACACGATCGCCTGGTTCCTGGTCCCGTCCGCCGGCGTCCTGCCCACGCGACGCGCCGTCCTCGCCCACGACCGGCTGGAGGCGCTTGGCGCCGAGCAGATGCGGCTTCCGGTCCGGGCCGAGCCTCTCGAAGACGGCCACATGGTGCTCGTCGGCGACATGTTCACGTTCATGTTCAAGGACGACGACGCACCGTTCGTCCAGCCTGCCCGCGGCGAGACCGCGGTGGAGGCCGTCCGGCGCAGGCTGAGCGAAGTGCTGAGCGCCCGCGCGCACAAGCTCGCGCCCGGGCAGCGGCTCTTCGCCGTGGGCTGGACGCTGCTCGGGACGCTCATCCTCGTGATCCTGCTTCGCCTGCTCGGGTGGGGTCGGCGGCTGGCGCAGCAGTGGATCGAGAGCCAGTCGCGGACGCGCCGCACCAGCGCCCGACTCGGCGACCTCGAGTTCCTGTCGCACTTCGCGATCCTGATCTCGTGGCTGGCGCGCGCCGTGGCGCAGATCGCCTCCGCGGTGCTGCTCGTGATCTGGGCGGTGTTCGTGCTGAACCGGTTCCCGGAAACGCAGGGCGTGGGCTCGGTGGCACGAGCCACGCTGCTCGACGTGCTGCACACGTTCGAGGCACACCTGATCGGCGCCGTTCCCGGGATCATCGGCGTGGCCGTGATCGTGTTCGTCGCGCGCTTCCTGTCGCGGCTGTCCACGGACATCTTCACCGGCATCGAGCGCGGCACGCTCCGGCTCCCCGGGATCCACCCCGAGACCGCCCGCGCCACGCGGCGGCTCGTCGCCGCGGTGATCTGGCTGTTCGCGGTCGTGGTCGCCTATCCGATGCTGCCGGGATCGGACTCCGAGGCGTTCAAGGGCGTGAGCGTGTTCCTCGGGCTCATGATCACGCTCGGCTCCTCGGGCGTCATGGGCCACATGATGAGCGGCCTCGTCCTCGTCTACTCACGCTCGCTGCGGGCCGGCGACGTCGTGCGCGTGAACGACATCGAGGGCATGGTCACCGAGGTCGGCGTGCTGTCGGTGAAGGTGATCAACTCCCGCAAGGAGGAGGTCACGATCCCGAACGCCGTGATCGTGGGCACCACGGTGAAGAACTTCACGCGCATGTGCCGCGACAGCGGGCCGGTGCTGACGACGGGCGTGACGATCGGCTACGACGCGCCGTGGCGTGTCGTCTACGACATGCTGATCACCGCGGCCGAGCGCACGCGGGGCGTGCTCAAGGACCCGGCGCCGGTCGTGTTCCAGCCCGAGCTCTCCGACTTCTACGCCGTCTACCAGCTCACGGTGCGGCTCGAGCCCGTCGCGGACCGCCTCGGGGTGCTCACCGAGCTCCACCAGAACATCCAGGACGCGTTCAACGAGCGCGGCGTCCAGATCATGTCGCCGCACTTCGAGGGCCAGCCCGAAGGCCGCGTCGTGGTGCCCCGGGCGAAATGGAACGCGGCCCCGAACGATGCTCCGGGGGCCTAGCTCGGGCTAGAAGCGCACGCCGACCGCGAACTGGAGCGGGTCGTCGCCGTCCTTCACGAGGTACTTGAACTGGGCGAACGGCTTCATCGGGAACGTGTTGAGGCCCGCGCCGGCGAGGACGTTGAACACGGTGTCGGTGCTGCTGTCGCCCTTGTCGGGATCCACGGTCATCCAGCCGATACCGGCGCCCACGTAGCCGCTCGCCACGCCGAGCGGCAGCACGCTCAATGTGCCGTCGATGTTGAACGTCCACGACTTCGCGTTGTCCACGAACACGTACTCCGCGTTCGGGATCGCGGTGATGCTGCCGAATCCCATGCGCGCGCCGGCGCCGAGGAAGAAGTCGTTGCTGTCGGTGTACCAGCCGCCCGTGGCCTGGAAGCCCACCGGCGCCGCGCCGGCGCTCGCCGCGCCGAAGCCCAGGGCCAGTGCGAGCCCGACGGACAGGGTGAGCATGCGGCCCGGCAACGCCATCCTGCGTTCACGAGACATCGGGACACCTCCATGACAGTGTGTGCGGGGAGCCGCCAGCAGCGTTGACGCGAAGCCTACTGCAATAGGCTACACTGCGCACCATGCGCGACCGGGTCGTCGTCATCACCGGCGCGAGCGGTGGCATCGGCGCCGCGCTCGCGCGCCTCGTGGCTCGCGAGGGCGGGCGGCCCGTGCTCGCCGCGCGGCGCGAGCGCGAGCTGGAGGACGTGCGCGCCAGCTGCGGACCGCATGCGCTCGCCGTGGTCGCCGACGTCACCCGGCGCGCCGACGTCCAGCGCGTCCTCGATCGGGCCGTCGAGCGCCATGACCACGTCGACGTCTGGGTGAACAACGCCGGCCGCGGCATCACGCGGCTCGTCTCCGAGCTCACCGAGGCCGAGTTCGACGAGATGATCGACGTCAACCTGCGCTCGGCGCTCCTCGGCATGCAGGTCGCGCTCGCGCACTTCAAGCCGCGCCGCCGGGGCCACATCATCAACGTGTCGTCGATGCTGAGCCGCGTGCCGTACGTGCCGTGGCGCTCCGCCTACAGCGCCGCCAAGCATGCGTTGAACGCGCTCACCGCGAGCCTGCGGCTCGAGCTCCGCGCGGAGTTCCCGGAGATTCACGTCTCCTCCGTCCTTCCCGGCGTCGTCGCCACCGAGTTCGGCGTGCGCGCGCTCGGCGGTGGTCCGGACTCGCGCACGCTGCCGAACTCGCAGCCCGTGGATGACGTGGCCGGCATCATCGCCGAGCTGATCGAGCACCCGCGCGCCGAGGTGTACACACAGCCGGGCCACCGCCAGCAGGTCGTGGGCTACTTCGCAGCCGAGGACATGGCCGACGTGGAGTCCCGGCCGCCGTTCATGGCCGCGCGCCCGGCCGCGCCGTCCTCGCGCTAAGGCGCTTCGCGCTCGGCCGGCCCCGCTCGCACGCCGGTCAATTCCCGTCGCTCGTCAGCCGTGCTCCCGCGTTCGGTCCCCGTTCGCTCCTGACCCTTGACGCGGCCGCGGAGGGGGTGCGAACGTATCAGCACCCTGCTGCTGCATTCGCATCACCGACTCTGGGAGCCCTCAGGACATGACGAACACGCTGACCGACCTGGGCCGCCGCGAGCGGCAGATCATGGACATCGTCATCCGCCGCGGCCGCGCGAGCGCCGCGCAGGTGCTCGCGGACCTGCCCGATCCGCCGAGCTACTCTTCGGTCCGCAGCATGCTCAAGCTGCTCGAGGACAAGGGACACCTCGTGCACGAGTGGGACGGCCCGCGTCACGCGTACCGGCCCACCGGCAGTCCGGACCAGCTCCGGCGTTCCGCGGTGCGCCACCTGCTGCGCACGTTCTTCAGCAATTCCATGGAGTCGGCGGTCGCCGCCATGCTCGGCGCGGGCGAGCGGCCACCGTCGGACGACGAACTCAAGCGCCTGACGAAGCTGATCACCGAGGCGCGTCGCAAGCGAGGTCGGTCATGAACGCCACGCTGCTCCACGCGTTCCCTGCCGGGACCGCGCTGCTGCTGTTGCTCCTGCTGCTCAAGGTCACGATCCTGTGGTCGCTCGCCGGCCTCGTGACCACGTTGCTGCGCGGCCGCTCCGCCGCGACGCGACACCTGGTGTGGCTCGCGGCGCTGATCGGTGCGATCGCGCTCGTGCCGCTCGTGGCGCTGGCGCCGCGGCTGCCGGTGCGCCTGCCCGAGGCGGCTGGTCACGTCGTGCCGCGCCTCGCGCTCCTCGCGCCCGCACCGGCGACGGCTCCGCTGCCGGTCCCGACGCCGGAGACCCGGGAAGCCGAGCGCGCGGGTGCAGCCGAGCGTCCCGCGACGATGCCCGTGCGTCGCCCACTCCCATCGTTCGCCGCCATGCTCGGCCTGGCCTGGCTCGCGGGCGCACTCGCCATCGCGCTCTGGAGCCTGTTCGGGCACCTGGGGCTGTGGG
>DATNFC010000164.1:0-24024 GCA_035606545.1 Candidatus Methylomirabilota bacterium
GCGCGGTTGTGAGCCGCGTTTCGCCGAGACCGTCGAACGCGAGCTGCTGCTCGAGGCGATGAGCCGCTCGGGCGGGAACCAGTCGCGGGCCGCGGAGCTGCTCGGGATCCCGCGCCCGACGCTGCACGCGAAGCTCCAGCGCCACGGCATCCGCACCACGACCGTCGTCGAGTAGGCAGCGGCCCAGCCCGCTGCGCGTCGGCCCCGGGGCGCGATGCGTCTCCGCCCCGGTTGCCCTATCCTCGCCGGCTTCGGAGGCCCGCCATGACCCTCTCCTGCCGCCGCACGCTCGCCGTCCTGCTGCTCGCGACCCTGTGGGGAACTCCCATGCAAGGACCCGCATCCGCCGCGCCCGCCACGCCCCCGGTCGCCGAGAAGCGCCCGCACACGTACACGCTCCACGGCGCGACCGTCAGCGACGACTACGCATGGCTGCGTGACAAGAAGGACGCGAAGGTCATCGCCTACCTCGAGGCCGAGAACGCCTACGCGGAGGCGCTCACGAACGACCAGGAGCCGCTGCGGAAGCAGCTCTACGACGAGATGCTCGCGCGCATCCAGCAGACGGACCTGAGCGTGCCGTTCCGGAAGGCCGGCTACCTCTATTACACGCGCACCGAGGAGGGGAAGCAGTACCCCATCCACTGCCGAAAGCGGGGCGACGGGGTACCCGCGCAAGGCGCGGGTCAGGCGCCCGAGCAGATCATGCTCGACGTGAACGACCTGGCGAAGGGGCATTCGTTCATGGCCATCGGCGACATGTCGGTGAGCCCGGACGGCCGGCTGCTCGCGTACACCACCGACGACAACGGCTACCGCCAGTACCGGCTCCACGTGAAGAACCTGGAGACGGGCGACACCCTGGCCGTGACCGACGAGCGCGTGACGAGCCTGGCGTGGACCGCCGACGGCGGGACGCTGTTCTACACGCAGGAGGACTCGGTCTCGAAGCGCAGCTACCGGCTGCTCTCCCGCGAGTTGACGCAGCCGAACCCGGTGGCGCGTGACGAGGAGGAGGACGAGCGCTTCGACGTCCAGGTGCAGCTGTCGCGCAGCGGCGAGTGGCTGATTTACACGATCTCCAGCCACACCACGTCCGAGGTGCGCGTGCTGCGCTCCGACCAGCCCACGGGGCGGTGGACGCGGATCGCGCCGCGCGCCCAGGACCGCGAGTACTACGTGGACCACCGCCGGAACGAGTTCTGGATCCGCACGAACGACAAGGGCCGCAACTTCCGGCTCGTCACCGCGCCCACGGCCACGCCCGACCCGGCGCACTGGACCGAGGTGGTGCCGCATCGCGACGACGTGATGCTCGCGAACGTCGAGTGCTTCGCCCATCACGTGGTCGTGAGCGAGCGCGAGAACGCGCTGCCGCAGATCACGGTGCTCGAGCCGGAGAAGCAACGCACGCGCCGGGTGCCGTTCGCGGAGGTGGCGTACACGGTGAGCCCGTCGGTGAACGAGGAGTACGACCCCAAGGCGTTCCGCTACGCCTACCAGTCGTTCCTCACGCCGGCGAGCGTCTACGACCTGGATCTCGCCACGCTGCAGTCCAAGCTGCTCAAGCGCACGCCCGTGCTCGGCGGCTGGAACGCGTCCCACTACGCCATGGAGCGCGTCAGCGCCCAGGCGTCCGACGGCACGCAGGTGCCGGTGACGCTGCTCTACCGCAAGGGTTTCAAGCGCGACGGCACCGCGCCGTGCCTGCTCTACGCGTACGGCTCGTACGGCTTCCCGAGCAACGTCATGTTCAGCTCCAATCGCTTCAGCCTCGTGGACCGTGGCGTGGTCTACGCGCTCGCGCACATCCGCGGCGGCGGCGACCTGGGCAAGAAGTGGCACGACGCCGGCCGCATGCAGAACAAGATGAACACGTTCACCGATTTCGTCGCCTGCGCCGAGTACCTGAAGCGCGAGAAGGTGTGCGCGCCCGACCGGCTGGTGATCCAGGGCGGCAGCGCCGGCGGGCTGCTGATGGGCGCGGTCACGAACCTGCGTCCCGACCTGTTCACGGGCGTGCTCGCCCAGGTGCCATTCGTGGACGTGATCAACACCATGCTCGACGAGTCGCTGCCGCTGACCGTGGGCGAGTTCGAGGAGTGGGGCAATCCCAAGGTCGCCGCGGACTACGCGGTGATGAAGACCTACTCGCCGTACGACAATCTCCGCACGGCGGCCTACCCGACGATGCTCGTGAAGACGAGCCTCAACGACAGCCAGGTGGGCTACTGGGAGCCGGCGAAGTACGTGGCGAAGCTGCGGACGCTCGACACCGGGACGAAGCCGGTGCTGTTCAAGTGCAACATGGGCGCCGGCCACGGCGGCGCCTCGGGGCGCTACGACGCGCTCCACGAGGTGGCGTACGACTACGCCTGGGTGCTGAACACACTGGGCGCCGCGGGCGCGAAGGCCCTCCCCTAGGGTTCTGCTGCAAAGAGCGCGCGGTCGCGCTGCGCCGTCCGGACGGTGCTAGCCTTCGCGCAGGACCGGCCGCTCCGCCCCCCGGGAATACCGGGCGCGGAGGTCATGCTCCTGTACTCGGATCAGGGAGGACATCATGACGAAGGACCAGGTGCTGTCGGTCGAGTACTTCGCGATCGCCACCGACGACAAGCCGGGCGTCGGCGCGGACCTCCACAAGAAGCTCGCGAAGGAGGGCGTGAACCTGCTCGCCGCGCTCGCGTTCCCGAGCGGCACGGGCAAGATCCAGGTGGACATCGTGCCCGAGAACCCCGAGGCGTTCACCAAGGCGGCGCGCAAGCTGGGGTTGGCCACCGGCTCTCCCAAGACCGCGTTCCTCGCGCAGGGGACCGATCGCGCGGGCGCGCTGGGCGACGTGCTGGACCGCCTGGGCACGGCGAAGATCAACGTCCGCGCCACGTGCGGGCTCGCCTGCGGTGGGAATCGCTACGGTGCGATCGTGTGGGTGAGCGCGGCCGACGTCGAGAGCGCGGCGCGGGCGCTCGGCGCGCAGCCGGCGGCGCATCACGTCTGAGCTGAGCGCTCCCTAACCGCGGCTGGCTTTTCGGGGCGCGAGCTTCACCAGCGCCCCGAGATCCAGCACACCCTTGGCTCCCCAGCCCCTCGTGCCGGCGGGGATCTGCGGGCGGAACTTCTCGTAGAGCGCGTACGCACTGGCCGCCAGCTCGGCTCGTGGGAATGCGCCGGCGAGCTTCTTCATCGCGGTCCGGGCGTCGTCGAGCGCGTCACCGAACTTGCCGGCGAGGTAGCGCTCCACGGCCTCGGGCGAGTCGGGCTTGCCGGCCTTGGACACCGTGCGCAGTCCCTGCGGCGTCTTGACCACGGGCACTGCGCGTCCCAGGAGCTGGACGGTGTCCGGTTTCCCCGGCGCGCGCCCGCCCTTCTCGAACTTCTTCCGCGGGTCGCCCGAATCGCCTGGCTCGCGCAGGCCGACGCGCACCGCCTTCGCCTGCGCGTTCATGCCGGCCACCGCGCGGCCCAGCGTGAGCGCCTCGTCGCGCTTGTAGCCGAGCCGCTCGGCGACCACGGCCGCCCACAGCGTCATCACCGGGGCGCGATTGATCTCGATGGAGGTCATCGGTGCCCAGCTTACGCCTAAAGGCGCGCGCCCCGATGGGAGGTCCCAGCGGGGCGCGAGTTCGTTGGCCGCGGGACTACGGGCGCCGCACCTTCGGCTTCGAGTCCGGCGTCACGCCGCCGGCCATGAGCTTCTGCGCCTGCGGGAACAGCTCGAGCGCCTTCAGCAGCTGCGAGTCGTCCTCGACCGCGATCTTGTAACGCTCGAGTCCGCCCATCGTCTGCTGCGCCAGCTCCGCGCGCAGCTGGTGCAGGGCGAACGGCTTCTCGGCGCTCCACGTCGAGTCGTCCATCTTGACGCCCTTCGTGGCGATCGCGTCGCGCAGCTCCTTCATCTGGTTGTCGTCGAGCTTGAACTTGTCCTTCGCCAGAATCTCGGGCTTCCAGGTCACGTCCTTCAGGTGCGTGACCATCTTGTTCGCGTAGTCGAACCACACCCGCTTCGTGATCATGTCGATCTCGGGCCGCGTCAGGTCCGCCGAGTTGTGCACGATGACGTCGGGATAGATGCCGCCGCCGCCGAACACCGTGCGGCCGCTCGTGGTCTTGAACTTGGGCCGGGTGGCGAGCGCGGAGTCGCTGGGCACCTCTTCCTTGTACGCGTCGGCCTGGTAGTCGGCCTGGTCCTCGAACTTGGTGTAATCGCGCTGGATGCCGCGCCCGCTCGGCGTGTAGTAGCGCGCCACCGTGAGCAGCAGCTTGCCCTCGGACAGGTTCACCTGGTTCTGCACCAGGCCCTTGCCGAATGTGTTGATGCCGGCGACGAGGCCGCGGTCGAGGTCCTGGACCGCGCCGGAGACGATCTCCGACGCCGACGCACTGCCGTGGTCGACGAGCACGACGAGCGCGCCGTCGGTCCACTTGCCCTTGCGGTCGGTGGAGTAGTAGTCGGCGTTCGACGACTGGATGCGCCCGCGCGTGTACACCAGCTTGCGGTCCTCGGGCACGAGCTGGTCGAGCACGTCCACGGCCTGGTTCAGCAGGCCGCCCGAGTTCGCGCGCAGGTCGATGAGCAGGTTCTTCATGCCCTGCGCCTTCAGGTTCCCGATCGCCTTCTCCAGCTCCTCGCCGGTCGTCTGCGCGAAGCGGATGATGCGCACGTAGCCCACCCCGGGCCTGATCATGTACGAGTAGGGCACCGACTCGATCGGGATCTTCGCGCGCTCGATCGAGAAGTGGAGCAGCGCCGTCTCGTCGGGGCGCTCGATGTCCACGTCCACCATCGTGCCGGTGGGACCCTTGAGCAGCTTGAAAACGTCGTCGGTGACGAGGCCCTTTTTCAGCGGCTTGTTGTCCACCTGCACGATCTTGTCGCCGGCGCGGATGCCGAGCCGGTACGCCGGCGTGCCCTCGATCGGGGACAGCACCACGATCTTGTTGTCGACGATGTCGAACGACACGCCGATGCCCGAGTACTCGGCGCGAAAGTTCTCGTCCATCGCCGCCGCGCGCTGCTTGGGCAGGAACGTGGTGTGCGGATCGAGCGTCTTGAGCATGCCGTCGATCGCGCCGCGGATGAGCTTCTCGTTGTCGGGCTGCTCGACGTAGTTGTTCTGCACGGTGAACAGCACCTGCGAGAACAGGTCGAGTTGGCTGCGCAGGTCGTCGGTCGCGCTCAGCGCACGCGCGAATCCGAAGCCCAGGAGCAGCGACAGCGCCATGGCGATGCCGAACGGACCGAGGGACGAACGACGAGGCTTGTGCATGTGGGTGCTACCCCCGGGATGTTATGGACTCCGGCCGCGCTGGGAGGCGCGACCGCAGGGACTGCAGGCGTTCGGCGGCCGCTTCCAAGGTCTCGCGTTTCCGGGCGAAATGGAAGCGGAGGCGCTGGGAACCGGCCGCCGGGTCAGAGTAGAAGCTCGAGCCCGGTACCGCGGCGACACCGCCCTCGGCCACGAGCCAGCGGGCGAAGGTGACGTCGTCGGGGAAACCGAACTCGGAGATGTCGGTCATCACGTAGTAGGCGCCGCGCGGCGGGATGGGCTTGAAGCCCGCGCGCTGGAGCACGGGGACGAGGAACTCGCGGCGCTCCCGGTAACTATCGGCAAGTTGCAAGAAGTAGTCCTGCGGCATCGCCAGGGCCACGGCAGCCGCCTCCTGGAGCGGGGCCGGCGCCCCCACGGTCAGGAAGTCGTGCACCTTGCGGATCGCGTTCGTGAGGTCGCTCGGGGCCAGGCACCAGCCGATCCGCCACCCGGTCACGCTCCACGTCTTCGACAGGCCGGAGACCGTGACCGTGCGCTCGCGCATGCCTTCCAGCGCCGCCATGCTCACGTGCTCGGCGCCGTCGTAGAGGATGTGCTCGTAGATCTCGTCGGTGATCGCGATCACGTCCCACTTCCGGCACAGCGCGGCGATCTGTTCCATCTCGCCGCGCGAGAACACCTTTCCCGTGGGGTTGTTCGGCGTGTTGACCACGATGGCGCGCGTGCGGGCGTTGAACGCGGCGGCCAGCTCCGCGGGATCGAAGCTCCAGTCGGGCTCGCGCAGCCGCACGAAGCGCGGCACCGCGCCGGAGAGGATCGCGTCCGGGCCGTAGTTCTCGTAGTAGGGCTCGAACACGATCACCTCGTCGCCGGGATCCACGAGCGCCAGCATCACCGACGCCATGCACTCGGTGGAGCCGCAGCACACGGTGATCTCGCGCTCGGGGTCGAAGGTGAGCCCGGTGAAGCGCTGCTGCTTCGTCACCAGCGCGTCGCGCAGGCTCTTCGCCCCCCACGTGATCGCGTACTGGTTCACGTCCGCCGCCACCGCGCGCGCGGCGGCTTCCTTGATGGCCTCGGGTGCCGCGAAGTCGGGGAAACCCTGGGACAGGTTGACCGCGCCGTGAGCATGCGCGAGCCGCGTCATCTCACGGAT
Source organism: Candidatus Methylomirabilota bacterium (assembly GCA_035606545.1). Classification (GTDB taxonomy): domain Bacteria; phylum Eisenbacteria; class RBG-16-71-46; order RBG-16-71-46; family RBG-16-71-46; genus JAIOPA01. Next base: position 6,427 of record DATNFC010000164.1, read on the forward strand.
CACGCTCTCGGTGAAGCGCAGGCTCTTCTGCGACACGCGCGCGCGCCGGGTCATCGTCCCAGCTCCGCGTTCGACGCCACCCAGGCGTAGCTCTGCACCAACTCGCGGTAGGCGGCGAGCGCGCCCTGGAAGCCCTGCGGGGTCTTGGACGAGAGCACGAGCAGCATCACCATTTCGGCTTCGGGCACGTAGGCGACCGCTTCGTGTGCCGGCCCGCCGTCGATCGAGAAATAGCGCACGACCGCGGTCTTCTTGCCGGTGGTCTGGATCGTGCCGCCGTCCGTGACCTTGCCGCGGGGCGAGTTCTTCTTGAACGACTTCTCGTCCTCGGCGATCAACGTCGACACCGTGCGCGTCTTGGCGCCGTAGCCGTGGAGCGGGTTCACGTACATCACCGTGGCCGCCGTGGCCCACTTCTGACCCTTGGGATAGAACACGCAGCGGATCCGCGAGCCCATGCCCGCCGTGTCGTCCAGCACCCAGCCGTCGGGCGCGCTGACCATGAACATGTGGTTGTCGCCTTCGATCACCATCGCCTTGCGCGTGCTGGTGTCGTGCGCTGCCGCCTCCGGCGTGGCCACCGTGGCGCTGCTCGCGGCCACCGGCTTCGAAGCGCCGGCGGCTGGGGCGCCCAGCGCGAGCGTGACCAGGAGCGCGGCCAGCGTGCCCGCGACCTCGCGCGCGCCGAGGCACGCGAACAAGGTCCATCCTTGGCGCGGTTCCGCGCTCAGCGAGTACCTCCGAGGTTGGGGATCAGCGGCGGGTGGGGCGGCTGGCGTGATAGACGAGTTTACCCTCCGATGGATGCACTCCCAACCGGCGTTTTGCACGACCGCACGCTCCGCCGTGACCAGCGGGCCGGAACCGCCAGCGCGGCAACGGACGCCGGGCACCGAGCGATACCGACCGCGCATCACACCTCACACCGCGTTGACATGCGCAGTGTGCTCCCCCACCGTGGGACGCGCATGGACGCCCAGCGCGTGATCGCTCGCCGCATGGTGATCGGCATCCCTCCCGACGGCCTCTCGCCCGCGTGGGAGAAGGATTTCGCGCAGTTCCCGCCGGCCGGCGTGATCCTGTTCGCCGCGCGCGACTTCAAGGACCTCGTCGATGCGCGCCGTGTCATCGCACGCCTGCGCGAGCTGGCCCGACCGCGCCGATTGTTCGTTTCACTGGATGAAGAGGGCGGCTGGGTGTCGCAGCTCGCGGGCCACCTCGTGGTGCCACCGAACGCGGCCACGCTCGCGCGCGCGGCCGACACGGACACGATTCGCTGGATCGCGGGCGTGACCGCGCGGCGGCTGCACGCGCTGGGCTTCGACTGGGACTTCGCGCCGGTCGCCGACGTGCACAGCCAGCCGGACAACCCGGTGATCGGTCCACGCGCCTGGGGCACGACGCCGGCGCAGGTCACCGCGAACGCGGGCGCCTGGCTCGCGGGCTTCCGCGGCACCGGCGTCGCCTCGTGCCTCAAGCACGCGCCCGGCCACGGCGACACGCGCACGGATTCACACCTGGCGCTCCCGGTGTGCGACTCGACCGCGACCATGCTCGAGTCGCGCGAATTCGTGCCGTTTCGCTCGCACGCGGACGCGGACTCGCTGATGACGGCGCACGTGGTCTATCCCGCGCTCGACCCCGGCGTGCCCGCGACGTATTCGCGCCCGATCGTGCAGGGCGTGCTGCGCGAGCGGCTGGGATTCCGCGGCGTGGTGATCACCGACGCGCTCGAGATGCAGGGCGCCGCCGCCGGCCGCACGCCCGCCGAGGCCGGGCTCGCGGCGCTCGCCGCGGGCTGTGACCTGCTGCTCTACGCGCACTGGAACGAGGACGTGCGGCGCGCGCGCTACACGATGGCCGACGCCGTGGTCGAGGGCAGGGTCGACCGCGGGCTGTTCGACGCCACGCGCCCGCGCCTCGCCGCGTTCGACGCCGCGCATGCCGAGCCGATGGGCGACGAGCTCCTGGCGCCGCTCGAATCGCTGACGCCGCCCGACTGGGAGCCGCGCCTCGCCGAGCTCATCGATCGCGCGCTGGTCGTCGGCGGCCGCGCGCCCGAAGGCGGCTGGCGCGTCGTCGAGGAGAGCGAGTGGAAGCAGGGGCCCACGTTCGCCACCGCGCTGCGCGACGCGGGCATCCCCGACGGCGGCGCCGCCGCGGCCGCCGACGTCATCGCCATCGCCTCGCGCATCCCGCTGACGCCCGATCGCATCGCCACGCTGCGCCAGCACGCCACATCGCGCCCGACGGTTCTGGTCGGCCTCCAGAACGACCGCTTCCTCGACCTCGTCCCCGAAGCCGCCCTCCGCGTGAGCGCCGCCGACTGCACGCCGCTCACGCGCCAGGTCGTCGCGAAACGCCTGGCCGCGCTGAGGGCCGGCTCGATCAGGGTCTGAGACGCGCGCGCGCGGTCTGCGCCGCCCAACCTTCGCCACGTTCCACGCCATCAAAGCGTCTTACGGGAACAATCGTGTGATCCCCCGACCCGTACTCCGGTCGACGACGTGGGTCACCATGACTCAGTATGAGAAGTGGAACTGGATGTAAGCCTGCTTCTCGGTGTCGCGATCGGTCGTGCCCGTGACGTCCTTCTCCGCGACCGGATCCAGCAACCGCAGCGTCCAGCGGATCTCCGCGAACGGCATCGGCACGACTTCGCCCTCGAGCGCGTACTGGTTGTACGCGGCCTGGTCGGCCTCGTCTTTCTCACCGGCCACCCGGTAGCCCTCGAGGCGGTTGTAGCGCAGGCGGAAGTTCGTGGCGCGGTTGAGCTGGTAGTCACCCTCGATGAAGTAGCCCAGCTTGTTCACGTTCTCGTACGGCGCGCCCGCCGCGGAGGCCGAGACCTTGTCCGTGCCCGCCACGACCTCGCCGATCAGGGACACGTTGCCGCGGCGCGTGAGCGCGTACGTGCCCCAGCGCGACGCGCGCACGACGCTCTCGGCACCGTTCGCCGGCACCCATTCGTCGTGGCCCGAGAGCCCGACCTGGTACTTCTCGTCCGCGTAGACGAGTTTGCCCGAGAACGCCTGCGCGTGGAGCCGCGGGTTGGGCCCGCCGCTGAGCACGAAGCTGGTGCCATTCGTGTAAGCGAGCCGGCCCTGCCACTCCCCTCTCGTGCCGCCGATCTCGACCCCCTGGTCCGAGATGCGCGGATCGTACGGGAGCACGAACGCACGCTCGGGTTGGAATTCGGTGTTGCCGTTGCGCGTCGCCACGGTGTGGTCGTCCATGCGCAGGCCGAACGGCACGCGGAAGATGCCGGCGCGGAGGTACCGATCGGTGCTGCTTCCGAGCATGCCCCAGGCCTCGCGTGTCACCCGCACGCCGCCGACGTTCTCGGTGCCGAACCCGTCCGTCGTGTACTCAAGCGTCAGCTTCGGATGCGGCTGGAACGCCATGTGGAGCTGCGTCTCCATGCCGAAGAAGCCGAAGCGGTCGACGCCGTCGGGCGGGTCGTTCGCGTCGTCCGCGAGGGCCATGAGCCGCGAGTTGACGCCGAAGTAGAGCGGGAGCTGCTCGCTCACCTTGTTCGTGAGATCGAGGTCCTTGAACATCCCCTCGGTCTCGGACTCGGTGGAGTGGCGGTACTTCGCGTACGCGAACCCGAACGCGTTGCGCGGCCCGCCGCCGTTCGGGTCGAAGTGACAGTTCGCGCACGCGAGCCCGGTGCGCGCGGCATAGAGCGGCGTACTCATGCCGGCGGTGGGATCGAACAGCAGCGGAGCCAATGCAGCAAGGACGATCAACCCGGGCACGACGCGCGGCGTGAGACGCATGGGGCCTCCGGTCAGCGCTGATCTCGCTCCCGGCGTGCGGGTCGTGGCCTCCGTGCGCGGCCTGCGCGGCCCCAACCTCCGCCACCTGGGCTGGCCACGGTTATCAGGGCGCCTTCGGGGAGGTCAACGGTGAATTTCCCGGGCATCACCACGTCACGTCGCCGCATGCGTTTGCCCTCCGCCGGCCAGCTCACGACCGTGCGCCCGCACGCCCCCGGGGCGCCCCCGGCGAGGCCGTAGGGCGGGAGCACGCGACGCTCGGCGATCACCGTGACCCGCGCCGGCGCCCGCAGTTCGATCGTGCGCTCCATGCCGTCGCCTCCACGGTGGAGCCCGCGTCCGCCCGTGCCACGCCGCACTCGCAGGCGTCGCACACGCAATGGATAGGCCCACTCGAGCGACTCGATCGGCGTGTTGCGCGTGTTCGTCATGTGCGCCTGCATCGCGCTCTCGCCGGGACCCGCGGGGCCACCGCCGTGCCCGCCGCCGAGCGTCTCGTAATAGGCGAACGGCCGCTGGCGTCGCGGATCGTACCCGCCGATCAGCAGGTTGTTCATCGTGCCGCTGCTCGCCGCGGGCACGCGATCGGGGAGCGCGCGCGACAGCGCGCCCATCACGGTGTCGACGATGCGCTGCGAGGTCTCGACGTTGCCCGCGCCCACGGCCGCGGGCAGCCGGGGGTCCACGAGCGAGCCCTCGGGCGCGATCACGTCGATCACGCGCAGCAGCCCGTCGTTCACCGCGATCTCCTCGCCCAGGGCGCAGCGAACGGCATAGAGCACCGCCGCGCGCGTGACGGCGCGCACGGCGTTCACCGGGCCCGCGGCCTGCGGCGCCGTGCCGGTGAAGTCCGCGCGGACGCGGCCGCCGCGGATCTCGAGCTTGACGCGGATCGGGAGCGGCCCGTTGCCGAGGCCGTCGTCGTCGAGCGCCGTCGCGAATTCCCAGGCGCCTGGCCTGAACCGGCGCAGGAGCGCGACCGCGTGCCGCTCGGTGGCGTCGAGCAGCGCGTCCGCCGCCTGCTCGAGCGCGGCGGCGCCGTCGCGCGCGGCCAGCTCGGCGAGGCGCCGCGCACCGGTGACCTGCGCGCCCAGCTGCGCCGCCAGGTCGGCGCGGCGCTCGTGCGGCGTGCGCACGTTCGCGAGCAGCAGCCGCATCACGCCCTCCTGCTCGCGGCCGGCGCGGCGCACGAACACCGGCGGGATGCGCACACCCTCCTCGTAGACCTCGTGCGCGATCGGCAGCGAGCCGGGGGCTGCGCCCCCGACGTCGGCGTGATGCGCGCGGCTCGCGACGAAGAACGACGGCTGCGAGCGCCCGTCGAGGAACACCGGCGAGACGCAGGTGAGGTCGGGCAGGTGCGTGCCGCCGTCGTAGGGATCGTTCAGGAGTACGGCGTCGCCCGGAGCGAACGGCGCCAGCGCGAGCGCCGCCTCCACCGCGCGCGGCATCGAGCCCAGGTGAACGGGGATGTGCGCGGCCTGCGCCACCAGCCGCGCGCGGGCGTCGAACAGGGCGCACGAGTGATCGAGCCGCTCGGTGATGTTCGGCGAGTGCGCGGCGCGCATGAGCGTGGCGCCCATGTCCTCGGCGCACGCGGCGAACAGGCCGCGATAGAGCGCGAGCGTCACGGCGTCGGGCGACGCGCGGCGGGCGCTCATCGTGCGGGCTTTCTCGTGAGTGGGGGCTTTTTCGTGGGCGCGGATGCTTTCGTGAGCACGGACTTTCTCGTGAGCACGGACTCTCTCGTGAGCACGACGGCGCGGGAGGCATGACGCTGCGCGACCCATTCTGGCGCCACCCACAGCGTGGCGCCGTCGTCCACGATCACGGCGGGCCCCGCGAGCTTCACACCCGGCTCGAGGTCTTCGCGCCGACGCAGTTGGGCACGCTGCCGGCGGCCGCCGTGCCACACCTCGATCGCGCGTGCGGGCTCACTCGTGTGCGTGCGCGGGCCCACTCGCTCGCGCGGCAGCGGCTCGTCGAGCCAGCCGCCCACCTCGAGCGTCACCACCTCGAGCGTGGCCCCGCGGTCGGCGAAGCCGTGACGCCGCTCGTGCGCGTCGTGGAAGCGCCCGCCCAGGCTCGAGAGCGGCAGTGCCGCCACTGGCAGTTCGTGCGCCTGGCCACGTGCTCGCGCCTCGGCGCGGTGCTCGAGCCGCACCCGGCCTCGATCGCGCGGTGGGAACGTCGCCAGCAGCTCGCGCTCGAGGCGCGCGATCTCGCGCTCGAGCGCCGCGATGTCGCGCGCGTCGCGCAACGTCCGCAGCACGCTTCGAGAGCGCTCGCGGCGCGAGCCGCCGGAGAGCGCGCCCAGCGCACACAGGACGCCGGCGTCGCGTGGCCAGATCGCGGCAGGCGTGCCCAGCGATTCGGCGAGCGCGCACGCGTGCAGGCCGCCGGCGCCCCCGAACGCCACCAGCGCCGCGCCGCGCGGATCCTCGCCGCATTCCACCGAGACCTTGCGGAGCGCGTTCGCCATGTTGGACTCAACCACGCGCAGCACGCCCTCCGCCGCGCGCTCCGCGCCCCGCATCCCGAGCGCGCGCGCGAGCGCCGCCATCGCGCGCTGCGCGGCGGCGCGGTCGAGTGCCAGCGCCCCGCCCGCGAGCGAGTCGCCGGCGATGGCGCCGAGCACGACGAGCGCATCGGTCACCGTGGCCGGGCCGCCGTGGCCGTAGCACGCAGGGCCGGGGTCCGCGCCCGCGCTCTCGGGGCCCACCTCCAGCACGCCGCCGGCGTCGGGGCGCGCGATCGAGCCGCCGCCGGCGCCGACCGTGTGCACGTCGAGCGTCGGCAACAACACGGGGATGCCCGCCACTTCACGGCCGCGCCGCCGCGGCAGTCCGTCCTCGCCCGTGTCGCGGCCGCCGAGGAACGCGCAGTCGGTGGAGGTGCCGCCCACGTCGAGCGTGAGCGCGCGCTCGTACCCGCACGCCCGCGCGGCTGCGAGCGCCGCGCGCAGCCCCGCGGCGGGCCCGGAGACGAGTTGGCGCACCGGCTCGCGCGCGGCCTGCGCGGGCGGAGCGGTGCCGCCGTGCGAGAGCACGATCTGCAGATCGGCGTCTGCGGCGCCCGCCGCAAGCGCGTGGAGGTACGCGCTCACACGCGGCGCCAGGAACGCGTTCGCGACCGTGGTCGCGAGCCGCTCGTACTCGCGGATCTCGGGCACGAGCTCGGCGGCGCTCGTCACCGGCACGCCCAGCTTCTCGAGCGCGCGTGTGAGGCGCTTCTCGTGCGCGGGCGCCGACCACGCGTGCAGCAGGCCGACCGCGATCGCTTCGGGCTTCGTCGCCCGGACTCGCCGCACCACGCTCGCGATCTCGCCCGCGGTGAGCGGCGTGAGCACGCCGCCGCCGGCCTCGAGCCGCTCGCGCGCGCCGATCCTTCTTTCGCAAGGCACGAGCGGCGGCCGGCGCAACGGTTGTAACGCATAAATATCGGGGCGGTCCTGGCGGCCGATCTCGAGCACGTCCTCGAAGCCCGCCGTCGTGACCAGCGTCACGCGCGCGCCCTTTCGCTCGAGCAGCGCGTTCGTGGCCACGGTGGAGCCGTGGCGCACGCGCGTGCCACGGCCGGCGCCGGCGCGGGACAACCCCGTGAGCACCGCCTGCGCGGGCTCGCGCGGCGTGCTCGGCACCTTGAACGCCACGCGCCTGCCGCCGCGCCACGCGACCACGTCGGTGAACGTGCCGCCCGTGTCGATGCCGATGGCGCTTGCAGCGCCATCTCCCATTTCATTCGCAGCGCCCTCGCCTCCGGCTCGGCGTGGCGGGCGCACGGGACGTGGCCGGCTCCGGGTCCTATTGGCCTGCCGGGCGGGCACGCTTCCTCCAGCGCTCGAACGCGAACACCAGCGCGATGACGGCGACGAGCGCGAGCAGCGCCCAGGGCGGGACCGGGAACTCGTGGCCGAGCCAGGCGAGCAGCGCGAAGTAGGGGATGCCTCCGATCAGTACGGCGAGGAAGTAGCGAGGCAACGGGTAGCGACCGGCGGCGGCCACGAGCTTGATCGGGCCATCCGGGATCGGGGTCGCGCGCGCGATCAGGATGGCGAGGAACGACGCCGAGGGCGAACCTTTCAGCGCCTGCTCGACCTTGTCACGGCTCGGCGCGAAGCGCTTGACCCAAGGCCAGTCCGTGGACAGGAGCCAGCGGAAGAGCACGAGCTGCACCGTGCTCCCGGCTCCCGCCGAGGCGGCGCCGAACACGCCCACTTGCCACGGCTCGAAGTGCGGCGCGTAGGCGAGCAACAGCGGCGTGGTGAACGCCGCGAGCGTGGCGTTGTCGAGGAACAGGAGCAGGCACAGCACGAACAGCGACTCGCCGGGCAACCGACCTCCACGGAGGCGCGCCTGTCTCGGCGCGGGACCGCGGCACGATGCCGCAGGCCGCGGCACCCGGCAACCGGCACGCGGTGCGCTCGTCGCGGACATGGTGCGCGCCGATGACGGGCACTTCGAAGGCTACCTGCTGCTGATGGGCGCGGGCATGCACAAGATCGAGATTGGGCAGCGAGGTGACCGTGCTCGAGTACATGGACCGCGCGCTCCCGGGTGTGGAACCGCGCAGGGCCTGTGCGCACTCACGTACGCGGTGCTCACCACGGCATTCGGCCGGCGCCTGCGCCCGGCCCGAGCTAGCTGATCACCTCGGCGCCGCTGTTGCTCGGCGACGGCGGCGGGGGCGGCGGTGGCGGTGGCGGTGAGGACGGCGGGGGCGGCGGCATGTCGTTGCGCGCGGCGCCCGCGGGGCGCATTCGCGACCACCAGTTCTGGAGGCTCCGACGCTGGTACTCCCCGCGCACGAGCGCGCCGGCACCCAGCGTGGCGAGCCCGGCGAGCAGCAGGAAGTGAGTGAACGTCAGCAGCCCCCCCACGAATCCGAAGATCGGCACGACGTGGAACAGGTCGCTGGCGATGCGCAGGCCGTGGAGCACGATGCCGCCCCAGACCAGCGACTGCAGCAGCGTCGCCGTGCCGGTCCGGAAGCGCGGATAGATGAACTGACCGAGCACGCCGTAACCCACGATCGCGCCCCACAGCGCTGCGAGCAAGAAGAACATGCAGTAGGCGATCGCCACGGCCACGGCGAGCGGGATGCCGATGATCGTGATGCAGAGCACGGCCATCACCAGGGCCAGCGCGAACACGCTCGGAACGAGGAGCGCCCACAGCAACAGCCCGATGATGAACGAGGCTCCGGGCTCGCGCCCGATCTGGTCGAGCGCCGCCTGCGTGCGCGTCGGGGCGAGCTTCGCGAACAGCCACGCGATGCCGAGCATGATCAGTGCACCCATGGCGTGCACCATCATCTTGAAGCCGGTGCCGACCACGGCGAGCACGGGGAAGAAGAGCTTGGCGCCGGGCGAGCGCGGCGCGGTGACGTGCTGGCCGCCCACGGACGAGCCGGGCTCCTCGGTGAGGGTGCCGCTGATGCAGACCACGTCGCCGTCCACGCGCGCGGTGGACGACAGCATCACGTCGCCCCCGACCGCCGTGACATTGCCGGTGACGTGCCCCTTCACCTCGATATCGCCGCCGAGGTTCACCACGTCGCCATCGATCAACTGCCCTTCCTTGATCGTGACGGAGTTGCCGAAGCGGACGATGTTGCCGCTCGTGGTGCGGACCGATGGCGGCTGGGGCGGCTCGGGGACGTCGGGCGGCTCGGGGATCTCGGGGTTCTCACCACTCGGGGGGACCACGATCGGCGCGGGTGTGACGTGGCCGCGGCGCCCGGTGCGGGCGGAGTCGGCGCTCGGCGCCATCGTCGTGCGATCGAAACTGGACGCGCTCTCCGGTGGGACCGGACGGAAGCGCATGCTGCGCTCGGTCGCGGCCCGCGACGACGACGCGGCGGGAAGCGCGAGCAGCAGCGCGAGCAGCCATGTGCCGCCGAGCCCACCCATCGGAAGCCTGCGCATCTCGATCCCTCCGCTCGTCATACGCTTGACGCCGGAAGCCCCACGCGCACGGTTCCCATGGCCGCGCCACGCCTCGGGCGGTTGGGGCCGGTGTGGACCGGCCTGCCGCTCCGGGGACGGGTCGCAGGCGGGGAGCCTGGACTCACGGGGCTGCTTGACCTGACCCCACCCCCTACGCCGCCGGTTGCCGGATGGTTGCCGCCCCGGCGGAGAAAAACCAAAGGGGAGTCGCGTCTTGCGCGACTCCCCCCGGTCACACACGATTCCACGAGGGCCGTTAGTGCTTCGTCGAATCAGGCATCATCGTCGAGGAGTCCGCACCGCCACCCATCGTGCTGTCAGGGGTCATCGTCGAAGTCTCGGCGGCCGGCGGCGTCTCCTCCGCCTTCTTGCCACAGCCCGCCGCGAAGGACGCGAGGGCCAGCGCCATCAGCGCCAGAGCAAAAAGCTTACGCATCGTGTGCACGTTCACCTCCTCTCACGCTGCCGCCCCGTCGAGTGCCTGGGACGGCCGTGTTTTTCCGTCAATAAGTCCATGACTCAGAAAAAAACACCACTAAATGCAAGCGGTGTCGGTCCGTCACGATCCAGAAGTGTGTCCTGCAAGGGTGTCTGCGGGCCGCCACGGCGCACGTTTTCGCCGCACCTGCCTGCAAAAGCGAACCGCAGGCTAGGGATAGACCCCGCGCTTGTCAACTGGCCGAAGGCCCGACTCGAATTGTGGGCAGGCGTGGAAGCCCCTGTGCGATAGCGTGTTGCAAGACCTGTTTCACCGCCATCAACGTCCGTGTGGGTCGCGCCCGGCTCGCATCAGGTGCGCAGCAGGGCTCTCGGGCAGCGGCTTGAGCCCCGGCGGCGGATCGTGAAGCACGTGCGGCCGATAGAGCGCCATACTGAACCTGGGGCTGGTGGTGGACGTGTGGCACCCGCGACACGTGGTCTCGGCCACCGTGTTGCCCTTCGCCATCCACTGCCTGTGGTCGCTCCCCCTGCCGTGGCAGGCCTCGCACTGGACGTTCCCGAAGCGGGCGGCGTCGTCAGCGGTCTGGAAGCCCCCCGGCTCGCCCAGCGCGGTCACGTGACAGGGCACGCACTCGGGCGTGGATTCCCTTCGCAGGTCCACGAGCGTCTTCCACGCGCGTGAGTGCCGGGTCAGTTGCCATTGTGTGTACTCGCTGGCGTGACACTTGACGCAGTTGCCCATGCCGACGTAGCGCGCGCCGGAGGGGTCAGCGGGTGTGAGCGGCGCCATTGCGGCCGTGCGCACGCGCATCCGCGCGTTGAGCGAGTCCTCGAATGCCTTGACGCTCGCGGTCATCGCCGGCTGCATCGCGTACTCCGGTCCGAGCACGACCGTCTTGGCGTCGATGCGCGCCGGCGCGCCGGCCGCGCCGGGCCGCACCTCGGCCACGCCCACCTGCCAACCCTGGCTGCCGCCGTCGATCACGACCGTGCGCCCGATCCGCCGCGCACCGGGGCGGACGGGCACCATGCCGCCGCCTGCCACGAGCAGGTCGATGCCCGGCACGTGGGCCACGAGGCTGTCGCCGCCCGGCCCACCGAGCTGCGACAGCAGGATGATCACTTGCGCGCCACCTGCGCGCAGAGAATCGACCGCCGCGAGTGCGGCGTTCTCGGGCGACATCGCGACCAGCGAGTCGCGCGCCGGCCCCAGGTCCGCGCTCTCCGGCACGAGGCTGAACACGCCGATCCTGGCGCCCGCGGCGGGGAAGATCCGCCAGCGCTCGAAGCCCGGCGCATGCGTGTCGCGCTGCTCGAGGTTCGCCGCGAGCAGCGGCACGCCCGCGGCGCGCGCGTGCTCGCGCAGGAACGAGTAGCCGAAGCGCAGCTCGCCGGGGCCCACCCCCGCCGCCGCCGTGCCCATCCTCGCCATCGAGCCCAACGTGAAGACCCCCGCCTCGCGCTCGTCCTCGATCGTGGGGAAGAACCCGCCCGCGTCGAGCGCGAGCACGTCGTGGCGTTCGGCGCGCACGCTGTCGAGGAACGCGGCGCGCCGGGCGAAGCCGCCCTTCGGCGTGTGACAGCCGCATGGGCTCGTCTTCGCGATGACGTCGTTCGTGGTCACGATCAGCGCGCGCTCACCGGGACGCGCGCAGCCGGAGCCGAGCGCCGCGACGATGGCGAACGCGATCAGTACCGCGCGATCGAGCCGCTCACGAACCCCCAAGCGCTTGCTCCAGGTCGGCCCGGAGATCGGCGACGTCCTCGATCCCGACCGAGAGCCGCAGCAGCCCGTCAGGGAAGCCCATCGCCAGCCGCCGCTCGCGCGGCACCGAGGCGTGCGTCATCGACGCCGGATGGCAGACGAGACTCTCGACGCCGCCCAGGCTCTCGGCGCGCGTGAACAGCTGGAAGCGATTGAACACCGCGCGCCCGGCGTCGAGCGAGCCGTCGCCGGGGACGATCGAGATCATGCCGCCGAAGCCGCTCGCCTGGCGCTTGGCGAGCGCGTGCTGCGGATGGCTCGGGAGCCCGGGGTAGAACACCTTCCAGACGCGAGGATGGCTCGCCAGCATGTTGGCCAGCTCACGCGCGTTCTCGTCGTGCCGCTGCATGCGCACCGCCAGCGTCTTGGTGCCGCGGAGCGCCAGGAAGCAGTCCATGGGCCCCGGCACCGCGCCCGCCGCGTTCTGCAGGAAGCGCAGCTGGTCGTGCAGCCCGTCGTCGTTCAGGAGCAGGGCCCCGCCGATCAGGTCGCTGTGGCCGTTCAGGTACTTGGTCACCGAGTGGAACGCCACGTCGGCGCCCAGCTCCAGCGGCCGCTGGAAGTAGGGCGTCATGAACGTGTTGTCCACCACGGTCAGGATGCCCTTCTTGCGCGCGCGCTCGCTCACGGCGGCGATGTCGGTGAGCTGCATGAGCGGGTTCGTGGGTGTTTCTATGAATAGAAGCTTGGTCTTGGCCGTGAAGGCCGCAACGATCCCATCCGTCGACGTGGCGTCCACGAACGTGAAGTCCAGCCCGTGCCTTCTCCAGACCTTGTCGAAGAGCCTGAACGTCCCGCCGTACGTGTTCTGCCCGCAGACGACGTGATCGCCGGCCGAGAGCGTCTGCATGAGCGCGTTCGTGGCCGCGAGGCCCGAGGCGAAAGATAGGCCGTGCTTGGCGCCTTCCAGCCCTGCCAAATTGCGCTCGAGCGCGGCGCGCGTGGCGTTGTGCGTACGCGCGTACTCGAATCCCTTGTTCGTGCCCAGCGCCTCCTGGGCATACGTGCTGGTCTGGTAGATCGGCGTCATCACCGCGCCCGTGGTGGGATCCGGCTCCTGGCCGGCATGGATCGCCAGCGTGCTGATCCCGGGCTTCGTTCCCAGTCTTGAACTCATGGACACCTCTCTGTCACTTACTCACTTCAGGCGATCACTCACTTCAGGCGATCACTCGGGCCCGGCAAGTCACTCGCCTCCCGCGATGAACTGCAACATGTCGAAGCGAGTCAGAATGCCGGTCACGGCGCCGTCGTTCTTCACCAGGACCGCCGCGTTGCGCGACGCCAGCAGCTTCGTGACCACGTCGGCGGGCTCGCCCGCGCCCACGATCGGCAGCGGCGGACCCATGATCGTGTCGAGCGGCCGCTCCAGCGACGCGGGGTCGGCGAGCGCCGACTTCAACACTTCGCCTTCCTCGAGCGTGCCCACCACGTCGCTGCCGCGGAACACCGGGAGCTGCGAGACGTCGTGCTGCTGGATGAGCGCCAGCGCGCGCTTGAGCGGCTCGCCGGAATCGACCTTGAACAGCGTCCGCACGCGGGCGCTCTTTCCCGACGCGATGTTGCCCACGCGCACGGACGAGGGATCCAGGAGATGGTTGTCGCGCATCCACTCGTCGTTGTGCACTTTCGACAGGTAGCGCTCGCCCGTGTCGGGGAGCAGGACCACCACGAGGTCGTTCGGCCCACAGCCCTTCGCCACCTCGAGCGCCACCCACGCCGCCATGCCGGCCGAGCCGCCGACGAAGATCGCGTCCTCGCGCGCGAGCGTGCGCGCCATGTTCAGCCCGTCGTGGTCGTTGCAGCTCAGCACGCGATCGATGACCGAGAAGTCCGTGGCCGTGGGGATGAAGTCCTCGCCCACGCCTTCGATCTTGTACGTGTGCGCCTCGCTCATCTCTCCCGTCTCTTTGTAGTGCTTCAGGATCGAACCCACGGGATCGGCGCCGATCACCTGGATCTTCTCGTTCATCTTCTTGAGATAGCGCCCGGCGCCGGAGATCGTGCCGCCCGTGCCCATGCCGGCCACGAAGTGGGTGATGCGCCCGCGCGTCTGCTCCCACAACTCCGGCCCCGTGGTCTTGAAGTGCGCGTCCGGGTTCGCGGGGTTGTGGTACTGGTTCATGAGCACGGCGCCCGGCCGCTCGGTCGAGATGCGCTTGGCGACGTTGTAGTAGCTGTCGGGATGCTCGGGCGCCACGGCCGTGGGGCTCAGGTGGACTTCGGCGCCAAAGGCCTTGAGCAGGTTCACCTTCTCGCTCGAAACCTTGTCCGGCATGCAGAACGCGGCGCGGTAGCCCTTCACCGCCGCGACCATCGCCAGCCCGAGACCGGTGTTGCCGGATGTGCACTCGACGATCGTGCCGCCGGGCCTGAGTGTCCCGGCCTTTTCGGCGGCCTCGACCATCGCCATGCCGATGCGGTCCTTCACGCTGCCGCCGGGGTTGAACGTCTCCATCTTGGCGAGCACGGGGCAGGGCAGGTCGCGCGCCACGGCGCGCAGGCGGACCAGCGGGGTCTTCCCGACGGTGTCGAGAATGGATTCGAAGTAATGCACGCCCTCGAGGACGTTGCTCAATGGCACGCTCCGGTTGGGGATGGATCGGGTCAGGAGCGGCCGGCGCGCCCCGGTGTGTTCGGGGGCCGCATGCTCTGGGCCGCGAACGAAGGTAGGAGCGCGACCGGGAGATGGCAAGCGCGCCGCGCGCGGCGAGCGGCGCACGCGGAGACTCGTGCTGCTGCCGTGAGCCCGGGAAGGAAGCACCGCGCTGAACCTCCGCGTGGGGGCCGCCCGCGATTACGAAAAAGCCCCCGCGCCGACTTCAGCGCGGGGGCCCCGGTCGCTCCCTGAGGGGAGACGCTTGAGACGCTGGACTAGTGCCCTGACTTCATCGAAGAATTCGCCGGCTTCGGCGGCAGCGGCGGCATGTTCGCGGGCGTCTTGTGCACGATGTGCGGCTCGTAGATCGCGAAGTCGAACGTCGGGCTCGTGGTCGCGTTGTGGCACGTGCGGCACGTCGTCTCGGTGATCTTCTGCGGCGACGAGGGCAACGCCTCGTGCTGCGTGCCCATGCCGTGGCAGTTCTCGCACTGCACGTTGCCGAGCTTCGGCGCGTCGTCGGCGGTCTGGAAGCCACCCGCCTGCTTGTAACCCACAACGTGGCAGGTCACGCACTCGGGCGTGGATTCTTTCTTCTGGTCGACCAATGTCTGCCACGCCTTCGCGTGACCCGTCTTGGTCCACTGCGCGTACTCGGGCATGTGGCAGCGCTGGCACACGTCGGAGCCCACGAAGTGGTCGACGGGCTGCTTCGCCGCCTGGCCTTCGCCACCGGTCTGCGTCGCGGACTGCACCGCGCGCTCCTTCTCGAGCTTGCGCATCTTGTCGTTGAACGCGTCGTTGAAGCTCTTCGTCAGCTGCAGGACTTCGGGCTTCTCCCCCACCTCGGGGCCGAGCACGAACACGTCGTTCTCGCCGGTCTGCATCTTCTTCGCCGCGTCCAGCGTGATGATCGTGCGGCCCATGTTCTGGCCCTGCTCGCCGCCGTAGCACGCGACCGTGTTCTTGATCATGCGGCCCTTCTGCAGCACGGGCACGTTGCGACCGCAGATCACGGCGTCGACGCCATCCACCGCCGTCACCAGGTCCTCGCTCTCGACCTTGCCGAGCTGCGAGAGCAGCACGATCACGGTGGCGCCCTTCTTCTTCATCTCGGGGATCACGCGCGCCGCCGCCTTCGCCGGCTCCTCGAGCGTGAGCGAATCGCGCGCCGGACCGAGGTCGACTTTGTCACTGGTGAGCGCAAAGACGCCGGTCGTCACCGCGCCCTTCTTGATGATCAAATACGGCGGCAGCAGCGTCTTCTTGGTCTGCTTGTCCCAGACGTTCGCGTTCGTCATCGGCAGGCGCGAGCGCTTGAGCTGGGCCAGCAGCCAGCCGCGGCCGTACTTCAGCTCCTTCTCGCTCATGCCCACGGCGTCGGTGCCCAACAGCACCATGCCGTCCATGAGGAACCACGCCTTGTCGCGGTACAGGCTGTCGGACTCTTCCGGGAAGAATCCGCCGTTGTCCACGAGCAGCACCTGTCCGTATTGCGTCTTCAGGCTGTCGACGAAACTCGCCCGCCGGGCGAGACCCCCTTTGGGGGTGTGTCAACCACAGGGCTCGTTCTTGCCCTTGACGTCGGTCGTGGACAGGATGATCAGCTTGCCGGGCTCGAGCACCTTGGCCGGTGCGGCGGCGCCCAGCATGACCGCGGCGAGTCCCAGGGCCACGGCGGCGGCGACGAGCCGCAGGGTGAGCGACTTCATGGTGTCGGCAGTCTCCTGGTCGGGTGACGCCCGGGGCCGGCGGGGGTTGGCAAGACAGCCTGGCGAACCGGGAAAGAAGTGAGTGTAGGCAGCGTCTTTCCGGGGGTCAATTCAAGTCCTCGTGAGGCCTTCCGCCCGGACCCGTGTCGAGCCTTCTTCAGAAGGCGAAAAATCACGGGTCCGGGCGAGGCGCAACGTCACGGCGTCCCGGGCGAGGCGGCGGCCGCCGGCGTGGCGTTCTTCACGTATCGGTCGATCCAGTCCAGCGCTCGAGCCCAGTAGTCGAGCACCGTCTCCTTCGCCACCGGGCTGTGGTCCTCGTACGGGTACTCCACGAGCTGGGTGGTCTTGCCCAGGCCGTTCAGCGCCTCGAACAGTCTCTGGCTCTGGATCGGATTGGTGCCCACGTTCGTGTCGTCCTGGTTGTGCATCAGCAGCAACGGCACATCGATCTGGTTGGCGTACAGGAACGGCGACATGCCGAGGTAGGTGTCGCGCGCCTCCCACAGGTTGCGCGTCTCGGCCTGGAACGTGAACGGCGTCAGCGTGCGGTTGTACGCGCCGTCGCTGGCCCACCCGGCGCGGAACAGCTTGGTGTGCGCCAGGCAGTTCACGGTCGAGAACGCGCCGTACGAGTGCCCGGCGACGGCGATCCGGTCGCGGTCGGTGAAGCCGCGTTTCACGCACTCGTCCACGGCGGCCTTGGCCGAGCGCTGGAGTTCCGCGACGTACTGATCGTTTGTCCCCACGATGGCAAGATCGGGTTTCACCACGGCGTAGCCCTGGGTCACCAGCACTTCGGGGTTCAGCGGGCTCTGCGACGGGAAGCGACTCGTCGACGTCCGGTTCTGTGACGCGGCGGCCGCCGAACGGAAGTCGTTCGGGTAGATCCAGAACAGCGTCGGCAGCGGCGCCGAGCCCGGCTTCCAGTCGGGCGGCAGCACGACCTCCGCATTCAGGACCACGCCGTCGTCGCGCTTGAACGTGAACTGCTGGCGGGTCGCGCGGGACAGTGACTCGAGCGGGTTCTTGAACGCGCTCACCGCCGTGGCCTTGCTCGAGCCCGACTTGCGCAGGTACCAGTTCGGCGGCTCGGACGCCGTCTGCGCCAGCGTGATGTAGCGCTTCGCGTCGGCCGCGAGCACGGTGACCGGCGCTTCGAGGCGCTTCAGATCGCTCTGGAACAGCCGCGTGCTCTTGCCGCCGGCGAACGCGCAACGATCCAGGAACGGTCGCGCGCCGTCGGGCTGGAAGCCGTCGCCCATGCGGTAGAAACCCTTGCCGTCGGGCGTCGCCCAGACCACGTCCTTGTGGTGCTCGAACTTGAACGCGATGCGCCCCGGATCGTCGTA
>DATNFC010000165.1:0-15687 GCA_035606545.1 Candidatus Methylomirabilota bacterium
CACATCGGCTCGCAGATCTCGGCGGTGCGGGCGATCAAGGACGCGATGCGCGAGGTGTGCCGGATCTACGTCGAGCTGGTGAAGGCGGGCGCGGGGCTCAAATTCCTGGACGTGGGCGGCGGCCTCGGCGTGGACTACGACGGCTCGTCCACGAACTGGGGATCGTCCACGAACTACACGATGCAGGAGTACGCGAACGACGTCGTCGCCACCGTGCAGGAGGCGTGCGAGGAGGCGAAGATCGCGCACCCGGACATCCTCAGCGAGTCGGGCCGCGCGCTGGTCGCGCACCACTCCGTGCTCGTGTTCAACATCGTCGACGTGAACCAGGTGCTGGTCGGGCAGGCGCCGCCGGACGTGCAGAAGAGCGAGCACCCGGTGATCCACCAGCTGCTGGAGACCTGGCGCTCGGTGACGCGCAAGAACTTCCAGGAGGCGTACCACGACGCGCTGCAGCTGAAGGAGGAGGCGACGAACCTGTTCAACGTCGGGCTCCTCGATCTCCGTGGGCGGGCGCGCGTGGAACAGCTGTTCTGGGGCTGCTGTGAGGCCATCCTCAAGATCATCCGCGAGCTGGAGTACGTGCCCGACGATCTCGAGGGCCTGGAGAAGGCGCTGGCGGACACGTACTACGGCAACTTCTCGGTGTTCCAGTCGGCGCCCGACCACTGGGCGGTGAAGCAGCTGTTCCCGATCGTGCCGCTTCACCGGCTCGACGAGCAGCCGACGCGCCGCGGCGTCATCGCCGACCTCACCTGCGACTCCGACGGCAAGATCGACCAGTTCATCGAGCTGCGCGACGTGAAGAGTGCGCTCGAGCTGCATCCCGACAACGGCAGGCCGTACGTGCTCGGCGTGTTCCTGGTCGGCGCCTACCAGGAGATCCTCGGCGACCTCCACAACCTGTTCGGTGACACGAACGCGGTCCACATCACGATCGAGGACGGGGGCTACCGCATCCTGCACGTCGTGGAGGGCGACTCGGTCACCGAGGTGTTGGGCTACGTGCAGTACCAGAAGCAGAACCTCATGCAGCGCGTGCGGCAGGCGAGCGAGGAGGCGTTGCGGCGGGGCCTGCTGACGTTCGAGGAGAGCGCGCTGCTCATCCGTCGCTTCGACGAGGGTCTCTCCGGCTACACCTACCTCGAAGAGGAGTCCTCGACGACGCACGCCGCGACGAACGGGCGACCCGACTCGAAGGCGTTCGCGCGCCCCGAAGCGGTCCCGGACCCTCGCCCGGCTCATGGGTGAGTTCGGGTAGCTCCGAAGTCCGGTGATGAGCTCGCTCGTCGCGGGGGCCGTTTCCGACTGGGACATCCGGCCGGAGCCCCACCGCGTCGTCGCGATCGGCGACCTGCACGGCGACCTGCGCGCGTTCGGCGCCATCGGCCGCGCGTGCGCACTGCTGGACGAGCGCGGGTGCTGGCGCGGCGGCAGCACGCACCTCGTGTTGATGGGCGACCTGGTTGGCGGTGACGACTCGCGGCTGCTCCTGAACGCGCTGATGCGCCTCGAGCGCGAGGCGATGCGCGCCGGCGGTCGCGTGCACGCGCTGCTCGGCAATCACGACCTGCTGCCGGTGGCCGGCCGCTTCGGCAAGCTGACGCGCGGCGAGCGGCGGGACTACCGGAGGAGCGACTTCCGCGGACAGGGGCGCTACGCCGAGTGGGTGCTCGCCCGGCGGACGATCCTCAAGATCGGCCGCACGCTCTACGTGCATGCGGGCCTCGACCGCTGGGCGCTGGACACCGATCCCGCCGAGGTGAACGCGCGCGTGCGCGCGTGGATCGCGCACCTGCAGGGCACGGGACCGCGGCCGCCCGAGGACACGCGCTGGCTGTTCGACGACGACGACGGTCCGATGTGGACGCGCGCGTTCCGCACCCGGGGCCGGCGGCCGAAGGATGCCCCGTCGCGGAAGACGATCCGCGCGGTGCTCGAGCGGCTCGGGGCGGAGCGGATCGTGCTCGGCCACTCCCCCACCGACGATGGCGCGATCGTCCTCGACCACCCGCACTACGGCGAGTCCGTCGTGCTCATCGACACGCGGATCTCGGACGAGAAACGCGGGCGCCTCGGCGCGCTCACGATCGAGGACGACGTGCTCACGCCGGTCTACGCGCGCGATCGTGCGGACGGCGACGGGCTGCACGCGCGCGAGGCGCGCGATGCGGCGAAGCCCGAGGGGCTGGTGCGGCGGGTGCTCGCGACGCTCGGGCAGTGGTTCCGAGGCGGGCACCGGCGCTAGCAGCGGCGCGCGGCCGCGATCACGCCCGCGCGCGCGCCGCCCGGTGCGGCAGCTTCTGGACGTGGGCGACGGCCCGCGACAGGTTCGTCCTGAACTCCACCGCGGCGACGCCGGCCCACGGACGCTCGAGTCCGTTCCGCAGCTCGTCGACGCGTGACCGGCGCGTCTCGCGGTAGCGGCCCGCCGCGGCGGCGGCCGCCGGATCGGCGACGGCCTCGGCGCTGGCGAGGAAGTCGTCCACGAGCCCGACGGTCACGACGCAATCCTGGAGCTCGCCGAGCTGGTCCTGCAGCGCCACCATCGCCTGGATCGGCTTCTCCACGCTGCCGCCCAGGACCTCGCGGAAGAACTCGAGCAGGTAGCGGAGTCGCTTGCCGTGGATGCGCAGCGCGTGCAGCGTCTCCACGCTCGCCCACGGCAGCATGCGCTCGAATGCGCACAGCTCCCCGTAGTGTCGCCAGATCTCGTAGGGCAGCACGTGGCGCACGAGCGTCGGCCGCGGCTCGGCGTCCGAGCTCGCGCCGGCGCCCGGCGTGTCGAGGAACGCGGTGTACTGCTCCTTGAACACGGCGTGCGCCTGGCCGCGGAGATGATCCATCATCCGCAGGCGCGCAGTCTCGCGCCGACGCGACCAGGCCTCGAGCAGGTGCTGGAGCCCCTGCGCCTCCGCCGGGGTGAGCGTGGACTGGTGGGCCTGTGCCGCGGCGAGCAGCACGTCCAGGTCGCGCACGGCGCCGATCGAGCCTCCGAGCGTGCGCAGGCCGTCGCCCACGGGGCGCAGCGATTTCCGGCGGCCGTGCGGAGCCAGGATGCGCAGCACCGCGCGCTGCCGGCGCGTCGCGACGCGCATGTCGTGCAGCTCCTCGGGATCGACTCCGGCGATCGTCCCCGGCTCGTGGGCGAGCGTCTGCTCCCAGTGGAAGCGCAGGATCTTGCGGCCGGCCTCGAGCATCGGGTCGTCGGCGAGGATGCCCAGCCGCGACCTGCCGCCCTTGCGCTTGCCCCGCGCGGTTCCGCGCGGCGGCCCGCTCGCTCGCGCCTGGCGATCGCCGTCGCCTTCGCGGACGCGGCCCTCGACCAGCGCCAGCGCGCGCTCGAACTTGGAGCGCGACTCGGGGCGGAGTCCGTAGGGCTCGAGCAGCTTCTCGAGCGCGTGCAGGTCGGCGTCGTCGCCTTCTGGGCCCAGCTCGATCTCCAGCTCGCGCGCCGTCGCGCCGTCCACGAACTGGATCTCGTCGAGCGAGAGCACCGCGACCGGGTGGTCCGAGCGCACGACGGTCCGCGTCGTCCGGCGCTGGCGCAGCGTGATCAACTCGACGAGCGGCTGATCGCGCACGATTCGCATCACGAGGTCGCGCGGCGCGCCTGCCGGCCAGCGCTCGGGCGGTGTCCCGGGCGGGACCTCGACCTCGAGCTCGGGCCGGCGATGCACGGAGCCGCTGACGCGTCCGAGTCCCTTCACGGTCACCCGCTCGGGGCCACCGCTCGGGTGCGCACGCCGCCGGAACGCGTGGCCACTGCGCAGCAGGTCACGGCCCGCGGTGTCGAGGTAGCGATCGGTGGTCTGCTGCTCGCCGGCCGGGACCAGCGCGTAGTCGCCGAGCACTTCGAGCGCGAGCAGCCGCTCGAACGTCGGATCGTCCGGCACTGCGAACTTGGCTTCGACTTCCATGGCGAGCCACGTCCTCCGGGCGCGCCCCTGGCGCTAGGCGGTCGCGCCCGAGGGCCTCTTCATGAGCACGCGCGTGACGCTCGCGCACAGCTCGTCGGCGATGTCGTCCACGTCGCGGGTGGCGTCCAGCGTGTGGAAGCCGTACTCGCGCGCGAGCCCGTCCAGCTCACGGATGATGCTTCCCTGATAGTTGACGAACGAGTCGTAGAGGTCCTCGCCCATGGGCATGTCCATGCCGGACTCCCAGTAGTCGAACGGGCCCTCGGCGAGCACGCGGGGCACGAGCTGCTGCGCCTCGATGCGCAGGTAGAAGACCGCGTCCGGGAGCAGCGCGAACGAGTACACCTGCTTGATCCAGTCGGGATCAGCGCCGCGCACGATGGCGCGGGCGATGAGCGAGTAGATGTAGCGGTCGGTGATCATGACGAACCCGGCGCGCAGCGCGGGTACGATCTGCTGCTCGAGCCGGTCGGCGAAATCGGTCGCGTAGAACAGATTGAACGCGTTCGCGCCGAGCGTGTTGCCCTGCTTGGCGCGGCGGATGCCGCGGCTCGCGAGGTCGGAGCGCGTGAGCCCGGTCTCGGCCACCGCGTAGCCCAGCTGCTCGAGGTGCTTGCGCAGCCGGTTCACGTGCGTCGTGCGGCCCACGCCGTCGGGCCCCTCGACGACGATCAGCCAGCCGGAGAGATCGCCCAGCTCGAGGCCCGGAACACCCTGCCCGTACGATTCGAAGCGCTTCATGCCGTGCGCTCCTCCTCATCGAGCACCGCCGCGTCGGGCGACGCGGCGACGCCGCTGAGGTGCGGGCGCACCATCTCGCGCAGTGCACGCTGCTGCACTTCGACCGGCAGCGTCGCGTCCATCGTCGCGAGGCCGTACTCGCGCACCAGGCCCTCGTACTCCTGCTGGATGCGGGCCTGGAACAGCTTGTAGCTCTCGGTCAGGTCCGGGCTCAGCCTCAGGTCCATGCCGGCCTCGTAGAACTTCAGCTTGGGTCGTGCGGAAAGGATGCGGTGGAGCGCCACGTCCAGAGGCACGCGGAAGTACACCGCCAGCGTCGGCGGGACCGCGAAGCGGTAGAGCGAGCGCACCCAGCCGCCGTTCACGCCGCGCGCCACGTCGCGCGCGAACGCGGTGTAGACGTAGCGGTCGGCGAGCACGATGGCGCCGGCCTTGAGCGCCGGCACGATCTGCTGCTCCAGCCGGTCGGAGAAATCCGTGGCGTGGATGAGCGAGAACGTGAGCGGGGTGAGGAGCTGCCGCTTCTTGCCGCGCGACGTGGTCGACTTCACGATCGACGACGAGTTCCACTCGCTGAATGTGACCAGGTAGCCCTCGCTCCGCAGCCACTGCGTGAGCAGCGCGAGCTGAGTGCTCTTCCCCGAGCCGTCGATGCCCTCGACGATGAACAGCTTGCCCGGGTAGGCGTTCGGCCGCTGGCCGTACGTGGTGAGCGCGCTCATGCCACTTTCCCCCTCTTGAACGGCTTCACGGCCCGGAGTACCGCCGGGCGGAGCCACCACCGGAGCTGGCCGCGGCCAGGCTCCGGGACTTCACACGTGATCGAGCAGGCCCCGGCCTTCTTGAGCACCAGCGCCCCATCCCCCTCTGTCCGCAACAGCCCTCCCGCCAGCAGGTCCAGGCCCGGCTGGTGCCCGACGAGTGCGACCACGGACTCTGCCGGCTGGTCCGCAAGCCAGTCGAGCACCCGCCGCCATGCACCCTCGGGCGCGAGCGCCGGCAGCAGCTCCGGCTCCGAGCCCAGGTCGAGCGAGCTCGAAAGCATGTTCGCGGTGTCGAGCGCCCGCGTTGCGGGGCTCGAGATCACGCGCTCGATCCCCGGCTCCATCCTCGCCACCCCGCGGGCCGCGCGGCGCGTCAGCTCGACGCCCTCCGGGGTGAGCGGCCGGGCAGCGTCATCCGGCCAACGCGCGGGGTCGCGCGTCTCGGCAGGACCATGTCGGAAGAGGACGATGCGCATGGGTTCCGTGGGCGTGGGAGCACGGCTCGGGCAGGCGCGAAAACCCTAGCACGGACTCCCGCGGAATTTCCCAGAATTCACCGGGGTGTGTTGCCGGAAATCATTCCGGCAACTTGAGTTATGGCCTTCTCAACAGCCTATCGGCCACCCCTGGGAGCCCCCCCTCAATTATCTCCACATCGCCGACTGGCAGCCCTGCGAGCGCACGGCGGACCCGGTCCGGCGCATAGGCGTGCGCCAGCCAGAACAGGCGCACGTTCCGCCACGAGGGATCGCGGCGCTTGAGCGCGAGCGGCAGCGCGATATCGAGCGAGAACACGTCCCCGACGATCGCGTCGGGCCGCTCCTCGCGCAGCACCGCCTCATAATGTGGCCGGGCCACGTCCACGCTCAGGTCCCCCACCGCCAGGGGATCGCCGGCGCCCGGGGCGAGGACGAACTTCCGCGCCGAGCCACGAAGCCGGAGTGCGCCGGCGGCGTGCTCGGGATGGATCGAGTTCGGGAGCCGGGCGTGGTCGAACCAGCGCTTGAGCTTCTCGGTGCCGGAGTTGGAGACCACCACCACGTCGACGCCGCTGGCGAGCAACGCGCGGCCGGCCTCGGTGGCGGCCGGCGTGATGCCGGGGCCGCGCTGCGCCTCGACGTCGCGCACACCGCCCACGTGCGCGCGGCCGCCGAGCGCGTCCAGCGAGCGATCGCGCTCCTCGATCGCAGCCGCCAGCCGGGCCGCGAGCGCGTTGCTCGCGCGCGATGACTCGAGGTAGTGAAGCAGTGCGCCGTGCTCGGTGAACGGGTCCTCGTCGGCGTGGGCGGAGATGCGACCCGCTGAGGTCCAACCCCAGCGCGTGGGTTCGGCGCGCAGCGCGGCGCGCGCGCGCGCGATCCAGTCGCGCACGACAGCGCGCTCCCCCTCCCCCAGCGCGCTCTCGAGCGCAGCGTCCAGCGCCGCGCCGTGCGCCGCGCCCTCCGCTTCGGGATACGTCCACACGCCGTCGAAATCGCTCAGCTGTTTCATGGCCCGTGTGTGTCTCACGCGGGCCGCGGCCGACGCAAGGCGCACGTCGCCGTGACTTCACCCGCCCCGGACACCGCGCAGCTAATGCTTGACCTGCGTCGCGCCAGCGGGCAGCTTGCCCTTCGACGCTTCCTCTCACTCATGGACGGCGCCCCGCACGATGCGGGGTCGAAGAAGGGAGTTCTCTTGAAGCGACTGCTCGCGACCGGCCTCGCGGCCGCGCTCGCCTGTGCCGCCAGCCCGGCGCTGGCGCAGGTCTATGGCGTCTTGAGCGACGCGAAGGTGGTGCCGGTGAACGGGCACCTGGGCTCCGCGTACCTCCAGTTCGACAAGAGCAGCGCCACGCTCATGGGCCAGCTCCGACTCTCGTTCTATCCGAACATGGACTTCGGCTTCGTCGGCGGGCTGTCGCGGCTGGACATCGAGAACGACACCAAGTCCTCGGTGCGGCTGGCTCCGGATTTCCGCGGCCAGATCGCGACCCAGAGCGCGAACTTCCCGATGAGCATCACGCTCGGCGCGGCACTCGGTATCGAAAGCGCCGACGGCTACTCGCTGCTCTCGGTCGGGCCCACGGCAGGAGCGTCGCGCGTGCTCGACCAGGCGAACCAGTGGACCGCGACGGCCGGTGCGTCGCTGCTGATCTCGCGTTCGGAGATCAACGGCGATCGGGACACGGACACGTCGATGCCGCTGCGGCTGGGCCTCCAGTACGCGCCCAACGCCTACATCCGCATCCTCACGGAAGCGCAACTCGCTGTGAGCGATGCGATTAGGGACGACTTCTCGTTCACGCTCGGGGCCTTGTTTCCGTTCTGAGTCCGGCGGCTCCGGAGCGCCGTATCAACACCCTGTAGGACAACACCTTACAAGTTCGTCAGAGCTTCCTTGTAGGGGGGTGGGTCGGGTGCTAGCTTTGGGCTCCGCCGCGAGGGGTTGGGTCAGTCGCCCCCGGCGCGCATCCTTGGCCGATTCCACAAATCACTATCGGCATTTGTGTTGGGCCGCATGCTGAATCTGGCCGCGACCCGTTGTTGACCCGTTCCCATGCCTGGCCGGCGTCGTGTGGATTGAATTGTGGAGGACCCGAAACCGAGTCTGACAACTGATTCTCGTTCAACATCTTGAGCCATTGTCCACGACTGTGGACAATCCGTCCCCGATGTACACAGCCACCCCCGCCCACACGGCCAGCAACCCTGCACGCAAGCGATTGCGAGGGGTACTCGCCCCGTGAGCGTCGGCTGGAAACCATTCAGCAAGGACGTTGGAAATGGCTGTCCTGCCTGTTGCCCCTGACCAGGTCGCGAGCGTCTGGGAACAGGTCCTCCTCAAGGTCCGGGATCGACTCACGAGCAGCCAGGCGTACGACACCTGGTTCCGCCCCATCGTGGCGCTCGAGTTCGGGCCGCAGTCGGTGGATCTCGAAGTTCCCAACGCGTTCTTCGTGGATTGGATCCACGAAAACCACCTCACCGTTTTGCGCCAGGCGTTCACCGACGTGCTCGGGTATTGCCCCGACATCCGGTTCAGCGCCCGGGAGCCCATGCCGCCACCGCCCGCCGCGCGCGAGGCCGTGGCGCCGCCGAAGCCCACGCTCGTCGGGCGTCCGGCGGCCGCGGGCCCCGACACGCGTCCGAAGGAGTGGCTCGAGAGCCAACTCCACCCCCGGCTCACGTTCGAGTCATTTGTCGTCGGCGCCAGCAACCGCTTCACGCACGCCGCGGCCATGGCCGTCTCGGAGCGGCCGGGCGAGGTCTATAACCCGCTGTTCATCTACGGCGAGTCGGGGCTGGGGAAGACGCACATCCTCCACGCCGTCGGCCACGAGGTGAAGCGCCTGAGACCCGACGCTCGCGTGTTCTACGTCTCCGCCGAGCGGTTCACGAACGAGATGATCTGGGCCATCCAGCACGGCCAGACGCTCGGGTTCCGGAACCGCTACCGCAGCGTCGACGTGCTGCTCGTGGACGACATCCAGTTCCTGGCGGGCAAGGAGAGCACGCAGGAGGAGTTCTTCCACACGTTCAACGCGCTCCGCGACGCCCACAAGCAGATCGTGGTCTCGGCGGACAAGGCGCCCAAGGACATCGCCGGCCTCGAGGAGCGGCTGATCTCGCGCTTCAACCAGGGCCTGGTCGCGGACACGCAGCAGCCCGACCTCGAGACGCGCATCGCGATCCTGCGCGCGCGTGCCGACGAGGACCCGGCGAACGCGCGGTTGGGCGACGACGTGGTGCTGCTGATCGCGGACCGCGTGCGCGGCAACGTCCGCGAGTTGGAGGGCTGCCTCGTGCGGCTCCTGGCCGTGGCCTCGCTCACGCACCGCGAGATCACGCCGGAGCTCGTGAACGAGGTGCTGGCGCAGTACGTGCGGCCGGAGGCGGAGCACCACCAGCCGGAGCGCATCCTCGCCGCGGTGTCCGAGCGCTTCGGCGTGCGGCCGGAGACGCTCGTCGGCAAGCGGCGCACGCAGGCGATCGCGTTGCCGCGCCAGGTGGCGATGTACCTGATGCGCCACCTCACCGAGCTGTCGCTCGTGGAGATCGGCCGCTGCTTCGGCGGTCGCGACCACAGCACGGTGATCCATGCGTGTCGGCAGATCGCCGAGAAGATCCAGCACGACGAATCGTTCCGCGACAAGGTGAAAGGGTTGTTCTCCACAGTCGCCTCTTGAGCGACTGTGGGGGCACGGTGGGCGAGTGCGGGTGGTGGGGAAGACCCCGCCGCCGCGCTCGCGAGCCGTGGACAACCGACGCCGTAGTACACAGCGGGACCCACGACTCAAGGCCCTGCGCGCGACGGCGTTGCGAGCCCGGTGCGAGGGTTGTCAACGGCGTTCACAGCGCCTACGGTTACTAGGTTCTTATTCTATTGATACAGAAAGATTTAGAAGCAGACTCAGGGGCCGTTCTCTGCTTGCCTTCACGTACCCTCCTGCCTAGAATGCATCCGCGCCTCGAAACGCCCCCGGTAACGGCCACCCGGGACGGCGGAAATCGTGGCCGGACATGAAGTTCCCAGCCGTCAAGGAGTGACTCTGATGGACCTCACCATCCAGCAGGGCGATCTGGCCTTCGCCGTGGCCCGCGCCCTCGGATCGGTTCCCCAGAAAAGCGCCCAGCCGCTCTTGAACTGCCTGTTGCTCGAGGCCGACAAGACGACGCTGCGCGTGACCGGCAGCGACCTCGATCTCACCACCAGCGTCACCGTGCCCTGCCTGGGTAAGGCCCCGGGCCGCGTGGCGGTGAACGCGAAGCATTTCAACGAGGTCGTGCGCAAGATGCCGCGCGGCGCCGTGAGCCTGCGCACGGAGAAGAACCAGCTCGAGGTGGGCTACGGCGACGGCCGTGGCTGGTCGCGCTTCCCGGTGCAGAAGAGCGACGAGTACCCGACGCCGCCCGAGCTCCGCGGCGACACCAAGGTCACGCTCCCGGGCGAGACGCTCGCGCGGCTCGTCGAGCGCTCGGCGTACGCGGTCTCCGAGGAGCCGACGCGCGCGAGTCTCAACGGCGTGTTCCTGCACGGCAGCAACCAGCTCGTGGCGTTCGTCGCCACCGACGGCCACCGGCTCGCCCGCGCCACCGCGAAGGGCGGCTACGGTGACCTCTCGCGCGAGGGCGTGATCATCCCGGCGCGCGCGCTCGCCACCATGAGCCGCGCCGCGGCCGAGGCCACGAGCCCGGTCGAGATCCGCATCGCCGACGGCCGCGGGCACGCCGGCTTCGTCGCGCAGGTGGGGGAGTTCAAGGTCGCCGTGACCGCGCGGCTGCTCGAGGGCCCGTACCCGAACTACGAACAGGTGATCCCCAAGGACAACCCGCGCACGCTCACGGCCACGCGCTCCGAGCTCATGGAGGCGGTGGACATCGTCGCGTCGCACGCGGACTCGAACACGCAGCAGGTGCGCTTCTCGCTCCAGCCGGGCAAGCTCGCGGTGTCGTCGGCCACGGCCGACTTCGGCGCCGGCGAGCAGACGCTCGCGGCCGAGTACCAGGGCGAGCCCATGGACATCGGCTACAACGCGCGCTACCTGCTGCAGACGCTGCGCAACATCCCCACCGAGAGGGTGGTGTTCCGGCTGAAGACCGCGCTCTCGGCGGGCATCGTCGAGCCCGTGGGCGCGCTCGCGCAGCCGGACGAGGAACTGTTGTGCCTGGTCATGCCACTTCGCCTGCCGGACGTGGCGGACGCGGAGCTCCGGCCCGTGGGTGGGGGCGGGGTCAGCAACGGGAAGAAGTGACCCACCGCATGAATGGCCCGAGACCCCTCGCGGCGATCCTGCCGGCAGTGCTGGAGCAGCTCGGGCTCGCCAAGACCGCCGAGGGCTGGCGCGCCGTATCGGAGTGGCCGGCGGTCGCCGGGCAGCGCATCGCGCGACACACACGCGCGGTGTCGTTCCGGGACGGCACGCTGGCCGTGGAGGTCGATGGATCGGCCTGGATGCAGGAGCTGTCGCTGCTCAAGCGTGAGCTGCTGCGCAACCTGAACCGGCACCTGGGCGCGGACGTCGTGACCGACGTGCGCCTGGTTCCGGCCCGCGGAAGGAGTCTGCGGTGAGCACGAAGGAAGGAGACGTCACTTTGTCGGCGGAGCCCAAGGGACACCACTACGACGCCACCAGCATCACCGTGCTCGAGGGACTCGAGGCAGTGCGCAAGCGCCCGGCCATGTACATCGGCGACGTGGGCGTGCGCGGGTTGCACCACCTGATCTGGGAGGTCGTGGACAACGCGGTCGACGAGGCGCTGGCCGGTCACTGTGACGACATCGTCGTCCAGCTGCACACGGACGGCAGCATGTCGGTGAAGGACAACGGCCGCGGCATCCCGGTGGACGTGCACGCCGGCACCGGCAAGCCGGCGCTGGAAGTCGTCATGACCACGCTGCATGCCGGCGGCAAGTTCGACAACGCGTCGTACAAGGTGTCGGGCGGCCTGCACGGCGTGGGCGTGTCGTGCGTGAACGCGCTCGCCGAGACCTGCGCGGTCGAGGTGCTGCGCGAGGGCAAGCTCTACACCCAGGACTACGTGCGCGGCGTGCCCACGGGCCCGATGAAGTCGCGGCCCGCGGAGAAGAAGACGCAGGACAGCGGCACGCTGGTGCGCTTCAAGCCCGACCCGCAGATCTTTGAAACCACGGAATGGCACTGGGACACGATCGCCTCGCGGCTGCGCGAGCTGGCGTTCCTGAACAGCGGGCTCACGATCCACCTCAAGGACGACCGCACCGGCAAGTCCATGGACTACTTCGCCAAGGGCGGCATCACCGAGTTCGTGAAGTACCTGAACACGAACAAGGAGACGCTGCACGCGAAGCCGGTCGTGTTCTCGCGCGAGCGCGACAACGTCTCGGTCGAGGTGGCGTTCCAGTACAACGACACGTACGCGGAAACGCTGCTGTCGTTCGTGAACAACATCAACACGATCGAGGGCGGCACGCACGTCGGCGGCTTCCGCGCGGCACTCACGCGCACGCTCGTCAACTACGCGAACCGCGAAGGCCACACGAAGAACCTCAAGGCCGACATCGGCGGCGAGGACGTGCGCGAAGGCCTGGTCGCGGTGATCTCGATCAAGATGCAGAACCCGCAGTTCGAGGGCCAGACCAAGACCAAGCTGGGCAACAGCGAGATCAAGGGCGCGGTCGAGACCGTGGTCGGCGAGGGGCTGCGCGAGCACTTCGAGGAGAACCCGTCGGTCGCGCGCAAGATCGTCGAGAAGATGATCGCCGCCGCGCGCGCCCGTGAGGCGGCGCGCAAGGCGCGCGACCTGGCGCGGCGCAAGACCATCCTCGATGGCGGCTCGCTGCCCGGGAAGCTCGCCGACTGCGCGTGGGACAACCCCGAGGAATGCGAGCTCTACATCGTCGAGGGCGACTCGGCCGGCGGCTCGGCGAAGCAGGGCCGCGACCGGCGCTTCCAGGCCATCCTGCCGATCCGCGGCAAGATCCTGAACGTCGAGAAGGCGCGCATCGACAAGATCCTCGCGAACGAGGAGATCCGCAGCATCATCACGGCGCTGGGAGCGGGGGTGAAGGAGGAGTTCGACATCACCAAGCTCCGCTACCACCGCCTGATCCTCATGGCCGATGCCGACGTGGACGGCGCGCACATCCGCACGCTGCTGCTCACGTTCCTGTTCCGCGAGTTCCGGCCGCTCGTCGAGGCGGGGCACATCTACATCGCGCAGCCGCCGCTCTTCCTCGTGAAGTCGGGCAAGGAGGAGATCTACTGCTTCGACGACAAGGAGCGCGAGGAGGCGATCGCGCGCATCGGCAAGAAGAATGTCATGGTCCAGCGCTACAAGGGCCTCGGCGAGATGAACCCGGATCAGCTCTGGCGCACCACGATGAACCCCGAGACGCGCACGCTCGTTCGCGTGACCATGGAGGACGCGGTCGAGGCCGACCGCATCTTCACGATCCTGATGGGCGAGCACGTCGAGCCGCGCCGGCAGTTCATCGAGGAGAACGCGCTGGCCGTGAAGAACCTGGACATCTGATGCCGGTGGCGCGACGGATACGGGCGGCGACGCGCGCGTGCGCGCTTGCGCTCGTCCTGCTCGCCCCCCGTACCGCGCACGCGCTGCCGGGGATGCTGCCGCCCGAGCTGGTCGTGGGCGCGGGCTGGACGATGGGCGTCAACGGCGAGCCCGGCACCGGCGGTGCCGCGGGGACCCTTGCCGCGCAATGGCCGTTCGCCGAGCACTGGTCGTTCGGCGGCGCGTTCTTCGCTCAGGACCAGGGCACGCAGGTGGAGGAGCTGTACGACCCGAACACCGGCGAGGCGCTCGGCGCCGTGGCGACGACTCACCGCTGGACGTACGGCCTCGAGTGGCGTGCCGAGACGATGTTTCGCGAGAACGGCCCGCTGCGCTGGAGCGCGAGCGGCGGCTTCGGCTGGGCGCGCCAGGAGCGCGACGTGCGCGGCACCGTGAACGATGCGGTGAGCGGCATCTCGGCGATGGTCGGCCTGACCAGCCTGTGGCAGACGAAGCACGCGCACGCGTTCGGCGTGTCGCTCCTCTATCGACACCAGTTCGTGGATACCGAGCCCAGCCCCGACCGTGCGACGCGCGCCATCAGCGCGCAGCTCGAGTGGCGCTGGCGCAGCACCCCCAAGCAGTGACGGCTTCGCTAAGCCGGCGGGCCCGCAGGAGGCGGGCCGCGAGCGGCGACGCGGCGAGCATAAGGATGACCTCATGGCGTTGAACGACCGGACGAAGATCGTCGATCTCCGCATCGAAGAAGAGATGAAGACCAGCTACATCAACTATTCGATGTCGGTGATCGTCTCCCGCGCGCTCCCGGACGTGCGCGACGGGTTGAAACCCTCGCAGCGGCGCATCCTGGTCGCCATGAACGACCTGAATCTCGCGCCGGGCCGGGGTTATAGAAAATGCGCCAAGATCGCCGGCGACACGTCGGGCAACTACCACCCGCACGGCGAGGGCGTCGTCTACCCGACGCTCGTGCGCCTCGCCCAGGACTGGGTGATGCGCTACCCGCTCGTGGACGGGCAGGGGAACTTCGGCTCGATCGACGGCGACGCGCCCGCGGCCATGCGTTACACCGAGGCGCGCCTCACCGCGCTCGCCATGGAGATGCTGGCGGACCTCGAGAAGAACACGGTCGACTTCCGCCCCAACTACGACGAGACGCGCGAGGAGCCGGTCGTGCTGCCCGGCGTGGTGCCGAACCTGCTCGTGAACGGCTGCTCCGGCATCGCCGTGGGCATGGCCACGGAGGTGCCGCCGCACAACCTGCGCGAGGTCTGCGACGCGATCATCGCCGTGATCGAGAAGCCGGAGACGACGCCCGAGGAGGTGTTGAGGATCGTGAAGGGCCCGGACTTCCCGACCGGCGGCATCATCTACGGCACCCAGGGCATCCGCGACTGCTACATGAACGGGCGCGGCAGCATGAAGATGCGCGCCAAGGTGCAGGTCGAGGAGGGCAAGGGCGGCCGCATGAGCCTGGTCGTCACCGAGATCCCGTTCCAGGTCAACAAGACGTCGCTGCTGGAGAAGATCGCGGAGATGGTGCGCGAGGGGAAGATCGCCGGCATCTCCGACCTGCGCGACGAGTCCGACCGCGACGGCATGCGCATCGTGATCGAGCTGAAGAAGGACGCGAACCCGAAGGTCGTCCTCAACAACCTGTTCGTGCACACGCCGCTGCAGACCACGTTCGGCTCGATCATGCTCGCGCTGGTCGACAACCGGCCGCAGATCCTGAACCTGCGCGCGCTGCTCGACCAGTACGTGCGCCACCGCCGCGAGGTGGTGAAGCGGCGCACCGAGTTCGACCTCGCCGAGGCGGAGAAGCGCGCCCACATCCTCGAAGGCCTGAAGATCGCGCTCGACCACCTCGACGCGGTCATCGCGCTCATCCGCAGCGCGAAAGACCCGGACACCGCGCGCACGGGCCTGATGACGCAGTTCAAGCTCTCGGAGATCCAGGCGACCGCGATCCTCGAGATGCGGCTCCAGCGCCTCACCGGCCTCGAGCGCGAGAAGATCCAGGCCGAGTACCTCGAGGTCATCCAGCTGATCGAGAAGCTGAAGTCGATCCTCGCGAGCGACAAGAAGATGCTCGCCATCATCCAGGACGAGGTGCGCCGCCTGCGCGACAAGTACGGCGACGACCGCCGCACGATGATCGTGGCCGAGGAAGGCGAGATCGACTACGAGGACACGATCGAGCAGAAGGACATGGTGATCACGATCTCGCACGCCGGCTACATCAAGCGGCAGGAGATCTCGGCGTAT
>DATNFC010000166.1:0-8257 GCA_035606545.1 Candidatus Methylomirabilota bacterium
CGCCGTGCCAGGTTCCGACCGCGGTCGTGCGCGGTCCAACCCCATACTTGGATCCGCCCATCCAAGGGACCGAACCCATGGCCTTGCCCGCCACCCCCTGGTTCCATCGTGCCGCGCTCGCGGCCCTCGTGTGCCTCGGAAGCGCCGCCGCCGCGCAAGCAGCGGCCCCGCAGCCCGGCCCACCGATCGCGATCGCGCGCGTGACGGCGCCGATCACGATCGACGGCGACCTCTCCGACGCCGGCTGGAAGGGGCTCACGCCGGTCACGCAGTGGTACGAGACGCGCGTCGGCGACAGCGTCGAGCCGCAGGTCAAGAACGTCGGCTGGCTGGCGTACGACGACAAGTACCTCTACGCCGCGTTCGAGTTCGAGGACCCGAACCCGAAGCTGGTCCGCGCGCCGCTCGGCGACCACGACCAGATCTCCGGCACCACGGACTACGCCGGCATCATCGTCGACAGCCGCAACGACGGGAAGACGGCGCAGATGTTCCTCGCCAACCTGAACGGGCTCGAGTACGACGCCATCTCCAGCGACGTCACCGGCGAGGACAACTCGCCCGACTGGTTCTGGGACACGAAGGGGAAGCTCACCGCGACGGGCTGGACGATGGAGATCCGGGTGCCGTTCTCGTCGCTCCGCTACGCGCACACGCCGGCGCCGACGTGGG
The DNA here is from genome assembly GCA_035606545.1 of Candidatus Methylomirabilota bacterium. GTDB lineage: Bacteria > Eisenbacteria > RBG-16-71-46 > RBG-16-71-46 > RBG-16-71-46 > JAIOPA01. Next base: position 673 of record DATNFC010000166.1, read on the forward strand.
GCATCCTGCTCTACCGCAACTACCCGCGCGACCAGCACTACCAGTTCTTCAGCGCCAAGCTGCCGCGCGACGTGAGCTGCTTCATCTGCAACTCGAGCAAGATGACCGGGCTCGAGAACCTCCCGCAGGGCTCGCACCTGGTGATCGCGCCGTACGCCACGACGCAGAAGACGGCGGCGTTGCCGAGCGACGGCAGCGCGCCGCTCGGCTCGCCGCTCGTGAAGGGGCCGGTCGAGGACGAGTACGGCCTCGACGTGAAGTGGAGCCCGCTCTCAGGCCTGGCGCTCGACGGCACGATCAACCCCGACTTCTCGCAGATCGAGGCCGATGCCGCGCAGATCGTGGCGAACGAGCGCTTCGCGCTCTTTTACCCCGAGAAGCGCACGTTCTTCCTCGAGGGCGTGGACCTGTTCTCGACGCCGTTCCAGGCCGTGTACACGCGCACGATCACGAACCCCGATGCCGGGGCGCGCGCCACCGGCCGCGCGAACAGCACCGCGTTCACCGCGCTGTGGGCGCGGGACGCCGGCGGCGGCGCGGTCATCCTTCCGGGGCCGCAGGGCTCGGACTTCGCAAACCAGGACCTGCGCTCCAACGCGTCGATCGTTCGCGCACGCCGCGACTTCGGGCAATCGTTCCTCAGCGTGCTGGGCACGTCGCGTGAGTACGACGAGGGCGGCCACAATCGCGTCGCGGGCCCGGACATGCAGTGGCGGCCGAACGCGCGCAACACGTTCACCGCGCAGGCGCTGTGGAGCGACAGCAAGACTCCGAACCGACCCGACCTGGGCGGCAGCGAGTGGACCGGAAAGCATCTGGAAGACCACGCGCTCATCGCCTGGTACCAGTACTCGGACGCGCACATCGACTTCTTCACCCAGGGGCAGGAACTGGGACCCGACTTCCGCGCGGACAACGGCTTCATCCCGCAGGTCGGCTTCCGCGAGTACTACGGCCAGACCGGCTATACGATCCGGCCGAAGAAGCGGTTCTTCACCCGCTTCCGCATCTTCGCCCAATCGTTCCTCGACCAGGAGATCGAGACCGGTGACGCGCTGCAGAAGAACGCGCAGATCGGCTTCGGCGCCGACGGGCGGTGGTCGAGTTTCACTCGGCTCGAGTTCAACTACGACGAGATCCTCGTCGGGGGCAAGGTGATCCCGCGGACGCGACCGCGGTTCGAGTTCGACGCCAGCCCGTCGCGCGCGTTCGGCAACCTGCAGTTCATCGGCTACTTCGGCGAGGAGATCGACTTCGACAACGCGCGGCCGGGTACGGGCATGAACCTGAGCGCCAGCGGCACCTGGCGTCCGGACGACCACACGACGATCTCGGCCACCGGCAGCACGCGCTGGGTGGACGTGGACGACGCCACGCTCGGCTCCGGCCGGCTGTTCACGGCGAGCCTCGGGCGCGTGCGCGGCACGTACATGTTCAACGCGAGGACGTTCGTGCGGCTGATCGGGCAGTACCTGCAGACGGACCGCGACCCCGCGCTCTACACGTTCCCGGTGTCGAAGCGGTCCGCCGGCGTGTCGCTGAACGGGCTGTTCGCGTACAAGCTCAATTGGCAGACGGTGTTCTACGCCGGCTACGGCGACGACAGCGCGTACTCGAACACCACGACCGAGATGGAGCGCGCGCGCCAGCAGGCGTTCCTGAAAGTGTCGTACGCCTGGCAGCATTGAGCGACTGAGCGTCACGCGGCCCCGGGCGATCCCGCTCGGGGCCGCGGCGTTTCAGGCGTCGAGCAGGAAGTGGAACCGGCCCTGCCGCGGCGTGCTCGCCGCGTCGACGCTCATGAGCAGCTCGGCTCGGAACAGGCCGTCCCCGCGGTTGCGCTTCTCGTCCGGGAAGTAGAGCTGGGTCGTGAGCACGCGACCGGAGCGCGGCTGGACGCGAACGTGGATGTGGCGCGTGCGGCCGGTGTAGACGCCGGGCACGATCGTGGTGAGGCGGTAGCGGCCCTGGGCGTCCGTGAACTGGTGGCCGCGCAGCCGGAAGCCATCGTTGTCGTAGAGGCCGTCGTCGTCACAGTGCCAGAAGTCGACCAGCGCGCCGGCGAGCGGCTTGCAGTTCCGGCCGTAGACGCGGCCGCCGAGCTCCAGCGGCGTGCCTTTCATGTCCGGCTCGATGAGCGACGAGCGCTCCGGCGAACGGGGCTTGTAGAACGGCCCCGCGGTCGCGGACGGCGTCGGCTCGTCGTCGTCGCCGCACTCGGGCGTGGGCGTCTGGTTGCGGCCGGAGGCGGTGGCGGCGAGCAGCGCCTCGGCGGCGCTCGCCTCGTCGGCCGCGAGGAACTCGGCCGCGAGGACGGACGCGAACGGCGCGGCGACCAGGAGGCGGAGCAGACGGCGGCGACTGATATCGATATTCGAGGTGGTCATGGGGCCAGAATCGTGAGGCAGCCCCCCGTCCTCAAGCGCATTGTGTCCGCCGCGGCCCACGCCCGCCGGATTTGACGGCGTGTGGTCAGACGCGAATGGCGAATGCCAGCGATCGACAGGCCAGGGTTCGCATTTCGTCATGGCGGACGCACGGATCGCGGGTCTACCATTCAGCGCACGCGCACGGGAGCGCCGCTCCTGGCCGCGCGCGGAGGTCGCCCATGCTCACCCACGTCAATGGCGGTCGCACCGCGCTGCTCCTGCTCGCCCTCGTGGCCGCACCGGCCCTGGCCGGCGCCCCGGACACGGACCACACCTGGAACGGGAGCCAGGTCGCTCACGGCTGGACGACCCCCTGCAACTGGGATCTCTGCAGCCTGCCGCCGAACAGCGGGACCGCCGCCGTCCATTTCCCCGCGGGCGCCGCCTGGTTCCAGCCGTCCGTCGATGAGTTTTGCAGCATCCGGAGGCTGAGCTTCGAGGGCGGTGGCTATACGCTCAGCGGCTCGGTGCTCGCGATCGGCAGCGAGGGCATCCTGATGTCGTCCGCGTCCGCCTGTCAGATCAACAATCCCCTCGTCGTCGCGACCCAGACATGGACGTGCACCACTCCCGCCACGCTCACCGTCGGGACTGTCAGCCTGAACGGGGCATCACTGTCGATCGTGGCCGGCGATGCCGTCACCCACGGGTCCGTGGCGATCACGGGCGCAGTGGCGGGCACGGGAAGCCTCAATGCATTCGGGCCGGGCACGGTCACGCTGTCGGGCGCCAACTCTTACTCGGGGCCCACGCTGGTGCTGGGCGGCACGCTGCGCTCCGGCGCGAGCAACGTCATCCCGCCGGGAACGGTCTCGGTGCGGGGCGGCACGCTCGACCTGAACGGCTTCAGCGAGACGATCGGCCCCGGCGCGGTCTCGGCCACGGGGCTCGTCCTGGGGACGTACCCCACCGACGGCAGCGCTCCCGGCGAGTCCACGTTCGTGCTCGCTTCGCCGGCGTCTCCGCTCGGCATCTCGACGCTGGGCACGTTCATCCAGTACGACGCCACCGGCAGCCCCGGGCCTGCGTTCATCTCGGGCGCACTGGGGCTCGGGACGTCGAGCGGCACGCGCACGATCGACGTGGGCGACAGCCCCGCGGCGGCGACGGAGTTGACGATCTCCGCCGACATCAGCAACCCCGGCGGTGTAGCAGGGCCGAGCCCAGTGATCATCAAGTCGGGGGCGGGCCGGCTCGAGCTGAGCGGTAACAACACGTTCATCCGCTCGGTCTCCGTCCAGGGTGGAACGCTGGTCGTGGCGAGCAATGGGGCGCTGGGGGCCACCGGGTCCGGAAACCAGACCCAGGTCGCGACGGGCTCCGCGCTCGAGCTGCGTGCCGGTCCCCAGCTGGGACCGGAGCGGCTGGAGCTCAACGGACTCGGCGTGAACGGCGCCGGCGCGCTCCGCTGCGTGGACGGTTCGGCCACTGGATCGGGGCTCGTCACCCTCGTGACCACGAGCAGGATCCGGGTCGAGAACGGAAGGCTCGCGCTCTCGCAGATGAACGGCGTCGCCCCGTTCCGCGCGTACGTGGCCGGCGATGGCGCAGGCACGTTCGCGCTCACGGGCCTGAACAACCTGTCGGGCGGAGTGGTCGAGATCGAGCCCGGCGGCCGGCTGAGCGTGGAGAACCTCTCGGGCTCGGTGACCGGCACCGCGTCGGTCATCGTCGACAGCGCCGGCGTGCTCACGGGTGCAAGCCCGCTCACCGGCAACGTGGTCGTGACGCGCGGCGCCAGGGTCGAGCCCGGCGCGCCGATCGGCATCCTGGGCGCCGGGACGTCGAACCTCGGCGTCGGCTCGCTGCTCAAGCTGGAGCTGGCCGGACCCCTCCCCAGCCAGTACGACCGGTTCCAGGTGGCGAACAACCTCACGGTCTCGGGCGACCTCGAGGTGGTGCTCACCAATGGCTTCGTGCCCGCGATCGGGGACACGTTCATTCTGGTCACGGCCGGAAGCGCGTTCCCGCAGTTCCAGCACGGCACTGCGCCCCCGCTGCCGCCGGACCGCGCGTGGCAGTTCGCGCACCTCGGGAACAAGCTCGTGGCCCGCGTCATCGCGGCGGCGTCCGTGGGCGTCGATCCGGCGGCGCCCGCCCGGACCGCGCTCCTCGGGGCCGCGCCGAACCCGTTCACGATCGAGACCGCGATCGGCTTCGAGTTGTCGCGCCCGGGCCGCGTGGACCTCGAGCTGTTCGACACCCGCGGGCGGCGTGTCGCGGTGCTGTTGCAGGGAGCGAGCCTGCCCGCGGGCCGTCACCGCGCGCGCTGGTCGGGCCGCGACCAGGGCGGCAGGGAAGCGGGCCCCGGCATCTACTGGGCACGGATGCGCGTGGACGGTGCGTGGGTCGAGCCTTCTCGACGCCTGGTCCGTTCACGATAGGCCGGCCGCGTACGAGCTGCGCTATGCTGCGTCCCGCAGCGTCCCCCCGCGACTTGCTGCGTGTTCGAGAACCTCAACGCGCGAGGACCCGATCATGACCATGCCGACGAAGACCGCGACGAGCATCGCCCAGGCATTCATCGCCGAGCTGGAGATGGAGATGCCGCCCACGCGCCGGCTGCTGGAGCGCGTGCCCAGCGACAAGGGCGAGTGGAAGCCGCACCCCAAGTCGTTCTCGCTCGGGAACCTCGCGCAGCTCGTGGCGCGCATGCCGGGCTGGGTCACGCACACGATGGCGCAGACGAAGCTCGACCTCTCGGGCGCGCCGAAGTACTCGCTGGAGAAAACCGAAGTGCTGCTCGCCGAGTTCGACCGTTGCGTGAAGGAAGCGAAGGAAGTGTTGTCCAAGGCGAAGGATGAGGACTTCAGCGTGCCCTGGTCGCTGACCATGGGCGACCGCGTGCTGATGACGATGCCGCGGCTCGCGGTGATGCGCCAGAACATCAACCATCTTTCGCACCACCGCGGCCAGCTCACGGTGTATCTGAGGTTGCTCGACGTGCCCCTCCCGTCGATCTACGGGCCCACGGCGGACGAGCGCTGGTAGCTCAGGGCTCGCGCAGCCGGTAGCCCACGCCCAGTTCGGTGAGGAGGATCCGGGGACGCGCCGGGTCCTCCTCGAGCTTCCGCCGCAGCTGCGCCATGTAGACGCGCAGGTAGTGGTGCTCGTGCACCGCCGCGGGGCCCCACACCTCGCGCAGCAGTGCGTCGTGCGTGAGCACGCGCCCCGGATGGCGCGCGAGCGTCGCGAGCAGCCTGAATTCGATCGGCGTGAGCGGCACGTCGCGGCCCGCGACCGAGACGCGCCGCGCCGCGAGGTCGATGCGCACGGCGTCGAGCTCGAGCACGGGCGAATCGTCGCCGTGACCCTCGCGCGCGCGACGGCGGAGCGCCGCGCGCATTCGAGCGAGCAGCTCCGGCATCGAGAACGGCTTCGTCACGTAGTCGTCGGCGCCAGCGTCCAGCGCGCGTACCTTGTCGGCGTCCAGGCCGCGCGCGGTCAGCACGAGCACGGGCAGCGCTGACCACTCGCGGATACGGTGCAGGACCTCGAAGCCATCCATGTCGGGCAGCCCCAGGTCCAGCAGCACGAGATCCGGTACGCGGCCCGAGGCCTGTGCGATCCCGTCGCGACCCGTCTCGGCCTCCACGACGGCGTAGCCCTGGCCCCGGAGCGCAGCGCGCAAGAAGCGCCGGATCGGGAGCTCGTCCTCGATGACGAGCACCGAGACCGGCGCGGCGGACGGTTCGTGATCGGTCATGACAGCCGACCGGCGACCTGCCCCGCTTCCGGCTCGGGGGGAATGTGGCTCGGCGGTGGAGAGAGCGGGAGGAAGACGCTGAACCGTGCGCCACCGCCGCTTGTCTCCGCGGCCTCGATGCGCCCGCCGTGGGCACGCACGATCGCGCGGCAGATCGCGAGCCCGAGGCCGGCACCGGGGCGCGAGCCCGCCGACGCTCCGCGCTGGAACTTCTCGAAGATGAGCGCGGACTCGCCGGGGGCAAGGCCCGGCCCGTGGTCGGCCACGTCGAATCGCAGCTCGCTGCCCACGACCTCGGCGCCCAACTCGAGCGGAGAGGCGTCCGGCGTGTACTTGAGCACGTTCTCGATGAGGTTCGTGATCACCTGCTCGAAAGACAGCGCGTCCAGTTCGACGAGCGGCAGGTCTGCCGGCAGCGAGACGCGCACGGGCCGCGTGCCCAGTACGGGCTCGAAGCGGGCGAGCGCGGCTCCCACGAGCTCCTCGAGCGAGTGCCATGACTTCCTGAGCTGCACGCTTTTCGATTCGAGCCTCGCCATCTCGAGCAGGTTGCCGACACGATGGTCCAGCCGCTCCGCTTCCTCGGCGATCGTGTCCGCGAGCTCGGCGCGCGCCTCTCCGGAGAGCGACGCGGAGGCGTCGCGCAGCGTGGTCGCGGCGCCGACGATCGAGGCCAGCGGCGTGCGCAGGTCGTGCGACACGCTGGAGAGGAGCGTGCTCCGCGTGCGCTCGGCCTCGGCCTCGAGCCGGGCGCGCTCCACGTCGCCGGCGAGCCGGACGCGCTCGAGTGCCAGCGCCGCCTGGTTCGCGAGCGCCCGCAGCAGGTGGAATCGTTCGCGGTCCGCGAGCGTGGCAGGATCCGCCGGCTGGATCGTGAGCACGCCGAGCAGCGTCGCGCCCGCCTCGAGCGGCAGGTGGAGTCCGGGCGCGGCCGCCGTGGTCCCGGACCCGGCGCCGCCCAGCGGCTCCGGCACACGGTTCTCGAACACGCGCCGGACGATCGTGCGCTCCTCCTCGCTCTCGAGCAGGCTCGCATCGCCCGCTCCCACGGCCAGCGCGTCGGGGCCGACGGGCAGCGAGATGGCGACGCGCGCGCCGAGGAGCTCGCCGATACGCGTGGCGATCGTGGCCGCCACCTCGCGAGCGCCCCGGCTCGCCACCAGGTCCCGGCTCAGCCGGTGGAGCGTGGCCGTCCGGCGCTCGCGCAGGAGCGCTTCCTCGCGCTGCTCGCGGAGCGACGCGGTGAGCGAGCCGGCCACGATGGCCACCACGAGCATCACGCCGAACGTGACCAGGTACTGCGTGTCGTCCACGCGCAGCGTGAACCGCGGCGGCACGAACGCGAAGTCGAACGCCAACACGCTCAGCACGGCGGCGAGCACGGCAGGCTTGCGGCCGAACACCATGCCGGAGAGCACGACGCCGAGAAGGTAGATCATGGTGAGGTTGG
>DATNFC010000167.1:0-7237 GCA_035606545.1 Candidatus Methylomirabilota bacterium
CTGCTGCGCCCGGTCGTCGACAAGTTGGGCGCGCGCGCGACGCTCCACGTCGTCGAGCACGCCGATCACATGTTCCACGTCCTGAAGAAGAGCGGCCGCACCGACGACCAGGTGATGGACGAGCTCGCCGACACGGTCGCGGCGTGGAGCGACCAGCTCGGGAGCGCGCGCGCGTGAGCGCACGACTGTGGGTCGGCACCAGCGGCTACTCGTTCGACGAGTGGAAGGGCAACTTCTACCCGGAGAAGCTGGCCGCGAAGGACCGACTGAAGTTCTACGCCGAGCGGCTGGAGACGGTCGAGATCAACAACACGTTCTACCGTATGCCGACCGAGAAGCTGCTCGCGGGCTGGGTGGAGGAGGTCCCGGAGGCGTTCCGGTTCGCGATCAAGTCGCCACAGCGCATCACGCACATGCGGCGGCTCAAGGACTGCGCCGAGTCCGTGACGCGCCTGGTCGACGTCATCACCGGGCTCGGGCCCAGGCTGGGACCGGTGCTCTACCAGCTCCCGCCCAACTTCAAGAAGGACCTGCCGCGGCTCCAGGCGTTCCTCGAAGGCGTGCCGCGGCCTGCCCAGGTGGCGTTCGAGTTCCGCAGCAAGTCGTGGTTCGACGACGAGGTGTTCGACACGCTCCGCAAGCACAAGGTCGCGCTCGTCGTGTCCGACACGGGCGAGGAGCCGGTGGCGCCGCTCGTCCCGACCGCCGACTGGGGCTATCTCCGGCTGCGCCGCGAGGAGTTCGACGACCACTCGCTCGGTGAGTGGGCGCAGCGCATCCGCGAGCAGCCGTGGAGCGAGGCGTTCGTGTTCGTGAAGCACGAGGAAGAGGGCAAGGGCCCGAAGTTCGCGGCACGACTGAGGGAGCTCTACACCGGGTGAAACTCGACGCCGACACGCTCAGGCTCTCCGCCACCGATCTCGCGAATCACCTCGCCTGCCGGCACCTCACGGCACTCGACCGCGGCGTGGCCGAAGGCCGCTGGAAGCCGCCCGACTGGTTCCGGCCCGAGGCCGACGTGCTGCGGCAGCGCGGCCTCGAGCACGAGAAGGCGTACCTCACGCACCTCGAGCGGCAGGGCACCGTCATCACGCGCCTGCCCGAGTTGGCCCCGGCCCCCGAGGCGCTCGCACAGACGCTCGACGCCATGCGCTCCGGCGCGCAGGCGATCGCGCAGGCAACGCTCGCGAGCGGCCGCTGGTTCGGTCGCGCCGACCTGCTGCTGCGCGTCGATGGCGAGAGCCATCTCGGCGCCTGGCACTACGAGCCGCTCGACACCAAGCTCGCGCGCGAGACGCGCGCCGGCGCGATCCTCCAGCTCTGCCTCTACGCGGAGCTGCTCGAGGACACGCAGGGCGTGCTGCCGGAATGGATGTACGTCGTACCGCGGCTCCCCGAGCTCGAACGCGTGCCGTACCGCGTGGCGGACTACCTCGCCTACCACCGGCTCGTCCGGCGCCGGCTCGAGGCTGCCGCGGATGAAAGCGACGGGGCAGCGACCTATCCCGAGCCGGTCCCGCACTGCGACATCTGCCGCTGGTGGCCGCGTTGCGACAAGCAGCGGCGCGGCGACGATCACCTGGGCTTCGTCGCCGGCCTGTCCCGGATGCAGATGCGCGAGTTGCAGTCGCGGCACATCGACACGCTGGCGACGCTTGCTGTCGAGCCGGTCCCGCTCGAATGGAAGCCCGATCGCGGTGCGAAAGACGGCTACGTGCGAGTCCGCGAGCAGGCGCGCGTCCAACTCGAGGGCCGCACCGAGAGCAGGAGCATCCACGAGCTTTTGCCGTTCGAGCCCGGCCAGGGCCTTGCGCGGCTGCCGGCACCGTCACCGGGCGACCTGTTCCTCGACCTCGAGGCGGATCCGTTCGTGGACGACGGCGGGCTCGAGTACCTGTTCGGCTGGGCGATCGCCGATCCGCCGCCCGATGGCATGCTGGACCTCGGTGCGGGTCTGCCCGTCTACCACAGCCGCTGGGCGCTGGGCCGCGCCGCAGAGAAGCGCGGGTTCGAGACGGTGATGGACGCGATCATCGCGCGCTGGGAGCGCGACCCGACCATGCACGTCTACCACTTCGGCGCCTACGAGCCGGGCGCGTTGAAGCGCCTGATGGGCCGGCACGCCACGCGAGAGGCGGAGATGGACCGCATGCTCCGCTCCGGCCGGTTCGTCGACCTGCACGTGATCGTCCGCCAGGCCCTGCGAGCGAGCGTCGAGGAATACTCGATCAAGAAGCTGGAGCCGCTCTACGAGTTCACGCGCCAGCAGCCGCTCGATGCCGCGGGCTCGGCGCTGCGGCTGATCCAGCGCGGGCTCGAGCTGGGGCTGCCGGTCTCGGACAACGATGAGTTCGCGCGCACGGTCGAGGCCTACAACCGCGACGACTGCCTCTCGGCGAAGGCGCTCCGCGACTGGCTGGAGACGCTGCGCGAGCGGGCGATCGCCGACGGCAACGACATCGAGCGGCCGAACGAGGACCCGGGCGACCCCAGGGAGGACATCGGAGAGCGCGAGCAGCTCTCGGCCGCGCTCGCGGAACGGCTTCGCGCCGGCGTTCCGGAGGATCCCGCGGAGCGCAACGAGGAGCAGCGCGCACGGGCGCTGCTCGCGCATCTTCTGGATTGGCACCGCCGCGAGGAGAAGGCGGCGTGGTGGGAGTTCTACCGGCTGCGCGAGCTGACCGCCGAGGAGCTGCTCGACGAGACGGCCGCGATCTCCGGGCTCGTGCACGTCGAGCGCGTCTCGGCGAAACGCACGGTCGTGGACCGCTATCGGTTCCCGGCCCAGGAGACCGCGATCCGCAAGGGCGACAAGCTCAACGTGCCGCTTCCCGACGACCTCAAGTTCGGCGAGGTCGTGGACATCGACCTGGTCGAGTGCACGCTCGTCGTGAAGAAGACCCAGCGCACCCTGGATCTTCACCCGACGAGCGTCTTCCGCCACGACAACGTGCCCACGGAGACGCACTGGCGCTCGCTCATGCGACTCGGCGCATGGGTCGCCGAGCACGGAATCGACGCGCCCGGCCCATGGCGCGCCGCGCGTGACCTGCTGCTGCGCCGACCGCCCCGCTTCACCGGCCACGCCGGCGGCCCACTTGAACGGCCGGGCGAGGGCGGCGGCCCCGCGGCACGGCGACTCGCGCTCGGGCTCGACGACATCACGCTCGCGATCCAGGGCCCGCCCGGTGCCGGCAAGACGTATATCGGCGCGCGCATGATCTGCGGCCTCGTCCACGCGCGAAAGACCGTCGGCGTGTGTGCGCAGAGTCACAAGGTGATCCGCAACCTGCTCGAGGCCGTGGTCGTGGCGGCGAAGGAAGAGCGTGTCGCGGTGACGCTCGTGCAGAAACAGGAGCCCAGCGAAACGCCGCACCCGCGCATCAACGAGAGCAACGACAACGCCGAAGTGCGCACCGCGCTGCGCGATGGGACCGCGAAGATCGCCGGCGGCACGACGTGGATGTGGGCGCGCGAGGAGTTCGTCGACGCCGTGGACGTGCTGTTCGTGGACGAGGCCGGCCAGATGTCGCTCGCGAACGTGCTCGCGATCGCGCCCGCCGCCAAGAGCGTCGTGCTGCTCGGCGACCCCCAACAGTTGGAGCAGCCCATCCAGGGCCTGCACCCCGAGGGCTCGGCGGTGAGCGCGCTCGAGCACGTGCTCGCGGGCGCGAAGACGATCGACGCCGCGCACGGGCTGTTCCTCGCGGAGACGTGGCGGTTGCCGCCAGAGATCTGCGCGTTCACGTCGGAGGCGTTCTACGAAGGACGCCTGCATCCGAAAGCCACGCCCGGCCAGCAGGTGCTGAGCGGCGCCGGGACGTTCAACGGCGCCGGTATCTGGTTCGTCTCCGTGGAGCACGACGCGAACCAGAGCGCCTCACGCGAGGAAGTCGATGCGATCGTGAAGTTGGTCGAAGACCTGCTGCGAGGCGGCGTCGCGTGGCGCGACCGCGGCGGCGAGCAGCGCCCGCTCGAGCTGAAGGACATCCTGGTGATCGCGCCGTACAACGCGCAGGTCGCCGACCTCGCGGCCCGCCTGCCGAAGGGCGCGCGCGTCGGCACCGTGGATCGCTTCCAGGGACAGGAGGCGCCGGTCGTCATCTACTCCCTCACCACGTCGACGCCGGAGGATGCGCCGCGCGGCATGGACTTCCTCTACAACCCGAACCGCCTGAACGTGGCCACATCGCGCGCGCAATGCGCGTGCATCGTGGTCGGGAGCCCACGGCTGTTCGAGCCCGACTGCACGAGCCCGCGGCAGATCAAACTCGCGAACGCGTTCTGTCGGATGCTGGAACTGGCGCGTCCCACGCTTCGGCTCGTGGGTGAGTCCTCGGACGCGGGCCGGCGCCCACGCTAGGCGCGGGCCGGAGGCCCGCAAAGCTCTAATGATCGACACTCACGTTCACCTTTGCGACAAGCGGTTCGACAAGGATCGCCAGCAGGTCTTCGATCGCGCGCACCACGTCGGCGTGACCCACTTCGTCGAGATCGCCTACGGCCCCGGCATCTGGGAGAAGGGCTTCGCGCTCGCCGCGGAGCACCCGAACGTGTTCCTCGCCGTGGGCGTGCACCCGAACTCGGCAGCCGACGTTTCACTGGATCAATTGCCAGCGCTCCGTTCGCACGCGCGTCACGCGCGAGTGGTGGCGATCGGCGAGATCGGCCTCGACACATTCCGCGACTACGCGCCGCTCGACGCGCAGGAGAACTGGTTTCGGAACCAGTTGGCGCTCGCCGACGAGGTCGGCCTCCCAGTGATCATCCACCAACGAAGCGAGCTGGAACGCGTGCTGGCGATGCTCGAGGAGGCGAAGCCCGAAGCCGGCGGCGTGCTCCACTGCTTCGATCAGGACGCCGCTGCCGTGGAGCGGGCACGAAAGCTCGGCTTCAAGCTCGGCCTGGGCGGCGTACTGACGTACGGCCACGCCGAGTTGGACGAGGCCGTGCGCACCGCGCCCGAGGACATGCTGCTGCTCGAGACCGACGCCCCCTACCTCGAGCCCGAGCCCCGCTCGCTCAAGCGCAACGAGCCATCACTGCTGACGCGCGTCGTGCGGAGACTCTGCGAGCTGCGGAACTGGACGCCACAGCAGGCGGTCGAGATCACGCGTCGGAACGCGAAGGAGCTGTTCCGGCTGCCGATTTCCGCGTGATGACTACTTCCCCCGCACCCGCTCCACCAGCTTCGCGATCGCGCGCACCGACTCGAAGTGGTCCGGGAGAACTTCCTGGTCGGGGATCGTGATGCCGAACTGCTCCTCGCAGAACGTGACGGTCTTCAGGATCGCCATCGAGTCGAGCAGGCCCTTCTGGAGCAGCGAGTCTTCGGGCCCGAGCGAGGTGAGGTCGCGGTCGTAGAACACGTCCTCGACCAGGAACTGGCGGATCGCGGTCTCGGTGGGCGTGAGGTTCATCGCGTTCCCTTCGCAGCGTTCGTGTCGAGAAGCGCGCGGCGGTCCACTTTGCCGCTGCTCGTGCGGGGCAGCTCCTGCCGGAACTCCACCGCCTCCGGGACCATGTACCGCGGGAGCGTCTCCGCGCAATGCTGGCGCAGCGCCTCGGAAGTCACCTCGGCCCCGGCCTTGCGCACGACCACGGCGCGGAGCCGGTTCGTGACCTCGTCGTCGGGCACCGCCACGACCACGGCCTCGTCCACCGCCGGGTGCGAAGCCAAGCGCGTCTCGATCTCACCCAGCTCGACGCGGTAGCCGCGCGTCTTCACCTGATGGTCGCGCCGGCCCAAGAACTCGAGGTTGCCGTCGGGCAGCAAGCGCGCGAGGTCGCCGGTGCGGTAGGCGCGGTCGCGGATGCCGGGCGCGATGTCGATGGCCTGGAGCACGAGCGCCGAGCGCTCGGGCCTCCCCCAGTAGCCGTGCATCACCGAGGCGCCGCGGATCCACAGCTCGCCGACGCCGCCGGGCGGCACGGGACGGAGCGAATCGTCCAGCACCAGCGCCTCGTCATACGGACACGCGCGCCCGATCGACAGCGGCGTGTCGCCCTCGGGCGACTGTGACACCTCGAGCCACGTGCACACGTTCGTCTCGGTGGGCCCGAACAGGTTCGCGAACCGCGCCTGCGGCGCCAGTCCCATCAGCTGGCGCAGGTACTTGGTCGGGAACACCTCGCCGGCGAACAGCAGCACGCGCAGCGAGGAGATGTCCTGTGTCTCGAGCCCGCCGCGCGTGAGCATCAGCACCAGCGAGCTGGGCGTGCAGTACCACACCGAGAGCCGGTCCTGCGCCCAGCGCATGGCGACCGCGGCGGGGAACGCGGCGATGCGCGGGCTCACGGGGCGCACCGAGGCGCCGACCGCGGCGGTCGCGAACAGGTCGAACGTGGAGAGGTCGAAGTGAAACGGCGCCTGGTTCGCGACGCGGTCGCGCGCGGTCAGGCCGAACGTCTCCGCGGCCCAGTCGGTGAACACGCGGCAGTTGCGGTGCGAGAGCATCACGCCCTTGGGCTCGCCGGTCGAGCCGCTGGTGTAGAGGATGTAGGCGAGATCGTCCTCGATCGCCGGCGAATCGAACGCGCGCGGCTCCTCGGCCGCGAGCGCCGCCCACGGCACTCCGGGCAGCCCGGCGACGCGCGGCAATACGGCGCGCGTGTCGTCCACGTCGGCGAACCACAGCGCGCGCATCGGCGCGCGGCCGCCGAACGCCTGGTCCAGCGCCCCGGCGCGGTCGCGCGTGGTGACCAACCCGGCCACCTCGCAGTCGCGCGCGATGTAGGCGAGCCGCACCGCGGGCGCGCTCGGGTCCACAGGCACGTACGCGGCGCCGGCCTTCATGATGCCGTAGAGCGCGACGATCGCGTCGGGCGACTTGGGCAGCCACATCGCCACCCGGTCGCCGCGGCGCACGCCGTGCGCCACGAGCGAGCGGGCGAAGCGGTTCGAGCGCTGCTCCAGCGTCGAGTAATCCAGCGTCACGCCGTCCATGACGACGGCGGGGGCGGTCGGGCGGCGGTCCGCCGAGTCGGTGATCAGTCGTGGTAGCAGACGGTGCATTTACAGTCCCAGGCAGCTGGCGATGATCTTCCGCTGCATCTCACTGGTGCCGGAGTAGAGCGTCCCCGAGAGAGCGTCCCGCACCTCGCGCTCGATCGGGTATTCCTTCATGTAGCCGTAGCCGCCGTGGAGCTGCAGGGCGTCCAGCGCCGCCTTCGAGTGCATCTCGCTCACGAACAGCTTCGCCATCGCCGACTCGAGCACGGCGTTCTTCCCCTGCCC
>DATNFC010000168.1:0-12790 GCA_035606545.1 Candidatus Methylomirabilota bacterium
ATCGCCGAGCAGGCACCGGGTTCGTTCAAGGACATTTCACAAGTCGTCCAGGCGATGCGTGCGCATGCGCTCGCCACGCTCGTCGTGCGCCTGAAGCCGATCGCCACGCTCAAAGGCTGAGCGAGTCGGAGACGCGGGAACGCCTCGTGTCGTTCGGCGGGCTCCATGTTGGGATCCGTGTTGTCAGGTGAATCCCCGCGGGCACGTAGGGGAATTCACTAGCTGGACGCGCGAAGTCGGCGTGGACACCCCGATCCGCATCCGGTCTTGTCCGACAGCCCCAAACTCCGTTTGGGACCCGGTATCACTCCTGTTTGCCACCACTGTTCCCTCGCCTCGCTCGCGGCGATCGACGCGGGTCCGGGCCGCTCCGAGGCGGGGCGGATGGTCTAAAAAGCGCGCGATAGGTCCCAATTCCGGGCGCCAAACGCGAGGAATTGATGTATCGCTGGCATCACGAACATGTTGCCGTTCCGCAAAAGAATTTCGCTGAAATCCAGACGCAGTATGGGTACAGTGGGCGCGTCGATGGATATGAATCAGTCGCCGTGGTCGTGATCGCCCCAAATGATCCAGGAAGCGCTGACCGGTGATTCCTCGCACAGCGAGACGTCAAGCGGGTTCGCCGATCGAGACGTAACCACCTTCGTCATCTTGGGAGGAAGAGCGCAGACGGCCGCACAGCTGACACGAGGTCTCTCTTGTCCCCGCTTCGTATTCTTATGTGCTGTTATGACCAGCGTGGCCTGGGCCGTACCGCACGCACGCTGGACATCGCATCGGCTCTGACGGCTCGATTCTCCGACTGCGCCATCCTCATACTTTCGAACCTGTCGATCGTGGGCAGGTTCCGCGCTCCGCAGGGCGTGGACGTGGTACGCATGCCGAGCATCGGGCCGGCCACCGGCTCCGAGGCCGGGCGCACGTCGATCGATCGTGAGCGAGCGCTGCAGATCCGGCGAATGCTGGCCGAGCGCACGGTCGAGACGTTCAAGCCCGACCTGGTGGTGATCGACCGCGATCCCGCGCATCTCCCTGCCGAGATGCAGACCGTGCTGAAGAGCGTACGCGACAAGCTGCCGAAGGCGCGCGTCGTGTGGGCGCTCCCGGACATGGTCGGCTCGCCGCGCGTGGTCGGCCCGCGGTGGTCGGCCGAGGGCGTGTGCCAGACGCTGGATCGGTACTGCGACGAGGTCTGGGTCTACGGCGTCCGCGGCGTCTTCGACCAGGCTCGCGAGTACGAGTTCCCGGCAGGGCTCGCGGAAAAGGTGCACTACACCGGCTATCTGCGCTCGCCGTCGGTGCCGCCGCACCGCGTCCCGAATGACCTGCTGCGCGCCCACCCGGACCGGCCGCTGGTGCTGGTCACCGCGGGCGGCGGGGCGTCGGGCTACCCGCTGATCTCGAACTATCTCGACTTCCTCGAGCGCGTGAACGGCGACGCCACGTTCCAGAGCGTGGTCATCTCCGGGCCCATGATGCCGGCGCGCTGGAACGCCGCGCTGGCCGAGCGTGCGCGCCGGCTGCCGCACGTGATCTTCCACCGCTTCAGCAAGCAGGTGCTGCAGTACATGCGCCACTCTCAGCTCGCGATCTCGCGGGGCGGGTACAACACGCTGTGCGCGAACCTCACCTACCGCAAACCCGCGATCCTGGTGCCCGATGAGGAGCCACCGCACGAGCACCTGGTGCGCGCCGACGTGTTCGGGCGCCTGCGCTGGTGCGGGCTCGTGCGTCCCGGCGAGCTGTCGCCGACGAGCCTCGGGGACTCGGTGCTGAGCTCGCTCGCGGGCGGCTCCGACCAACCGCGTCCGGAACGCGCCGAACGGGTCTCGCTCGACGGGCTGGACCACATCGGCGAGCGCGTCCGCAAGCTCGCCGTGCGACGGCGGCCCGCCCGCAACGGCGCGATCCAGAATGTCCACCCAGTGGAGGGCGACGGCCGACACCCCGGCCTTGAAATGTAGCCCGCCGCAGGAAGACGGCGGGAGCTGACCGGCGTGACACGCCGATTCGCGATGCAGGGACGGGGGGAAGCGAAGAGAGAGAGAGAGAGAGAGGATATGATCGGCAGCGGTTCGCGATTGCTCATCTATTCCCAGGATGGCTTCGGTCTCGGCCACCTGAGGCGCAATCTCAACATCGCCTATCGCGTCTGGCGGTCCCAACCCGACGTGTCCGTGCTCGTCGTTGCCGATTCGCCCGCCGCGCCGTTCTTCGCGCTGCCGCCGCGATGCGACTTCGTCAAGATCCCCACGCTGGTGAAGGTCGATTCGGGCGTGTGGTGTTCCGACCGGCTCTCACTCGACCACCGTGAGGTGCTCTCGATCCGCACCCGGCTGCTCGAGGGTCTGGTCGAGAGCTATCGGCCCAACCTGGTGCTCGTGGATCACATGCCGCACGGCATCTTTGGCGAGCTCACCTCGTCGCTGCGCATCATGCGCCGCCGCCGCCAGCGCCCGCGCATCATGCTCGGGCTGCGCGACATCCTCGGCGCGCCCGCGGAAATCTGCCGCCGCTGGCGGCTCGAAGGCGCCTACGAGGCGGCCGAGCAGTACTACGACGGCGTCTGCGTCTACGGCTGCGCGGATGTCTTCGACCTCGTCCGCGAGTACGAGTTCCCGGCGTCGATCGCGGCCAAGGCGAGCTACTGCGGCTACGTGAGCCGTGAACAGGCCCCGCCCGCGCTGGAGGAGGCCGACCTTGCGCGCATGTTCTCGCAGCGGCACGACGGGCTCGTCGTCGTGACCGGTGGCGGCGGCGCCGACGCCAGCTTCTTCATGGACAAGTTCATCGACGCGGTGCGGCTGATGTTCCCGCGCGTCCCGTTTGATGCCGTGCTCTCGACCGGCCCGTTCATGCACCCCGAGCAGCACATGCTGCTGCGCAAGAAGGCGAAGGGGCTGCCGATCCACGTCACCCGGCAGGGCCAGGACAACATCCGCATGCTGCGCCGTGCCGACCTCGTCATCTCCATGGCGGGCTACAACACGATCTCCGAGATCCTGCGCTACCGGAAGCGGGCGATCGTGGTGCCGCGCTCGGGCCCGAGCGCGGAGCAGACGATCCGCACGCGGATCATGGGCGAGCGCGGGCTGTTCACGGTGGTGGGGGCGCGCGAACTCACCACCGAGGGCTTTGCCGCCCTGATCCGTCGCAAGCTCGACGAGCCGGAGCCCGGCGACCGGGCAGCGATCCCCGACATGGAAGGCGCCGCGAACGCCGCCGAACGGCTGCTCGCGGCCGCCGGATAGGCGCCCGCCCTTGGAGCCGCTCGGATCCGGCCCGGCGCGCACGCGGCGCGTGGGATTCCTGCTCAAGGGCTACCCGCGCCTGAGCGAGAGCTTCATCCTGCGCGAGATCCTCATGCTCGAGCGCATGGGGATCGACCTGCACATCATCGCGCTCCGCGACCCGGGCGAATCGACCGTGCACGAGCGCGTGGCGCAGGTCCGGGCGCCCGTCACCTACCTGCCGGACCGCCTGCTCGATGCGCCCGGCGTCGTTGCGGGTGCGAACGCGGCGCGGCTCGTGAAGGCGCCGCACCGCTACCTGGCGGGGCTGGGGGAAGCGATCGTGCGCAGCGTGCGTGATCGCGACGTCGCGCCGCTCAAGCGCTTCGTGCAGGCCGCCGTGCTCGTCGAACACGCGCTCCCGGGCACCGGGGTGACGCACCTGCACGCACACTTCTGCAACGACCCGACCACGGTCGCCTATTTCGCGTGGCGGCTCAGCGGGATTCCATTCAGCTTCAGCGCCCACGCGAAGGACATCTATACGCAGCACCCCGCACACCTCGCCGCCAAGCTCGCGCGCGCGCGCTTCGTCACCACGTGCACGGCCGCGAACGCCGCACACCTCGGCCTCCACGCGAACGATTCGACGCCGATTCTCAGGTGCTATCACGGGGTCGAGACCGATCGCTATCGCCCGGCGGGCGACGAGCGCACGGGCGTGCCGCACGTGCTGTCTGTGGGCCGGCTGGTGGCGAAGAAGGGCTTCCCGGTGCTGCTCGACGCGCTCGCGCGGCTGCGCGACCGCGGCGTGGCGTTCCGCTGCACGATCGTCGGCGAGGGCCCGCTCGAGGGCGAGTTGCGCGAGCAGCGGCGCCGGCTCCGGCTCGAGGACCGGGTCGAGCTGCCGGGCGCGTATTCGGAGAAGGCGCTGGCCGCGTTCTATCGCGAGGTCGACGTGTTCGCGCTCGCGTGCGAGGTCGAGTCGAACGGCGACCGCGACGGCATCCCGAACGTGGTCGTGGAGGCGATGGCGAGCGGCCTGCCGGTGGTGTCGACGAACGTCTCGGGGCTGCCGGAGTGCGTGGAGCACGGCGTCACCGGGTTGCTCGTGCCCGAGCGCTCGCCGGAAGCGCTCGCCGACGCGATCGGCGAACTCGTCGGCGATGCGGACCGCGCCCGCGCGCTGGGGCGCGCCGGCCGGCTGCGGGTCGAGCGCGAGTTCGCCGCCGAGCGGAACGTGCGGCCGATCGCGGACGCGCTGCGCGAAGCGCTCGAGGTCCGCGTGGAAGCGGAGGTGCGCCATGCCGTGGGTGGATGAGAGCCGCTACCCCGGCGAGGTCGACCGCCTGGCGACGCTGCCGCTCGCGCTCGATCCCGCGCACATGCGGCCCGTGCTCGCCGGGCGGGCGCCCGAGGCATTCGGCGCGCGCTTCGCAATCGACGCGCTCGACGTCGACATCTATCGGCGGCACGGCAATCGCTGCGTGATCCGCTACTGCGCGCGGGGCGCGTCCGCCGCGAACGGCGGCGTGGAGTGGCGCGTGATCGGCAAGGTGCTGCCACCCGGCGCGGGTGCGACGCTGGACGCGAACATGCGCGCGCTGTGGCTGCACGGCTTCCAGCGCGGCGCCGCCGACGGCATCAGTGTCCCCGAGCCGATCGCCTACCTGCCCGAGCTGTCGATGCATCTTCAAGAAGACGTGGGCGGCGTCTCGGTCCGCAACCTGGTGAAGCAGGGCCTCGACGAGCGGCACTTCCGCCTCGCCGCGCGCACCCTGGCGAAGCTCCACGGCTGCGGACTGCCGGCCGGCCTCGTGCGCGGCGTGGACGCCCACATGCTGCGTTGCCATCCGCGCCACCCGTTCCTCGGGCTCGCGTTCCCGGAACTCGCCGCCAAGGTGGACGACATCGTGGACCGCGCTCGCGCGCTCGAGCGCCGGTTGCCTTCGCTGCCGGTGACACCGGTGCACGGCGACTTCCACCTCGGCCAGGTGCACGTGGACGGCGATCGCGCCTGGCTCGTGGACCTGGACGCGCTGGGTTTCGCCGACCCGGCCTCGGACCTCGGGAACCTGCTCGTGTTCCTCGACGACAAGATCCGCCGCGACCCGGCGATGGCGGACATGGTGCAGGCGTTCCGCGACGAGTACGGCAAGCACGCGCCGTTCCCGGTGTGGGACCGGGTGCCGCTCTACGAGGCGCTCACGCACCTGCGGCGCGCCTGCAAGCAGCTCCGGCTCCAGCAGCCCGGCTGGCGCGAGAAGGTGCATGCCATGGTCGAGCGCAGCGCGCGCGAGATCGCCGAGGCCGAAGCGCTCGCGGGCGCGCACCTGAACGGAGGCGCCGCATGAGCGCGTTCGACCTGCCGCCCGGTGGCCGCGTGCGCGCGGTCGGCACCGTCGGGCCCGAGGGCATCCTGGTCGCGGTCGGCATCGAGCCGCAGCCGTGGCGCCCGCGCGCCGTCGTCGAAGCCACGGTGGAGACGGTCGGGCGTGAAGGCGCGATGCGCGTGTTGGGCTGCCCCGTGCGCGTGATGCCCGACGCCCTGGTCACGGGGCCCGGGGGCGAGGCCTTGACGCAGGACGCGATCGACGCCGGCGCGCGCGTCTGGCTGGGCGGGCGGTGGACGGAAGGCGCGGGCTTCGTCGCCGACGAGGTGCGGCTCCGCCCGCGCCGCGACTTCGAGATCGTCAAGGTGGCGGGTCCGGCACGCGGCTACGACGCCGAACGCGGGCGCGTGGAGATCGCGGGCTTCACGGTGCTGATGACCGAGCGCACGGTGCTGGGGACGGGCGACGACGAGGGGGGTGGCGAATGATCGACAGCAAGCTCAGCGCGCTCGACCGGGCGATCGACGACGACGCGATGCGCGAGCGATTCGCGGCCTCGCTCGACTCGGGACGCCCGCCGGTCACCGGCGTGCGCCACGCGGTGCTCAAGCACACACCGGGCAAGCGCTGCGTCATCGAGTACTGGATCACCGCACCGGGCGTCGCGGACGAGCGGCTGATCGGCAAGGTCTACCGTGACCAGCGCGGGGTACGAGTGTTCGATACGCTCCGCCGCTTGCACGCCGCCACGCGCGGAAACGGTCACGACGGGCAGACGTTCCACATGGCCGAGCCGCTCGCGTATTACGACGACCTCGGCATGGTGGTGCAGACCGCGGTGCCGGGTGTGGAGCTGGGGGTGCTGCCCGCGAGCGGCGACTGGGCGGGCGCGATGCGCGCAGTGGCCGACAACCTCGCCGCGCTGCACGAGCTCCCGGTCGCGGCCGAGCCGCGCACGCTCGCGGAGCTGACGCACAAGCTCTGCCGGCCGCGTCCCGGCGAGCTGGTGACCGCGCGGCCGGAGCTGGCCGACGCGGTGAAGAACATCGTCCAGGCCGTCGCGCTCGCCGACGCCGGCGGACCCGGCATGAACCTCGTGCACGCGGACTTCGGGCTGGGCCAGGTGCTGTACGCCGACGGGCGCGCGGCGTTCGTCGACCTGGACGGTGTGTGCCGCTCGCATGCGGCGCTCGACGTCGCGAACTTCCTCGTCTCGCTGCGCCTGAAGCTCGGTCCGCTGAGCCCGGGACCCGAGCGCATCTTCCGCGATCGCTACCTCGAGCGCCGGCCCCAGGAGTCGCTCGCCATGCTCAGCGCGTTCGAGGCGCTCGCGTACCTGCGCCGCGGCGCCGCCGTGTTCCGCAAGGCCTCCGACCGCGACGACGTCGAGCGCGCCGGACGCCTGCTCGCGATCGGCAACTGGATCGCCCGCGCGGCGCTGGATGGGCGCCCGGGTGAGAACGGCACGCGATGAAGCCGCTGGATCGCAACCCGAGCCGGGTGGGCGCATGAGACGCGCGAACGGTGCGCTCCGCGATCGTGCCCACAGCGCCGTGCGCGCGGTCGACCTGCCCGAGGCCTGTGACGTGCCGCAGTTGCCGGCGATCGTCGAGCCGGGCCGGCTGGCGGACGCGATCGGCGCCGCGCTCGCGCACGCCGACCCCGGCGCGCCGCCGCTCGTGCGCTGCGACGTCACCAAGCTCCACTATCGCCCCGGGAAGGGGTGCCGGCTGGTGATCGCCGCGCGCTTCCGCAGCGGTGGCCGCGCCGGAGAGGAGCAGCTCTACTTCGGTCACCTGCCCGCGGCGGGTCGCGAACGGCGTCCCGCGCCCGCGCCGGAGCGCGACGGGCTGGCCGCAGCGCCACGCTTCGGCCCGCCGAGCCTTCACCTCGCAGACTGGGACCTGTGGCTGTGGGCGTATCCCAACGATCCCGAGCTGCCCGGGTTGGCGGCGCTCGCCGATCCCGAGCGCGTGCGCGCGCGCTTCGCCGCCACGCCGGACGCGTTCGGTTTCGAGCGCGCGCCGCACTCGGTGCTGTCGCGGCGGGCGAAGTACGTGCCGGGGAAGCGGTGCGGATACGTGTTCGAGGTGAGCGGGTGGAGCGAGCGGCGGCACGCGCCGACGCGTCGCGTCTACGGCAAGTGCCACGCCGGAGACGAGGCCCGCATCGCCCACGAGGCCGCGTCGCGCGTCTGGCATTCGCCGGCGGCGCGGGCGGGCGACGTGCGGCTGCCGCAGCCGTTCGCCTGGGACGAGCCGACCGGGATCGTGTGGCAGGAGGGGCTCGCGGGGCGGCCCGTGCTCAAGGAGCACGGCCAAACGGAAAAGTTGCCCGGCCTCGCGGCGGAGATCGGCGCACGGCTCGCGGCGCTCCACGGCGCGGACGCGGGGCTGGCGCTCGAGATGGACCACGCGTTCCTGCTCGCCATGCTGCG
The DNA here is from genome assembly GCA_035606545.1 of Candidatus Methylomirabilota bacterium. Classification (GTDB taxonomy): domain Bacteria; phylum Eisenbacteria; class RBG-16-71-46; order RBG-16-71-46; family RBG-16-71-46; genus JAIOPA01. The sequence continues at coordinate 8,004 of DATNFC010000168.1, forward strand.
CGAGTCGCTCGCGGCGGCCGCGCGCACGCTGCCGCCTGCGGCGGGCGCCGCCTGCGAGCTGGGCGAGCACCTGCTCGCGATCGGCGCGCGTTTCCCCGAGCTGCCCGCGGTCACGCTCCACGGCAGCTTCCGCATGAGCCACGTCATGGAGACCGCCGCGGGCGTCGCGTTCATCGACCTGGACGGGGCCAACGCCGGCGACCCGGGCGTCGACCTCGGGCGCTTCCTCGCGCACCTGCGCCGGCTCGAGGCGCAGGGCTCGATCGCGCCCGCCGTGGCGGATGCGACCGCGCGCGAGTTCCGCCGCGGCTACCAGTCCAGCGCGCGCGTGCGCGTGAGCGACGAGCGCATCGGCTGGGCGACCGCCGTCCATCTCATCTCCGGGGGGCTCGACAAGGCGCTCAAGCGCATGGACGCCGGCTCGCTGGGAGCGCTCACGCGCGCTGCGGCGAGGAGCTGCCCGGCATGAGCGCGTCCGCGAACGGCATGCGCGCCCGAAAGACCGCGGCGGTCGACGGCGGCCCGTTCGGGCTGCTCATCGATCCGGCGCTGCCGCGGCTCTCAGAAGCGCTCGATGCTGCGGGCATGGCGAAGCGCTTCGCCGGGGGCTTCGCCGAGCGCGCGCACGGGCCCGCGCCGCACGTGCACCGCTGCGAGGTGGAAGAGGTGTACTACCGGCCCGGACGTCATTGCGGGATCCTCTACCGGTTGCAGCTCAACGGTCACGATGCGCTGCGCGACGAGTGGCTGTACGCGCGACTCCTGCCCGCGGAGCTGCTGCGCGAACGCTTCGAGAAGGCGCAGGAGGCCGTAGTGGCCGCGGGCGCCTCGGCGCTCGTGCGCTCCCAACTCGACCCGGTGAGCCTGTGGGAAAAGCCGGGCATGATCGTGTGGACGTTCCCGAACGACCCGAAGCTTCCCGGGCTGCGCGCGATGGCCGATACGGCGCGCGCCCGGCGACGGCTCGCGCGCGAGCGCGCGACGTTCGGGCGGCTCGCGGGCTCCGAGGACGGACGAGCGGTGCGCGCCGGTCGCGGTGAGCTGGCGTTCGAGCGGGTGAAGTACATGCCCACGAAGCGCTGCGTGCTCCGCTACCACGACGGGGATGGGACGGCGGAAGCGGATAGGGCGCCGTTCGTGTTCTTCGCCAAGGCGTATCCGGCGGGGGAGAGCGAGCCGGCGTTTGGCCTGCAGCGCGCCGCACGCGAGCGCCTCGTGGCGGCACGTGTTGCGGTCGAGCTGGCGGAGCCACTGGTCCACCTTTCCGAAGCGAGCGCGGTGTGGTTCGCCGACTGGGGCGGTCGCGGGCTGATCGAGACCGCCGCCGAACGCGGCTGGGACGAGATGGCGGAGCGCGCGGCCGCGGCGCTGGCCGCGTTCCATCGCGTCGCCCAGCCCGGCATCCCGGACCACGCCGCCGCGGACGACGTGCTCGACGAGGCGCGGAAGGACGCGGCGAGTTATGCCGCGCACGCGCGCCGGCACGCCGGGCTCGCGCGCGGACTGATCGCCCGGCTCGAGCGCGGGCGGCCGCCGTCGGGCGTCGGCCGGCCAGCGGTGGCGCTGCACGGGGCGTTCCGCGCCGAGCACGTGCTCGTCCGCGGCGCACGCACCGCGTTCCTGGACCTCGATGGCATGACGCTGGGCGATCCGCTGTTCGACGTGGCCGAGTTCGTGGCCTCGCTCGAGTTCCTGGCGCTGCGCTCGCCCACGGCGCCGGTCGATGCCGAGCGTGTCTCGCGCAAGTTCCTCGCCTGCTACGCGGCGTCGGTGCCGTGGGCGGTCGACGGCTCGTGCGTGGCGTGGTACGCGGTGGCCTCGATCTTCCGCAAGCTCCATGGCGCGGTGAAGCGGCTGGCGCTGCCCACGCTCGGCCGGCTCGAAGCGCAGGGCGAGATGCTCGCCGAGCGCTGGAACAACATGGCGGGATGGGCGGCACGTCCGCCGCAGCCGTCGCGCCGGCAGGTGCGACACGGTGGCGCCGGCGCGCATCCGAGCGAGGTGCGGTCGTGAACGTCGCCTACGTGTGCGCAGATTTCGGCGTCCCCGTGTTCGGGCACAAGGGGGCCTCGGTGCACGTGCGCGAGATGGTGGCGGCGTTCGCGGACGGCGGCCACGACGTGCGCGTCTTCGCGCCCACGCTCGACGACCCCGGGCCCGCGGGCGCGCACGCCGCGGACGCCGCCACGCAACACGCACGGTTCAAGACGCGCATCGGGAGCGATGGCGGCCGCGTCGAGATCGCCCAGGTGGCACCGGAGGGCCGGCACGTCGCCTGGCTCGAGGAGCTCAAGCACGTCGAGGCTCTGCTCGGCCGGCCGACGCGACTGCGGCAGGAGCTGCGGAACCTGCTCTACAACCAGGCGCTCCGCGCCCAGTTGGGCCACGCCCTGCTCGCCGAGCCGGCGGACTTCATCTACGAGCGCTACACGCTGTTCGGCCACGCCGGCATCGACCTGGCGAGGCTCCACGGTGTGCCGCACGTGCTCGAGGTGAACGCGCCGCTCGCGGACGAGCAGGAACGCATGCGCGGGCTCGAGCTCAAGGACCTGGCGCGCGCGAGCGAACGGCGCATCTGGAGTACCACCGACGCCGTGATCGTGGTCTCGCGACGGCTCGCCGAGACCGTGGCCGCGTGCGGCGTGCCCGAGGCGCGCATCCACGTGCTGCCGAACGCGGTCGACACGCGGCGGTTCACGCCCGGCGCCACGGCCGACGAGGTGCCGGAACACGTGCGCGAGCGCGTGCGCGGCCGCTGCGTCATCGGCTTCGTGGGCTCGCTCAAGCCGTGGCACGGGGTGGAGACGCTGTTCGAAGCGTTCACGACGCTGCTCGAGCGGCACTTCGACGTACACCTGGTCGTGGTCGGCGACGGCCCGATGCGCGAGCCGCTCGAGCGCGCGGCCGCCGAGCGCGGCTTCCTGCCGCACGTGACGTTCGCGGGCGCGGTCGCCCACGCCGACATCCCGGCGTGGCTGTCGCTCATGGATCTCGCGACCGCGCCGTACACGCCGCACCCGGATTTCTACTTCTCGCCGCTCAAGCTGTTCGAGTACATGGCCGCGGGCGTGCCCGTGGTCGCCGGACGGATCGGGCAGCTCGACGAGCTCCTCGAGCACGAGCGGAACGCGCTCCTGCACGCGCCCGGTGACGCCGGCGCGCTGGCGGTGCAGCTCGAGCGGCTGGTGCGCGACCCCGTGCTCCGCCGGCGTCTCGGCGTCGCCGGACGCCAGGGGATCGGCGACGAGCGCACGTGGTCGGGCCACGTGGAGCGCATCGAGGCGATCGTCCGCGCGCTGCGCTCAGGCGAGCCGGGGCTGGCGCTGGCCGAGCGTCGCGCCGCGGAAGGGCCGCGCGCATGAAGCCGATCGCGCTCGTCACCAGCCAGTTCCCGCCGCAGGTGGGCGGCGTGGGCCACTCCTGCGCGCGGGTGGCGCGCCTGCTCGCGCGCGGCGGCCGCGACGTGCACGTGGTGGCATTCCAGAAGCACCCGGAGCCGGTGGCGCTCGACGAGGCGATCACCAGCACGCGCGAGGGCGAGCTGCTCGTCCACCGCGTGCTCGTCCACCACCCGCCGGGCGCGAGCGAGGCCGAGGTGCTGACGCGGTCCAACCGCGAGATGTTCCAGGCGCTGGACCTGCTGATGCGCCGCCACGACTACGCCGTGCTGCACGGCTTCTTCCTCTATCCCGGCGCCTACATCGCCGGCATCGTCGGCCGGCTCCACGGCGCCCGCGTGATCGCCTCGATCCGCGGCAACGACGTGGGCAAGTACGCGTTCGACCCGCTGCGGCTGGGCTTCGTGCGCTCGGCGATCGAGCATGCGGACGCGGTCACGTCCGTGGCCACGTCGCTGCTGGAGCTCGCGGACCGCGCGCTGGCGCCGCTCGCCGGGCGCGGGCGCACGATCCTCAACTCGATCGACCCGGCCCGGCTCGCGCCGCGCGAGCGCCCGGAGCTGCCGCTCCAGGGCACGGTCATCGGCTCGAGCGGCCTGTTCCGCTACAAGAAGGGCCTTGTCCACCTGTTCAAGGCCCTGGAGTCGCTGAACGGTGGCTTGGACTACACGCTGCTCATGGCCGGCGACTGGTTCGGTCCCGAGGACCGCGTCACGATCACGCGCGAGATCGAGCAGCACGGGCTCGCCGCGCGCACGCAGGTGACGGGGCGCATCGCACCCGAGCGCATGGGCGACTACATCCGCCTTTTCGACATCATGGTGTTCCCGTCGCTGTTCTCCGAGGGCTGCCCGATCTCGATGCTCGAGGCCATGGCGCTCGGCCGGCCGATCGTGGCCAGCCGCGTCGCGGCGATCCCGGAGATCCTGCGCCACGGCGAGAACGGCCTGCTCGTCGAGCCGGGATCGTCGAGCGAGATCGCGGCCGCGATCCGCGACCTGGTTCGCGACCCGCTGCTGGCGCGGCGCATCGGTGAGGGCGCGCGCGCCACGGCGCTGGCCATGAACCCCGACCACGAGGCCGCGCAGTGGTCAGAGGTGTACGCGAAACTGTGAGCTCGTTCCGGGAATCGGTCGCGATGGCGAGGACGCCGCGGGTGACGGGCTCCGGCCCGGCCGTACCCGGCTGGCGGCCGGTGGAGGAGGCCGACCTCGTCACCTGGCTGCGCCGCGGCGAGCGCGCGCGGCTCGAGCGCGCGCGGATCGAGATCGTGCGCCACGCCCCGGGCAAGCGGTTGACGGCGCGCTGCCAGCTGACGCTGGTGGCGCCGGATGGGCGGCGCGAGCGGCGGACCGTGTTCGCGAAGCAGTACCGGCGCACCGACCTCGC
>DATNFC010000169.1:0-2553 GCA_035606545.1 Candidatus Methylomirabilota bacterium
CGGTCCCAGGGTTTTGGTTGGGCCTAATGCTCATCATGGTGTTCACCTACTGGGCGCGCCTGCTGCCCGCGTTCGGCGCCGCAGGTCTCGACGCCGACTACCTGACGGGCTGGGTCCGCGTGGTCGACGGGCTGCGACACCTCGCCTTGCCCCTCGTGACGCTCACGCTGATTGGCGTCGGCGGCTCCGCGCGCTTTGTGCGCGGCGCTATGCTGGACCTCGCTTCCCAGCAGTTCGTCACGACCGCCCACGCGAAGGGCCTCTCGCCGTGGCGCGTGACGCTGCGCCACACCCTACGCAACGCCCTCACGCCGGTCGTCACGCTGCTCGGCCTGTCCCTCCCCGCCCTGTTCTCAGGGGCCGTCCTGGTCGAGGCCGTGTTCGCGTGGCCCGGCGTCGGCCGCGTACTGGTCGAGGCGGTGCAGGCGCGTGATTACCCGGTCGTGATGGCCGCCACCACGGTGAGCGCCGGCCTCGTCGTGGCCGGAAACCTCCTCGCCGACGTGCTGGCGGCGTGGCTCGACCCGCGAATCGGGCACCGGGAGGCATGAAGCGCCTGCTGCGGGACCGCCGTGGAGCGTTCGGCGCCGTGATGCTCGCGCTAGTGATCGCCTGTGCGGTCGCCGCTCCACTCGTCACGCGCGGCGATCCTAACACCCAAGGCGACATCGTGGCGACCCGGTTCCTCGCCCCGCTGTCCACGGATGCGGCGGGCGCGTTTCACGCCTTGGGGACCGATCGGTTCGGGCGCGACGTGTGGACGCGGCTCGTGTACGGAGCGCGCGTCTCCCTCGGCGTCGGGCTGCTGGCTGTGCTGATCTCGCTCACGCTCGGCGTCGCCATCGGCGCGCTCGCGGGATACGGGCGGGGACCTGTGCCGCTCGCGTTGCTGGGGCTCACCGATTTCGCGTTGGCGCTGCCGCGGATCGTGCTCCTGCTGCTCCTCGCCGCGCTGTGGCGGCCGAGCACGGCCCTCGTGATCGTCGTTCTGGGTCTCACCGGATGGATGAGCGTCGCCCGGCTCGTCCATGGAGAGGTGCGCGCGCTTGCGGCCCGCCCGTTTGTCGACGGCGCGGTGGCCGTCGGCGCCCGCCCGCTGCGTGTCCTCGCCCGCCACATCCTGCCGAACGCGCTCACGCCCGTCATTGTCGCGGCAGCCCTCGGCATCGGCAACGCGATCGCGCTCGAGGCGAGTCTCTCGTATCTGGGACTGGGGGTCCAACCCCCGACCCCGTCGTGGGGCAACATGATCGCGTCGGGCCGGGACGTGCTCGTCAACGCCCCGTGGGTGGCGACGGCCCCCGGGCTCGCCCTCGTCCTCGTGGTGGTAGCGTGTACGCTGCTGGGAGATGCAGTGAGAGATGCGCTGGAGCCGTCAGGGTTCAGCCATCAGCGGTCAGCGCCACCTGCTTGAGTACTTCTGCGTCGATCTCATGGCCGCCCTCGAACGGGACCAGCCGGTAGGGGACTGCGTGCGCGCGGAGCCGGGCCTCCGTGGCAGTGATGACTTTGGACGTGAAATACTCATCGCGGCTGCCATAGACCAGCGAGAGTCGTACCGCGCGAGGCAGCTCGACGTCCGGTGGCACTTCCCCGCCCCAGACGATCAAGCGGTCGAATCGGGTTTTCCCCATCGTCGCCCAGCGACATGCGGTGGCGGAGCCCTGTGAAAAACCGAGGAGCGTCACCTTGACCTGGGCGCGATCCACGGTTCGCGCCACCTCTGCGTACACCGCATCGAGGTAGCGCACATAATCGTCGATTTCCGCGAGCCGGTCTTCCTTCGTCATCCAACTCGCCCCCACCCGACGCTCGGCGGGAGCCTCGCTCAGATAGAACCGTGACAAGCCTTCGGGCGCGACGATCAGGCGCGTGCCGTCGTCGAGCGCTTCGAAGTGCCGCAAGAACCGCGCGGCGAGCTGGCCGTAGCCGTGCAAGACGAACCAGACCTCGCGCTCGACGCGGCCGAGCGTGAAGTACCGAGCTGAGCGCGAGACGGTGATGCGATGCTCTTGCACGTCAGGTCACGAGAATGGTGACGATTTCATGCGGCTCGGCCACGAACCGTACCACGTTGCCGCGCTGCTCCAGCACGAGCGCCACCGACTCGCGCTCGTCGGCGCGAACGCGATGCGCACTCCTGACGCCATCGCCGAAGCGCCACGCACCTGCCGCTTTCCGACCGGTCGCGTTGTAGCAGCGTAGCACCATCGGTGAGCCCGCCTGCGCCGGCTTCAGCGCCGAGAACACCAGGCCCGTCCCCTCGAGCGTCACGTCCGCGGGCGCCGGTGTGAGCGTGCCGGCGTCGCGCAGCCACCAACCCTGGACCGGCAGGAAGGCGTGTTCCCAGAGGTGTGGCACGGCCTCGCCGCGCTCGATCTCCGCCGCCGACACCGGCGCGAGCGCCCACTCCACCCGGGTACTGCCGATGCACTGCGCCTCCGGCGTCGGCGTCGGCCACCCCGCGTGCCCGGGCCGCGTCGGCAGATCGGCTCGGGAGAGATCGCCGACGGATCGCAATACCGTGACGATCAGGTCACCCGCCGGGGTCCA
>DATNFC010000170.1:0-2005 GCA_035606545.1 Candidatus Methylomirabilota bacterium
GACCAGGGTTCGTGGGTGCGCCTTCACTGGACGCAGAGCCCGCTCGACGCCCCGGCATTCTCGAACCTGATCTGCTGCTATGAAGTCCAGCGCCGCCCCACCGCGGCTCCCGGCGATCCGTGGGTGAGCGTCGGCGAGCACCCGGCGAGCGCCGAGCCGACCTACGAGCTCATCGTCGAGACAGCGGCCGATTCCACCAGCGGCGACCCGGCGCTCTACCGCTTCCGGGTGCTTGCGAAGGCGGCGAGCGAGCCGGCGGAATGGATCTCGAACGAGATGGACGGCCACTCGGTCGACAACCTCGCGCCGCCGGCGCCGGCGTCGGTCACGGGCAGCATCTCGTCGGGCATCGCCACGTTCTTCTGGCCGGCGGTGAACGTGCCGGACCTGGACCACTACTCGGTCTACCGCGGCACCGAGGCCGTGCCGCCGACCGACGGCGCTCACCGCATCGGCACCACGACGCTCACCGGCTACAACGACTCGCCCGGCTACTTCGCCCACTACGTGGTGAGCGCGGTGGACGTTCACGGCAACGAAGGTGGGGCGACGTCGTTCGTGCCGATCAACGCCGCCGGCGTCGACGACCGGCCGGCGCCCGGCGTGCTCACCGTGGGCCAGCCCACGCCGTCGCCCATGGCCGACCGCATGTCCCTGTCACTCGGCCTGCCGCGCGACATGAACGTGACCGCGGACGTTGTGGACGCGCAGGGCCGCCTGCTGCGGCGACTCAGCGACGGCGTGGTCGCCGCCGGCTGGTTCACGCTGTCCTGGGACGCGCGCGACGCGCAGGGCCGTCAGGCCCCGGCAGGCATCTACTTCATCCTCGTGCGCACGCCCGCGGGCGAGCACATCCGCAGGCTCGCGGTGCTCCCGTGAACCTGCCCGTGCAGCGCTACGGGCTCGACGGGATCGAGTCGGTGAGCGGGCCGTCCGCCTCGGCGTAGACACGGCGCACGAACCAGTCGACGAGGTAGACCGCGAACGAGCCATTGAGCTTCGCGTCGCCGCCGGTGATCGCGCCGCGCAGGCGCTGGACCTCCGTGTCGGCGAGGATCGCGGCCTTCGCCTTGTCCACGGCCTCGCCCCTCCCCTTCGCCGCGAGTGCGAGCTCGCGCTCGCGCTTCAGCAGCGCCAGCGTCGCGTGCAGGAGCGTCTCGTCGCGCAGCGCGTCGCCGTGGCCGGGCACGATCGTCGCCGCGTCCAGCGCGTCGAGGTACTCGAGCGTGCGGATCCAGCCGGCCGGGTAGCAGAACAACGCGTACGTGACCGGGTTGATGAGCAGGTCGCCGGAGACGACCAGGTTCTCGGCCGGGAGGCGCAGGAACGCATCGCCGGGCGTGATCGCGCGCTCGATGTGCAGCACCTGGATCACCATCGAGCCGAGGTGGAGCGTCAGCGAATCGGTGAACGTGAGCGTGGCGAGCGTGTGGCGGACGCCGCGCTTCTGCGCGAGGAAGAAGCGGTCGCGCTCGAGGTGCTCGGCGGCCGCCTTCGCTTCGGCCGAGCGCGCGTTCACCGAGTCCTCGTGCGCTGCATCCAACTCGACGTCGCGGATGTGGGCCGGAAGCTGCTCGTCGAGACCGGGCTGATTGAACGCGATCGCGGGTCCCGCCATCAGCGCGCGCGTCTTCTCATGGCTCACGATCGTGAGGCCCGGGAAGGCCTGGGCGTAGACCTCAGCCCCGTACCAGTGATCCCAGTGCCAGTGCGAGTAGACTAGGTAGCGCACGGGCTGCTTCGTCAGCTTGCGGAGCTCCGCGAGCACCGCGCGCGCGGCGGCCGGCGTGCCGTTGGCATCGAACACCAGCACGCCGGCGTCGGTGATGATCGCGACCGAGTTGCCATCCAGCCCGACGTCACCGTAGGGCTGCGTCCGGAACAAGTGAACGCCGGGCGCCACCTCGGTGTGAACGGGCGGCGGTGGTGACCAGGCCGCGAAGGTCAGCGGCAGCATCAGCGCGAGGAGCAAGGCCTCGCGTCGGTGGCGGCTCATGGCAACACC